>DATLST010000294.1:0-43010 GCA_035534055.1 Candidatus Acidiferrales bacterium | reverse complement strand
GCGGATTTGATCGAACAGGAATGCGGGATCGCCTATCACCCCGGACATGCATGGCGACTGTTGCGGCAGCTCGGCTGGAGTTGCCAACGCCCGACCGGACGAGCTCTGGAACGCGACGAGCGAGCTATTGCGCAGTGGAAGCGCAAACGCTAGCCAGAGATTAAAAAAAGCCCAAAAACAAGGGTTCGTCATCGTCTTCGTCGACGAAAGCGGACTGAGCCAGAGACCACATCGTTGCCGAACCTGGGCACCGCGAGGCCACGCTCCCGTGCTGCAGTATCACTTCAATTGGAAAACCTTGTCCGCGATGGCTGGCGTAACTTGGTGGAACTTTTACTTCCGACTCTTCCCGAGCTCGATCCGCGGCCCGCAGGTCGTTCAGTTCCTCCACCATCTCCTACGTCATCTCGATTGCAAGCTGTTGGTGGTTTGGGACGGGTCGCGAACTCATCGCAGCCGTTTAATCTGGGACTTTGTACGCGAACAGAAAGGACGCCTATGGCTCGAATTCCTTCCCGCTTACGCTCCCGAGTTAAACCCGGTCGAGTATCTCTGGAGCCACTGGAAACAACACGAGCTGCCCAACTTCTGTCCGCAGACCTTCTGGCAGCTGAGCCATTATGCCCGTAAGGCTCTTCGCCGCATGCGCAGACGAACCACGCTCGTCACTGGCTTCTGGGCTCAAGCGGACCCGTTCTGACGTCACTATACTATGAGAGACTCAATAAGAAAGATCCTACAACGTGTCACCGTAAACGTTCCGTACCAGTAGAAAAGACTGGCTGCGCCGTTCGCGGCGGCCAAATTTGACCAATTTGGGCGCGTTTTGGCGCCCTTTTGGACTCTTAAACCCGCTTATAGCGCCAGAAAAAGCCAGTTTTGGCGCATCCACTCAATTTCGCCGAGAAAAACAAAGGGGGCCGGAGTTTCCTCCGGCCCCCCTTTGCTACTAGTTTAGTTTTTTGAAAACCGATCGTTAGAAGATCAGCTTCAATCCCAACTGGATCGCGCGGGGACCGCCCGAACCAAGCACGGGGTTGGAACTGGTCACGTCCGGCGTCTGCGGCCGGAATCCAAAGCTCGCGCCCCCAACCGCAGTCGGATCGGTATAGGTGTTGTCTCCACCAGGGCCGCCGAACGGGTTCGAGAGGTTCGGGTGGTTGAGAATGTTGAAGAACTCGGCGCGGAATTGCGCGGTGAGCCGCTCCTTGATCTTCATTTCCTTGGTGATGGAGAAATCCCAGTTGTAGAACGCCGGTCCGCGGAACGGGTTGATTCCCATCGTACCGTAGCTGCCATAGGCCGGAGGAGTCAGGACTGAATTGCCCACAGCGTAGCAACCCAGGTTCGTGAGCGAGGCCGTTGCCAGAGGACCGACGGCCGCAGCCCTGGCGGCGCAGGTCGGATTGCTGGCGCCCGGGAAGTATGGAATTCCGCCCTGCGGAGATCCGTTAAGCACGTTGGTGTTCATAAGCGCCTGGCTGGTCTTGAAGGCACTCGGGTTTCCGGAGAAATTCCACTGCTCGCCGTTTGTGGATGGGTTGCTAATTTCACCCGTTCCGCTGAAGTCCGTCGAGAAATCGTTCACGCCCCAAGGCTGCCCGCTCTGGAGGGTCACGATCGAGTTAATCGACCAACCCTCAAGAAGCTGCGCCTTCGATTGCTTCCCCGGGATCGCATACGTCAGCGAGTAGGTGAGAGCATGGGTGGCGTCGAATACAGTGGGTCCGTAAAGCTGGTTCACGTTGTTGCTGTTGATCGGAACCAGGAAGCTCCAGTTGTCGTAGCCCGTGCCCAAGGAACGGGAATATGTGTATCCCAGGACGTAGGACAAACCGTGCGCGGTCCTCTGCGTCAAGGATACCTGCAAGGCGTTGTAGGTTGAGAAGTTGCTGTTATTCAGGAACTGAATGTTGCTCAAATACGGAAACTTGCTGTTGTAAGGCTGTGCGGCCGCCTCCAGAGCGGCAGAAGGAGCGCAGTTGTTGTAACCCGTTCCCGCGCTGGCAAGGCACTGTGCAGCCGGGGTTCCCGCAACCGCCGGGTTGCCCCAACCGGGGCTGAAACCGCCAACCATCTGCGGCTGGTTGAGGTCGATCAGGCCCAGCAGCTTTGAGGCGCGGTTGCCGACGTAAGCCACGTCGAGGGAAAGGTTATCGGTGATGGCCTGCTGCACGTCCGCCATCCAGCTCATCACGTAGGGAGTGCGCAGATTGCGATCCACCCCCAACACGGTGCAGGGCGAAGGCGTAATTCCCGCTAGTGCCCCGCTGGCAATTGCAACGGTACCGTCGCCGCATGCCGGGCTCCCGCCAAAGAGCGGCGTGGTCGCGTTGTTCTGCCATGCGTTGGCGATGGACGCATTATTTCCTATTCCACCCAGCGTGGTCGCCCCAACGTCGATTGTCCCTCCCTGGGTGACTCCAGACTGAACGGCTCCGCCTGGACCGGTGTAATAGAGAGGCACTCCGGTTGGCTCCGTCCGCAGGCCGAGAAGGTTGCCGATCGCCTCTGTACTGTCGAAGCTGCTCTGCTCGTAAATGATGCTGCCGCCGGCGCGCACAACGGTTTTTCCGTTGCCCCGCACGTCCCAGGCAATGCCCAGGCGCGGCGCGAAGTTGTTGTGGTCGCCGTTATAGGCTGACGTGAGGCCGCCGGTGCCAACCTGGGTCGGTCCAAGAATCGGATCGAAGTTGCCAATCAGGTTGTCCCGCTCATTCAGCACCGTGTTCAGCTCGTAGCGAATGCCGAGGTTGACGGTGAGCCGAGGCTTGACGCGCCAGTCGTCTTGCAAAAACAGCGCATAACCCTGGCTGGACAGGTGCCGCAGAAGGTTCCCCGTGGTGTAATGCGTCAGGTTCGGAACGCCGGCAAAATAGCTTTCCAAGGATCCGGCTGGCGCACCGTTAATATCGGAGGGACCGAAGCGGAAAAAGCCCTTCGCATACTGCGTCACGTTGTTCGTGCTGGTGTTGTCGAGTATCTCGCCACCGAACATGAACGTATGGTTGCCGCGCAGATAGGAGATATGATCCGAGATGTCCAGCACCCCGTCCGGCCCCACATACTTTGGCCAGCTTCCGCCCAATTGCATGGAGTTGAACCCACTCTGAAGTCTGATGGTCGGAAACCCTTGATACAGGGGGTTGGTTTGACCCGTGTTGAGGCTGTATGTGCTGCCCTGGAATGGGTAGTTTAGCGGGCTCAGCGATGAGTCCGGGGTGAGGAACGTCTGGTAATAATGCGAGTAGCCGACCCGGAATTCATTCACCCAGTTCGAGGACGGCGTCCAGGTCCAAGCCGTCGAGAAGGCCTGGGACCGCGCGTATTGGGAGGTTATCCATGCCGGGTTGATCTCGAGCGTGGCGTTGTCGACGAAGTCTCCAGTTCCCGGACTGATGAAGTACATCGCATTGATGGTGTTGTTCGCGTTAACGTGATAGTCGATCTTGCCGACACCGGACCAGATGGTGTTCGTGCTCAGAAGGCCGGTCTGGACGTTTGTTCCATTGGCGCCGTTATTGACCGGGAAGAGTCCGGGATAGTTTCCGAGCGGCACGCAGGAGGTGCTCAGACCAGCGAGCTGCGCGCTTACAGGGGTCAAAGCTCCCGCACCGAGGGCGGATTGGCAAGCCCCAATCAAGTTATTTGCCCCGGGGCCTGTCAGGGTTCCTACTCCCGGCGCCGTGATGGGCACGCTATGAACCGCCGGATTTCCCACACTGTAACGCTGGGATTCAAAGTTCCCGAAGTAGAAAATCTTGTCCTTTTTGATCGGCCCGCCGATGCTCGCGCCGAACTGCTCCACCGCCACGGGCGGCTGGACATTCGGGACGGTGTTGAAGAAGTCGCGCGCATCCCAGGCACCATCGCGGCCGTAGGCATAGGCCGTGCCGTGAATTTGGTTCGTGCCGGATTTGATCCCGACGTTGATCTGCGCGCCAGGCTTCCAGCCGTATTGCGCGGGAGGATTGAATATCGTCTTGAATTCGTCAATGGACTCAATCGGAAGCATGGTGCCCGCATCGCCCGCCGCCATCACCGCGTTCATGATGCTCTGAGCCATCCAGGGATCGTTGGCATCCACACCGTTCACAAGATACATATTGTCGTGGGGCCGGTTGCCATTCGAGGAGTTCGACCAGCCCGCGTTGCCGACATATTTCTGCACGCCCGGACGAAGATTCAGCAGGTTCTGGAAGTTCCGGCCATTCAAGGGCAGGTTCTCCATCACCGTATTCTGAAGCGTGCCGCCCAACGTGGCGTTGGTCGTCTCGATCAGGGGCACCGCTTCGGTGACCGTCACAGTCTGCGTCTCAACTCCGGGCTGGAGGGTGGCGTCCACGCGAACGTTCGAGGCAACTTCCAAAACAACGCTCTGCCGCTCGAAAGCCTTGAAGCCCTTAAACTCGACCCGCACCGTATACGTGCTGGGAGTCAAATTCGGGGCGTTGTATGAGCCGGACTGATCCGTGGTTAAGGTTCGCACCGTGCCTCGGGCCGTGTCCGTGACGGTGACAGTGGCGCCAGCAATCGCGCCGCCCGTCTGGTCCGTTACAGCGCCCAGAATAGTGCCGGTTTCACCTTGCGAATATAGAGGAAGACACAAAAGGAGAAGCGCAACCGCCATGCCGAGCACGGACGCCAACTCTCTGATCTTCGAAAACACAAATCTTTTCGTTGCTGGAGATGACACGTTCATAAGACTTTTACCCCTCCGCCTAACAAGTTAAATGCGCGTAGCCAGTAGATCCCCACCAAATCGTGCTAGTGGTGATACCACCTCCGGAAAAGAGCTGTCAAGGAAAATTCATAAAAAATTACCCAAAATATTGCACAAATATGCACAAATAGTTTCGCAAGGAAAGCATCAAATCGAACAATAATCGAACAATGACCTACTCTTTTCCCAGTCCGAGAGCGCTCACATGGCCGCCACGACATGCACCGGCAAGCCACGGCAAAGATATAAGCTATTGCAAAACCAAGCACGAAAGATGGGTTTTCTCAGACGATTGACAAGATAAGTCAGCAGCACTGAAGAAAACATGACGGCGCCCGGTCTGTTTGCTGACCGACGCATAGGCGGGTATATGGCGTGGAGACTGGCTGCCCGCACATCGCGGCGAGCGATGCGCGAGCCCAATCGAAAGCGCACCCGCACCGAGTACTATCCGCATGCACTCTGAATATGCCGCAGCCTTTCTGCTTTCTCCACCGATTCGGAAGATTGCGAGTTAGGATAGGCTCGCGTTCGCAGGGGATTGTGAGCGCCGGGGGAGCGATCTTCCAGCGATGACTAAATCCATTCAGGATAGACACCTTTTCCCTGGAGTTGAGCCCTGCATCTAAACTATTGGAGAGATTCAAATTGCCCAGCCGCATGCAGGGTCGGATGCTTGCGCTTGCAACGCTGATGCTTTTTCTCACGTTTGCGCCATTCGCTGAAATCTCCATGCACCCCGGCATTGCTCGCGCCGCAGAGGAAGCCTCAGCGCCCGACCTATCCGGGGTCTGGATGGAGCGCCAGGACACCATCTCCCTAGCTGCAACCGAGCCGCCGTTGCGTCCCTGGGCCGAGGCGGTCTTCAGAGCCGCCAAACCCGGATACGGCCCTCGCGCCACTCCGGACTCACAGGATCCGATTTTGCAGTGTTTTCCGCCAGGCGTGCCTCGCATCATGCTGCTCCCCTTTCCCCTGCGGATCGTTCAAACGCGCGACGAGGTCATTATGATCTTCGAATACGACCACTTCGTTCGTGAAATTTATACGGACCGTCGCGACCACCCGAAAAATCTGGACCTTACATGGATGGGCGACTCCATCGGCAGGTGGGACGGAGACACGTTCGTTATCGACACGACGGGTTTAAACGACAAAACATGGCTCGATCAGGTGGGCCATCCGCATTCCGATGCGCTGCATGTTATCGAGCGTCTTCGCCGCATCGACCATAACACTCTCCAGGATGACATCACGATTGACGATCCAAAGGCCTACACCAAACCTTGGTCGGGACGCCAAGTTTTCACGCTCAAGCCGGGATGGAACATCCGCGAATATGTCTGCGAGGACAATATCAACTTCCTGGAGTACCACAGGAGGGAGGTCGGGGGAGCCACCAAGTAACCGAAGCATCGATTCCGGCGGGGCCTCGATTGAGCCACCCAATTTCGCCTCCGCAATTATTCCATGAAATGGACAAAGAGATCGATCATCGAATTGATCGCCACTCTGGCGATGGCGGGAGTCGTCTTCTTTCTAGCGACGCTCCAATACCGGTGGACCGCGGAAATCAGCGGAACCCAGCAGGGCCGCCTCGAGTCCGCGCTGGACGCAAGCGTTGGAAATTTCGACCAGGAATTTTCCTACGATTTCGACCGCCTGTGCGAGGGATTCGAGATCGCGCCCGATGGACCAGCCGCCACGCTTGAAAGCCGCGTTCTCCACCAGTACGCCGCCTGGACCAAGACCACCAAGCGTCCCGGCTTCCTTCTGGGAGTGTACATCTGGAAAACGGGCGGCGCTCCCGATGGCGTCCTCGAATCGCTCGATCTGGATAACAATCGTTTTCAGCAAGCCGATTGGCCCGCGGAATTGGATTCACTGCATCAATTTCTCAGCCGGCAAGCCGCGCAGCTTCCGCCCACAATGCCGGATCGCAAGGCCGTCTATTATCCCTGGACATTTTACGAAGAGACCCCGGCGCTGATCCGGCCCATGTTTCAAAGCTCCCTGGGCGGCAGCGACTCCGAAATGGATGTGAAGCCCATCGGGTTTCTGATCGTCGAACTGAGCGGCAACTTTCTGAAACAAGTGTATTTCCCCGAGCTGGTGGATCGCTATTTCGTGAAACTGGGCTTTGGGGCAGCCATTCGGAGTGCGGAGGCGCCGTACGAGGCGGTCTATCTCTCCAGCCCGAACTTTCCGGTCGCAACCTCTTCGCCCGATGCGGTGGTCAATCTATTCGATTCGGTCGCGCAAGAGGCGAGGCGACGAGGCCATCCCCCGGTGCAGCCCAGCAGCCAGGCTCACCAGTGGCAATTAGTGGTGCAGCACCCCTCCGGCTCCCTGGAAACGGCCGTCTCATCGTGGCGAAGGCGCAATCTGGCCATCAGCTTTGGCCTTCTTTTTATCCTGGCGGGCAGCGTGGTGCTTGTCTTTTCCGTCGCGCGGCGAGCCGAGCGATTCGCCAAGCTTCAGATGGAATTCGTGGCGGGGTTTTCACACGAGCTTTGCACGCCGCTGGCCGTCATCAACTCGGCGGTTGAAAATCTCGCGGACGGTGTTGTGGACAACCCCAGCCAAGTTCAGGAATACGCGGGAATCCTTCGCGATCAAGGAGGCCGGCTGGAACGTCTGCTCGACCAGGTTCTTTTATTCGCCTCCGGAAGGCTGAGGAGATCCGAATACGAATTGCGGCCGATGGATATAAGGGCCGTGGTCGCGCAGAGCGTGACTGCGTCGGAACGCATGCTGCTCGACGCGGGTTTTGCCATCGAGAAGAACATCGGCGCCGATTTGCCCCTCGTGGCCGCGGACCCGGCCGTGGTAAACAGATGCGTCGATAATTTGATCAGTAACGCCATGAAGTATGCCGGCGAAAACCGATGGATCGGGATCAGCGCGCGGTTAGATTCAAGCAATCCAAGAGAAGAAGTCCAGGTGAGGGTCGAGGACAAAGGGATTGGCATCTCCGCTTCCGATCTGCCGCATATCTTTGAGCCTTTCTATCGCGTTCAGACCGCTCGCGACGGACAGATCCGGGGCGTTGGGCTTGGGCTTCATCTGGTGAAGCGGATGATGGAAGAGATGGGTGGAACCGTGAGCGTTTCGAGCGAAATTCGGAAGGGCACTTGCTTCACGCTGCACTTCCCAGTGCTGGGAACCGATGAACGCCTAAGTGGGGGAGACGACCTGAAGTGGACGCCAAAATATTGATTGTGGAAGATGAAGCCGGGCTGGTCACCGCCTTGCGGGACCGCTTGCGCAAGGAGGGCTACGGCGTGAGCGTGGCCCGAGACGGCACCTCAGGCCTCGATATCGCCTCTCGCGAGCACTTTGATTTGATCCTTCTCGACCTCATGCTTCCCGGGCAGAACGGGCTGACGGTCTGCCAAAAGTTGCGGCAGCTTGGGTCAGCCACTCCCATCCTCATGCTCACGGCGCGGCGCCAAACGATGGATAAGGTCATCGGGTTGAGATCAGGCGCCGACGACTACCTGACGAAGCCCTTCAAGATGGCGGAGCTGTTGGCGCGGGTGGATGCCTTGCTGAGACGAGCGGGCCAGCCTGGAGGAACAGCACGAGTCCGCTATCAATTTGGAGCGGTCCAAATCGACATGAGGCGCACGGAAGTGACACGAGACGGAAAACCTGTCCCCTTGTCGGCGAAGGAGTTTCAATTGCTGCGATATTTTGTGGAGCATCGCGGGACCACCCTATCCCGAGAGGAGTTACTTCGTGACGTGTGGGGTTATGACGCGACCCCTTCCACGCGCACGGTAGACGTCCATGTTGCATGGCTGCGCCAAAAGTTGGAGAACGACCCGAAGAACCCCCAGCTCATTCTCACCATCGTTGGGCTTGGCTACAAGTTTGCCGGCTGATTGGCATTAAATCCGTGTTAAGGAGTTTTAACTGTGATTTTACCGCGCCTGGGTTTGCGGCCGCCGTATGATTGTGGAGTATCGACCGGTGGTTCGCCAGGCTTCGGTATATAGACGGAGCGATGAAAGTGTGGTCCTTACGCTGAAATTGAAAAGAACAAGCGGGCTGCTCACATTGATGGCACTTATTGTGCTTGTCATGAGCCCGCCCCCGGCGTTCGCTCACCATGGGACTGCCGCTTATGACATGGAGCATTCGCTGACCTTGAAAGGAACGATCACCGAAATCGACTGGGACAATCCACATACGGAAATCTATTTTGACGTGAAGAACGAGGAGGGTAAGGTCGTCCATTGGGGATGCATCAGCCATAGCCCAAACAAACTGCTCAGGTCCGGCTGGAGCAAGAAGGATGTACAACCAGGAGACCAGGTCACCATAATTCTGTATCCCGCCAAGAACAGCTCGCATATTGGCCTTCTGAAAGAACTTGTGCTGCCCGATGGCAAGCAGTTGGGGACGGACTCGCCGTATTGAACAATCTTGGCGGCGTTCTGCGTCCACCGTATCGAAGTTCCCTCCGCCAGTAAGTTGCGTGAATGCCCGTCTTGAGGGGCGCAACCTAGGAGTTAAGATCCATGCACACAGTGTTGCTATTCTGCCAGTGGCTCGAAAATACGACGATTGGGGCGTCCGTGCGCGATTCACTGTGGGAGTTTCCGGTGATCGAGACTGTTCACATTTTTGGCATCGTTCTGCTGGTCGGATCGACTTCCATCCTCGACCTGCGGCTCTTAAACTTAGCGTTCAAGGAAGATGCTGTATCGAAATTGGCGCATCGGTTTCTGCCGTGGACGTGGACTGGCTTTGGTATTCAGGTTGTAACAGGGCTTCTTCTTTTCTCATCCGAAGCCACCAAAATGTATGACAACCGGGCCTTTCAGTTGAAGATGCTCATGATCTTGCTGGCAGGCGTGAATGCCTTGATTTTTCACATGGTAGCCTATCGAAGCGTGGAGAGGTGGGACCGCACTCCCATGACGCCTCTGGCGGCCAAGTGCGCGGGCGCACTTGGGATCCTGTTGTGGTTCGGCGTAGTGGCTGCGGGGCGCTGGATCGCTTACGTCTGACCCATTGCACGAAGTCAAAATTCGCGCCAGATCTTCTCGCATCGGCGTAGCGATTCCCCATTCCTTTGCTAGCCCCTTCAGAAATTCCTCGTAGCTCTCGCCGTTGTCCCTAATGATTTCTTTCTGAACGGATCGGAGCGCATCTTCGTGGTTTCGGGTCCGAACCAAGGCGGTAGGAAAACATTTGCGCGCATGATCGGTCAGCTGCATTTTCTGGCAGGTCTGGGCTGCCCAGTCCCAGGAAACCACGTTCGGCTTTTTCTCTTCGACCGCCTCTTCACGCGTTTCGACCGGGAAGAACAAATCACCACGCTGCGCTGAAAGCTGCATGACGACTTGGTTCACATCCGCAACATACTCGACCAAGCGACACCAAACAGTCTGGTCATCATGAATGAGATGTTCTCTTCGACCACGGTCAAGGATGCCGTTTTTTTTTAAGCAAAAAGGTGATGGCAAGAATTTTCGCATTGGATTTGCTTTGCGTCTGGGTCACCTTCCTGGATGAGTTAGCCTCGTTCAATGAAAAGATCGTCAGCGTCGTCAGCACAGTCGATCCAGACAACCCGGCGATTCGAACTTTCAAAGTGGAAAGAAAACCAGCGGATGGGCTCGCGTACGCGCTTGCCATCGCCCAGAAATATCGCGTGACATACGACTGCCTCAAGGAGCGGCTCAAGACGTGAGAGCGCTGCTGGAGCGGCGAGCAGTATTTCAATAAATGGCCGCGAATCGGCTTGAAGAATGTCTGCGGAACAGTACGGGCAAGTAGACGCTTTCGCCGAAATCTCTTTCCAGCAAACTGGACAGGAATAAATCATTTGTTTCGCTTCAACTCGTGCGCAGTCCCTGAACTTCGCGCTCTACGGTGTTGAGCCGATCAAGAGCTGCCTCCACAGCGGGAGCTCCGGCAGCCTGTGTCTCTCTAGCACAAGCGAGCGCGCGTTAGCCCGCTTGCCATGCGACCAATCGAAACACTCGCCTACGGTTTCCAGCGTGAAATGTGCGCGTCCTATTTCTTGCAGATGCTTCTCACAATTTCGCGGATTCTTTGCACTTTGGTGCTGGCGATCACGACGGGCGACATCATAAGCCCGCCCTACGTAAATGGGTTTGCCCCGCAGCCGGTACAGATAAATGAGAATGTGGCGCTTCATATGTAGCGCGAGTACCAGGGGACACCGTGACTATCGAGTACACAGTGGGGGTTAGGCGGATTGACGCACGGCAGCTACAGCGCCTTCGAGCGTCTTACATTTTCGGCATTTGGTATCGCCGTAGGTTGCCGGGCGGAATTTGCAGGCGCTACAAAGCGGGCCGCGCGGGGTATTCGGAAGCCGAATTGATCGCATGCGCGAGAGCCTAACCAAAAACTCCCCCGCTTGGCGAGGGCAGTCATCCCCGTATCATTTTGCGGCCCCGGTGGAGATTGCCTTGTCACTTTCATTCGATCAACACGCGTTCGCCGGAAAACGCGCCATGCCCGTTTCAGGAAGAACGTCGCTGACCTACGACGACTACTCGCGGATGGAAGTGTTTCCCCACAAATCTCGCGCGGAACGCCGCAACGAAACTCCCGAATGGTCTAGAAATAATGCCTTGCTTGCCGCGCTACTGACCCGGTTTATGGAACGCCGCGCGTGCCTCCGGCCCGGCACCGGCACCTATCAGGAACGCCTCGAACGTGCAGGTCGATTTGCGGAAATCATCTGCGCTGATTCGAGTCCAGCCGGTCAAAATAAAAACTGGCAAACCGCTACCCGCCCTTGCGGAAAACTGGGAAGCTGGTTTGCGACAGATCGAACGCACGGGAAAACCCTCGGGCAGATTCACGCCAGAGTCAATTTCTGCGCTGCGGGATTTCGTGTTTAGCGTTTCGCCAGCCACGATCGTATCCATGGGAAATGGGAGACTTAACGAACAGTTCGCCGTGACGGCATTGCTGCAAAAGCGAGTAGAACAGGCGACTGCTCAACTGCCTCACGCGCCGCGACGAGAATATGTTTCGCATGGCACCCTTCGCGGGCGGCTGGCAGTTCTCGACAGTTGGCGTCCTGAGGAGAGAACCTTCAGCTTGCAATTGCCAACCGCGCCATCGCTCCCCGTTAAATGTATCTATCATGATGCAGGCTTGGTTCATTCCTTGGGCGACAGCTTCGAGGGTACGGTGGAAATTGAGGGCAAGTTACGCTACAAACCCGGCCAAGCATGGCCATATTCCGCCGAGGTTGATCACATCAAGCGCTTGCCGACAGAGCCGTCGGTGAGACTCGCTGATTTAGTGGGCTTAATACATCTTCCCGAAGGCCAAGACTCAGTATCGTTTGTAAGAGGCTTGCGCGATGCCGAGTAAGAAGCTCCCGCTAGAAGTTTGGGACTCTTGCTGCATAATTGGCGTTTTTTAATGTCGAGAAAGACAAGCTTCCCGGCTTGCTTGCTGACATCCAGCGATTTGAAACCGGCACCGCAATCTTGGGAATCCCCAGTGGCACTGTTTCTGAAATCGTATTCCTGAGTAAGGGGAAGCCCGGGCACGATAAGGTGCAAGAGTTTTTGTTGAATCCATTTGTGGAATGGCTTGCGCCGGTGCAAGAGGTGGCGCTGAAGAGTTCAACGCTTCAGTTCAGGTTCGATGAGCGTCAGATTCTCGATTTCAAGGAAAAAGCGATCAAGGCTGGCGTACCCAAAGACCAAGCGCATAGGCTGAAATCGAAAGACAGCGAAATTCTAGCGACGGCATTGGTCTATAAAGCTGTTCGCTTAACTACGTACGATCCGCTGCTCATCTTTATCGGCTGCGAATACATCACGCCGGAAACGGGCTTGGTGATCGCGCCACCCGATGCAGCCCTGCTGGCGTTCAGCGCCACGACTCACACGATCATGCACCCGGACGCATTTTGCTCAGAGGCATTTTCGAAATATCACCCTTATATGCTGGAATGCGGTCATTTCGGCCAGACCGATGAGTTCCAATAAAACCGACCGTGCTCAACGGCCAAGTCGGGGCTTTTCGACTTCGTAATACAAATATGATACTTCAACAACTTGATTATTGCGTTCGTGCAAAGCTGTAGCGATCTACGCAGCACACGGCCGGAATGGCAAAGACTAATTACTGTGTATGCAGTAAGTTAACCTGCACTTACAGACTCCAGACACCTGACAGGCATGCCTATCTCTAAGCACACACTCTGACGATTTGTGGCAGTTTCGATTGACATCCGCCTCAGCTTGGCTAAACTTCGATTCTCTCAGAACTTACGGACCCCCTTAGGCTTGAGAAAAGTTTCGGCGCCAGGAGATACACGTCAGGGAGGAAGGGACGATGGCCACAGCTCCAAAGCCGGCCCCGCAGCCAATGCCACGGATCGCGCCGCGCGAGGATTTGAACCCATACCACATTGCGCAAATTCAGTTCGATATTGCCGCGGAATATCTGAAGCTCGACCCCGGCATCCGCCAGATCCTGCGCACGCCCAAGCGCGTCCTTGAGGTATCCGTTCCTACCAAGATGGACAACGGCCAGCTTAAGTTGTTCACCGGGTATCGCGTTCAACACAACACCGTCCGAGGCCCGGCAAAAGGCGGGATTCGGTATCACCCGAACGTCACGCTCGACGAGGTCAAGGCGCTCGCGATCTGGATGACGTGGAAGACGGCGGCTGTCGGCATCCCCTTTGGCGGCAGTCAAGGCGGCGTAATCTGCGATCCAAAACGGATGAGCAAGCCCGAACTGGAGCGCATGACGCGGCGTTACGCATCCGAAATTCTGCCAATTATCGGGCCCGAGCAAGATATTCCCGCTCCCGATGTATATACCGACTCACAAACGATGGCCTGGATCATGGATACCTATTCCATGGCGAAGGGGTATTCCGCGCTGGGCGCCGTCACCGGCAAGCCCGTATCAATTGGCGGGTCCGAGGGGCGAAGAGAAGCGACGGCGCGCGGATGTCTCGTGGTCGCCGAAGAAGCCTGCAAGGTGAAAAAAATGTCCCTACGCGGCGCGAGCGTCGCGATCCAGGGATTCGGTAATGCCGGTTCCTTGGCAGCGCGCCTATTCGCGGAGAAAAAAGCACGCATTATCGCCATCAGCGATTCTCGCGGCGGTGTGTTCAATTCGCGCGGCATTGATCCGCTCAAGGCTATGCGCTACAAGGAGCGTTCCGGCACGGTCGTGGGTATGCCGGGCACTTCGCGCATCTCCAACGATGACCTGCTGACCATGAAATGCGACATCTTGATTCCCGCTGCGCTCGAAAATGCCATCACGCTTAATAACGCCGATCAGATCAAAGCGAAAGTCGTTGCCGAGGCAGCCAGCGGTCCCACCACGCCGCATGCGGATGAAGTTCTTGCGCGGCGCGGCATCGCCTTGTTGCCAGATATTCTCACCAATGCCGGGGGCGTGACGGTCAGCTATTTCGAGTGGCTGCAGGATCAAAGCTCCTTCTGGTCGGAATCGGAAGTAAATGCCAAGCTCGAATCGGTGATGCGGCGCGCATTCCAGGAAGTGCACGAGATGGCGCGAAAGCATCGCACCCACATGCGCACTGGAGCATACGCTCTTGCCGTCGGCCGCGTGGCCGATGCCACGCTGGTCCGCGGCCTGTTCCCGTAACTTTCGCTGGCCTCATTTTTTTTCGCAGCTCTGCTTCGTCCTGTGATGAAATTCTTGTTGCGTGCGACGTGCAAACGCGGTTACATTTTTGTTTGCTGGCACGCTTGCTGCAGGGTGTGGCCGGCATTTGTGCCTGTTGCGAGGGCCGGACGTTTTGAGCAACCACACAAGTAACAACAGCCAGACGCCGCCCATCCTTCTCACCATTGCCGGATTCGATCCCTCCTGCGGCGCAGGCATTGCCGCCGATCTGAAAACGTTCGCAGCGCACAACTGCTATGGCATAGCGGCCATCACGGCCGTGACCGTGCAATCGACGCAGGGCGTGCGCGCCGTGCATCCCATTCCTTCCGAAACTTTGCGCGCACAACTCGATGCGCTTGCCGAAGACGTAACCCTTGCCGGGATAAAGATCGGAATGCTCGCAAATCGGGCGAATGCGGCCACGATTGCCGATTTTCTCGACAGCCATGAATTCGCGCATATCGTTCTGGATCCGGTTTCGCGGTCCACGGCGGGCAATGCCGAACTTCTCGATGCAGCGGGTTTGAAGTTCGTGCGAGATGATCTTCTCAAGCGCGCGAGCGTGATCACACCCAATATGGCCGAAGCGGAGCTGCTCACGGGCATGGAAGTAAAGGACCTCCACGGGATGAAAGCCGCGGGACAAAAGCTGTTGGAAATGGGCGCACGCTCCGTAATCGTTACCGGCGGCCATCTTGACAGGCCGATCGACGTGCTGTGCGAGGGAATGGAGATCGAGACGTTCGGCGGCGATCACGTGAAGAACCCGAACATCCACGGCTCAGGCTGCACGTTTTCTTCGGCTATCGCGGCGCAGCTAGCTTGTGGCCAGCAGTTGCGCGAAGCGGTTATTCTCGCCAAGGCATACGTCACCAAAGCCATTGAAAAGTCTTATCAAATCGGCAAAGGCGCCGGGCCGATCAATCAGCTCTTTCGCTTCCATCAGGAGCCGCCGGCTCGCGGCGTCCACGAAGTTCCACAACACGGCATGCATCCCGCCGCTGAACCCGCAACTCATTAAACGCGGAAGAACGAAGTTAGCAGAGCCTGCAGAGTGAAGCAGCACCCGCTGGCCTTCCGTCGCAACGGTTTCCACAATCGCGATGTTCTGAACCAACTTCTTCCGGTAGTTTGTGAAGTTACTTCTAGTATACTGGTACATCATAGGACACTCATACCTATCCATTCGTGTCTTCCGAGACGAAAGTATCTTCAGCTGCAAATCGGTGGCAATACTCTGGGAAGCGACCATCAAAGGCGTTCCGCTTTTGGACTGCCGAAGACCACGATCTTTGCGGGTGGCATTCTCATCCCGGCCTTCTGTGCTTGACCGCTGTGATCAATCACCGCAAAGATCGTGACGCCTTTTGCTTGCAGAATTCCTTCTAGCTTCTCAATCGTCACATCGACCGAGTAATTGCTGGGCTTGCCGGAAATTCCGTCGTCTGGGGTCGAAGGATGGCATCGTTCCTGTGTGCTGCAAGGAATTCAACGCACCGGCTTCTATAATCGACTCGGCGATCTGGTCTTAACGCCGAAAGGCGATGCGGCCGGCCACGATCGTGGCCATTGGTGCGCCGTGAAAGGCACGGCCATCGAAGGGCGTGTTCCGGGATTTGCTGGGGGATTCCGCGGCACGAAAAGTCCATGAATGATCGGTCGAGAAAATGGTCAGGTCGGCAGGCTCGCCAGGCGCTATCTTTCTGTTCATTCCTAGAACTTTCGCCGGGCCTGTTGTAAAAAGCTCCACCAGCCGCAGGAGCGAAATCCGGCCCGGATGAACGAGCTCATCCAATCCCAGCGCAAGCGCCGTTTCGAATCCGGTGATGCCGAAGGGCGCGCGGTCGAATTCAACCTCCTTGCTCGCGGGATGGTGCGGAGCATGGTCGGTCGCGATGGCGTCCACGCTACCGTCCGCCAGTCCTTCGATAAGCGCATCGCGGTCAGCACGCGAGGCGAGCGGCGGATTCATTTTATAGTGCGAATCGTATCGGACGTCCTCGTCGGTGAGCGTAAAGTGATGCGGAGTCACTTCGCAGGTGACTCGCAAGCCTTCCTTTTTGGCTGCGCGGACGTATTGGAGCGACCCGCGGGTGGACATATGCGCGATATGCAGCCGCGCTCCCGTTAGGCCGGCCATTTCGACATCGCGTCCCGAGCAGATTGATTCCGATTGTGCCGGAATGCCCTTTAACCCCAATCGAATCGATTGTGCTCCCTCCCGCATCACGCCGCCGGCAAATAGAGAGGGATCCTCGCAGTGATCGATTACAGGAAGGTCCAGCGCATTGCAGTAGTCCATGACCTGCCGCATCAGGCGCGCGGTGGCCACGGGCTTGCCGTCGTCACTCACAGCAACAATACCGGCATTTTTCATTGCGGCGATTTCCGCCAGCGCTTCGCCCTTGCTTCCCATCGACGCTGCCCCGATTGGCCACACGCGCACGCTCGCGGTGGCGGCTGCGCGCTCAGCGATCCCGCGTGTTACCGACGCATTGTCATTCACGGGCACGGTGTTGGGCATGCAGCACACGGCTGTAAATCCGCCGCGCGCCGCAGATCGCGTGCCGGTCTCGATGGTTTCCGAGATGTCCTGGCCCGGCTCGCGCAGATGGCAGTGCAGATCAATGAAGCCAGGCGCGACAATCAAGCCGGTCGCATCAAAAATCTCTGCGTCTGGAGCGGAAAGATTTTCGCCAGTCCTGGCGATGCTTTCCCCGTCGAGCAATACGTCGAGGACCGCGTCCGTCTTCGTTGCCGGATCCAGCACGCGGCCATTTTTAATCATCAGCATTCGATCGGTCCTTTGCAGGATGTGGAGCGTCGGTGGGTGCGCCGCCCATCAGATGGTAGAGAAGGGCCATGCGTACCGCCAGACCGTTCGTCACCTGTTCCAGTACGCCGCATTGCGGTCCATCAGCTACGGCGGGGTCAATCTCGAGGCCGCGAATCATGGGGCCAGGATGCAGCACCAGCGCATCCGGTTGCGCCAGTCGCAGGCGTTCCGTCGTGAGCTGATAGCTCAGAATATATTCCTCCGCGGCCAGTGGCGGTTCGTGGATTCGCTCCGTCTGCACGCGAAGAACGATGATGACGTCGGCGCCGTCGAGCGCTTCCTTGATTCGCGTCGTGCGGCGCAGGCCCGGGGCCAGCGATTCAAGTTCATGAGGAATCCACATCGCCGGTCCGCAGAGCGTGATTTGCGCGCCGAATTTACTGAGCAGATGGATATTGGAGCGTGCCACGCGACTGTGAAGGATGTCGCCCAGGATGGTCACGTTCCAGCCATCGAGCTTTTCCTTACGATCGCGTATGGTCAGCGCGTCGAGCAACGCCTGCGTTGGATGTTCATGGGTGCCGTCTCCGGCGTTAAGCACCGGAATTCCGAGCCTGCGGCTCACAAATTCCGGCGCGCCCGAGGAGCTGTGCCGCATCACGATTCCGTCCGGCCGCATCGCTTCCAGCGTGCGGACAGTGTCGATCAGCGATTCGCCTTTTTTCAGACTGGAAGATTCGGCCTGAAGGTTCATGGTGTCGGCGCCCAGGCGCGCGGCGGCGGTGGTAAAACTGATGCGCGTGCGCGTCGACGGCTCAAAAAACGCCACGGCGACCGTCTTGCCGCGAAGCGTGGCAAGCTTTTTCAACGGGTGCCGCTGAAATTCCTGAAATGGCTTGGATTGGTCGAGAATAAATAGGATTTGTTCGCGGCTGAGACCTTCCATCCCCAGTAAATGTTGCAGGCGCTCGAGCACTGTTTCCCTTTAGAAATTTTCCTGGCAGATTGCCGGCGATTCAGGAAACCCGGTCGACCAACATGACTCGTTCCTCGCCGTCAAGCTCCTGGAGGCGAACTTCCACGATCTCGGAGTCGCTTGTCTGAACGGTCTTTCCGACGAACGTGGCCTCGACCGGCAACTCGCGATGCCCGCGGTCGATCAAGACGCACAAGCGAATCCGTTTCGGTCTTCCCAGATCGAATAGCCCATTCATAGCGGCGCGGATGGTTCGGCCCGTGAAGAGAACGTCGTCCACCACGACCAAATCGCGGTCGTCCACGGCGAAATCAATGTCCGTCGACTGGATGATTGGCTGCGGTCCCACCGTCGAGAGGTCGTCTCGGTAGAGCGTAATGTCGAGCGTGCCCACGGGGACGTCGATATGCGCGAACTCCCGAATCAATTTCGCAAGCCTTTGAGACAGAGGTACCCCGCGCCGCCGGACTCCCACGAAAGCAAGGTCTTTTGCGCCGCCGCTCTTTTCCACGATTTCATGAGCCAGTCTCTGAAGCGTTCGGTCGATTTCCGCGGCAGACATCAGCATTCTTTTCTCGACGACTTGCATTTGGGCGCCTCATCCTAGCATAGACCGCCGTGAGTTCGCAGCCACACAGGCAGCCACAAGAACACGGCGAATGCCGAATATTGACCGTCGTGCTAGACTGTCGCGCAGTGAGCTCGACCGAGCCGGCACTCGTTCCCGAACCGCCTGCGGGGGTTGACCTCCGAGTCTCCGTCGGCGCAGTCCGCTTGAAAAACCCCGTCATTGCTGCGAGTGGTACTTTTGGCTATGGCGTGGAGTTCGCCCACCTGCTTAATCTGAATCGCCTTGGCGGACTTGTAGTCAAGGGCCTCTCCGTGGAGCCCATGGGCGGGGCTCGGCCACCTCGCATGTGTGAAACCGCGAGCGGCATGGTTAACGCGATCGGGCTGCAAAATGTCGGGGTGCGTGCCTTCGTCGCCGAAAAACTTCCTCAACTTCGCCAGTACGATACGGCAATCATCGCCAACGTCTTCGGACACAACATCTCGGAATACGTGGAGGTAATACGTATCCTCGAAGATGCTCAGGGAATAACCGCCTATGAGCTCAACATCTCCTGCCCTAACGTGGAACGTGGCGGGATTGAATACAGTACCGACGCTGCCCTTACTGCGGAGGTAGTAGCAGCAGTGCGCAAGGCATCCACCCGGCCTCTTTGGGTAAAGCTTTCTCCAACTGTTGGAATAATTGGGCTTATCTCACAATCAGCTGAATCAGCCGGAGCCGATGCAGTGGTAATCGCTAACACATACCCGGCTTTGTGTCTGGATAGCCACAGTCGAAAGTCTCGTCTTGGTAGTACGACGGGAGGATTGTCTGGACCTGCGATAAAGCCTATAACCATCCGGCTGGTTTACGAGGCAAGTCGGGTGATCAAAATCCCGATCTTAGGGCTTGGCGGTATTGAGAGCCCAACGGACGTGGCTGAATATATGCTCGCTGGAGCTTCAGCGGTTCAAGTAGGAACAGCTCACTTCATAGATCCGCGGGCGTCGGAGGCGCTCGTGGGCGGGCTCGAGATGTGGTGCCAAAACGAAAATGTCAATAGAATCAGCAACTTGAACGGATTCCTGCAGTTGTGAATCGATTGCTATCGTTCGCTGCGAAACGTACAATATGCTGATCGATAAAAGGTTAGGTGCCATGAGAGCAAAGATCATTTTGGTTGGTCTGGAGTGCGCTGCTGTAGGCGTAGCCTTGCTAGTATTCACGCCATCCGTCAACCCAACGCTCCTCGGGAGAGATATCAGTTCGGCCCAACTTGAAACATCCTTGCAGAATGCACCCTTTGATCCCCAAGCAGACTCCGTCACGAAGGGTCACGGAAAGCCCTTAGCGGTATGGCAGTGTATTACCAGCTGGTATGGGGAATCGTTCGATGGACAGACGACTGCAAACGGGGAAACGTATGATATGTTCGCGACGACCGCCGCCCACCCTACTTTGCCCCTCGGCTCTATCGTCAGAGTTATCAATCCTAGGAATCACCGCAGCCAGATTGTCCGGATAAATGATCGCGGTCCCTATGTCGAAGGACGCGAGCTCGATGTATCATACGAGGTGGCCCGGAGGCTTGGATTTGACGAAAGTGGTCTTGCCAAGGTCCGGTTAGAACTTCTCGAGGTGCCGGCACGGTCCGCTTCGGATCATCGCAACTAATTGTCGCTCTTGACGTTGAGCAACTTAGGCCAGCACTGTCCTTGGCGCGCCAGCTTCGGGGAGCGGCTGGATTGCTCAAGGTGGGCAGCCAACTGTTCACGGGGGAAGGCCCGCGA
Source organism: Candidatus Acidiferrales bacterium (assembly GCA_035534055.1). Lineage (GTDB taxonomy): Bacteria > Acidobacteriota > Terriglobia > Acidiferrales > UBA7541 > Palsa-295. The sequence goes on along the minus strand of DATLST010000294.1, from coordinate 22,526 downwards.
GCAGTGAAGAGGCTCGCAGGTCTTGGATTTGAAATTTTTCTCGATCTGAAGTTCCACGACATTCCCAACACAGTCGCCGGTGCGGTTGCTTCCGCGGCCGAGCTGCCCAACATCAAGATGCTTACGCTTCATGCCGCCGGCGGTATCGAGATGATGCGGGCCGCGCGGAATGCCATAGCAGCCAGGAAGACCCGCCCTGCTCTCTTGGGCATTACGATCTTGACCAGCCTGAATGCCACAGCACTGCGCCAGATCGGGCTCGCGGGGTTACCCGCTTCCCGAGCCGTAGCCTTGGCGCGTCTTGCGAAGGTAGCCGGGCTTGATGGCGTCGTCGCCTCGGCACATGAGGTTCGAGCCATCCGGCGAGCATGCGGTCCTGGATTTTTGATTGTTGTTCCCGGAGTCCGTCCGGCGAATTCCTCCACGAACGATCAAGCCCGTGTGGCAACTCCGTCCGAGGCTGTGCGCGCCGGTGCGGACTACCTTGTAATTGGGCGGCCAATCACCGCGGCGCCGAATCCTCGAAAGGCAGCCCTCGCGATCGGAGAAGAAATCTCTTCCGTAGTCCGCCGAGGTCGCTAGCCGCCGATGGAGCGACTTCAAACGCGCGGAGATTGAAATATCTGGACTGTGAGCACGTGACTCGCCGGTAGGGAAGGAGCGTGTTATACTTACATCTATCGGGCGACGCTCTTTCCGGATCGAATTTAGCCATACCGATGCGGTCCAAGCGTTGAAGAGAGGCACAGAATGGAAGCACTAAGTGTTCCACATCTTTTAATCATCCTGCTGATCGTACTGGTCTTTTTTGGCGGCCGCCGGATTCCCGACGTTATGCGAGGTCTCGGCCAAGGGATCCGCGAGTTCAAAGACGGAATGCGCGGCGACGCGCCGGGAGTTTCGCCGAGCCAGCCCGTGAATCCGCCAGTCGTGACCACGCCGACAGAAGAGAAAAAGTAACGAGGCCGAGGTTGTGGTTTGGTAATTCACCAGAGGCCTGCCCGAAACCGATCCTGTGCCCGGTTTCATTTCATGTCGTCCCAGCCGAATGTGTGTAATGTGGACCAGACCCGCGAGATCGGCAGACCCATCACGTTGAAGTAGCACCCTTCGATTCGCCAAACGAATCGGCCGCCGATGCCTTGTATCCCATAAGCGCCCGCTTTATCGAACGGTTCTCCCGTATTCAGATATTTGTCGATGTCCTCCTCGGAAATCGCTAAGAAGCTCACGCGGGTCGTTTGCACGTATGAGGATTCCGGACCCTCCGGTATGGCGATGAAGGATAGGCCGGTCAGAACTTCGTGCGTCTGGCCGCTTAGCAGCCGAAGCATGCGCCGGGCGTCCTCGACGTCGGCCGGCTTGCCGAGAATCTGGGCCGCCACCACAACGGCCGTGTCCGCGCCAATGACGATCGCTCGGTCATTCTTTCGCGCGGCGCATTCCGCGGCGCTCCGGGCCTTTCGATGGGCAAGCCGCAGCACATAATTCTCCGCGCTTTCGCCTGAGAGCCGCGTCTCATCCACGCCCGCCGGATAGACTTCGAAAGCGAAGCCTGCATTGCGCAGAATTTCAGCTCGTCGTGGCGACGCTGACGCGAGAATCAACTTCATAGCTTTGAGTATGCCCCACCTGAGTACGGGTGCCTTGGGTTTGCTGGAATCTCGATGAAACGGGCCACCGTCATTATGTGGGCCGCTTGACGGCGTAAAGAACCGCTCTTGGGGACTTGCTGCCAAGAAAACTCATTGGATTTGATCCCAATGGCGATGGGAGACCGTTCTTCAGGATTCCGCGAGATCCTGCTAAATAATCACGGATTCCTGATATTCCCCAAAGGCGCGGCGAAGCACATCGGAGATTTCGCCGACCGTCGCGTACGCCTCCACCGCCGCAAGAATAGCAGGCATTAGATTCTCATTCCCGCCGGCGCGGCGCTCGATTTCCCCGAGTGCGGCGCTGGCCTTGGCACAATCACGACGTGCCCGCAGCGCCTGGACGCGAGCCACCTGGGTATGTTCGATTTCCGGGTCGATCTGCAGCATGGGAATCGGCTGCTCCTTATCCTTCTGATAGCGGTTCACTCCCACGACAATCTGTTCTCCTCGCTCCACGGCTGCCTGGTATTCGTACGCCGACTTCTGGATTTCTTGCTGCACGTACCCTGCCTCGATTGCGCGCAGCATGCCGCCCATGGCATCGATTCTGGAGATATATTCCCGCGCGGAAGCTTCGATTTCATCCGTCAATTTTTCGATCGCGTACGATCCGCCGACTGGATCGACAGTGTTTACCACGCCCGTTTCATGGGCGATGATCTGCTGCGTGCGCAAGGCCAGCAGCGCCGATTCTTCCGTGGGGAGTGCGAGCGCCTCGTCGAGTGCGTTGGCATGGAGCGACTGGCACCCCCCCAACACGGCGGCGAGGCATTGGAGCGCCACTCGGACCACGTTGTTCTCCGGCTGTTGCGCCGTCAAGGCCGATCCCGCCGTCTGCGCGTGGAACCGCAGCATCATCGACCGGGGATCGCGCGCACCGAAGCGGTCGCGCATCGTGCGCGCCCACAGCCGCCGCGCCGCTCGGAATTTCGCGATCTGCATCAGGAGTTCGTTGTGCGCGTTGAAAAAAAACGAAAGCTGCGGCGCGAATTCATCCACGTGCAGCCCGGCCGCGAGAGCGGCTTCTATGTAGGCAATCCCATTTGCCAGCGTGAAGGCCACTTCCTGCACGTCGGTGGAGCCGGCCTCGCGAATGTGGTAGCCCGAAATCGAAATCGCGTTCCAGTGCGGGATTTCCCGGAGGCACCATGCGAAGATATCGGTCACAATCCGCATCGCCGGCCGCAAAGGATAAATATAGGTTCCCCGCGCGATGTATTCCTTGAGGATGTCATTTTGCACGGTGCCGGCCAACCGCGCCAGATCCGCTCCCTGCCGCTTGGCGACCGCCACGTATAGCGCCAGCAGAATCGCCGCCGTGGAATTGATCGTCATTGACGTCGACACACGTTCGAGCGGTATGCCTTCGAACAGCATCCGCATGTCCTCGAGCGAGTCGATCGCCACACCCACCTTGCCGACCTCGCCCTGCGCCAGCGGATGATCCGAATCCATGCCGATCTGCGTCGGCAAATCGAACGCAACGGAAAGTCCCGTCTGCCCTTTTTCGAGCAGATAGCGATACCGGCGATTCGATTCCGCCGCGCTTCCGAAGCCGGCGTATTGCCGCATCGTCCACAGGCGCCCGCGGTACATTGTGGGATAAACGCCGCGAGTGAACGGGAACTGCCCCGGATAGTTCAGGTCGCGCTCGGGGTTCCAGTCTTTCACGTCCTCCGGCGTTACGACCACTTCCATTGGCAGGCCGGTTGTCGATGCGGACTTTTTGTCGGAGAGTGTGGATCGCTTATGGATATTGTCAGTCATGACGACAAAATCAAACGACGCGGCCACCCGGAGTGAATGGGCGCCGTGGCGTGATTCAGCGGACTCGTCGCGCGCGGCGAAACGAGCCTACGGCAAACGCAGCCATCATAATGGAGTACGCGACGGCGAATCCTATCAGCCACAGAATGGGGCCATGCCGCCACTGTCTCCAGGCGAGCAGCGCTCCATAGGCGGCGAATAATCCGAATAGGGCTCCGGTAGCCTCGTGAAACACCTGCCGCGTCACCCGCCACAGGACGCGGAGGGTGACTTTCATGGAATGCCACAAGGCCGGAATCAGGCTCGCCCGCATAGCGGCCATTGTATTATAGATTGCGTCCCCGGCGTCATTCCCGCCCATGCCGGAGGACAGGTAACCCACGCGATTCTCGCAGCTCATGTGAGCCTTGCTTGGTGCTTGCCGCAGTTCTAAGATTGGTATAAGAAAGGGCTTTTGACCCGGGAGGTAACGCCCTTGCAACTTGATGACCGGATGAAACAATTGCTGCGGGAGCTCGGGCACGCCATCAACGACAGCGTGTCGGACTCCGAGCGCATCGCGGATGCAATCTCCAGCGTTCGCGCCGCTGGCTTTGATATCGTTCTGAAGCTCGATGCCACCATTGGACTCGCGCGCCGCACTGCCCAGGACTCGCCCATGACACCGCAGGACCGCCGTTTTCTGGAATCCCTGCACATTCGCGTCGACGAGGAGATTCTCGACGAAGAAGACGAAGCCACCGAAGCCAAGCTTGAAATTACTCCACAAGATATCAAGTTTCTGAAGTCTCTGAAGATTTCCTTTGATGAAGAACTCTAGAATCTTCGCTTGCGTGGCCCTTCTGTCTGCAATCGCATTTCCCTGTGCGCCAGCGCGTGCGCAGATGAATCCCTCCGCGCCCGTTGTTGTCCGCAATAATTCCGGCGTTTCCACCAAGGCCGCCTGGCTTCACGCAAAAGTGATTCGCGCGGACAGGCACTCCATCATGGTTCAGGAACAAGGCAACGGCCGCATGGTCCATACCTTCACCTATTCACAGAGACTGCAGCCGCAAATGCAAAAAATTATGGATGCGGGCGGCTATCAATATGGCGATAAAGTGCGGATACTCTGTGTCCACGGACAAACCGTAGCGCTGAAGATTCGCGGCAAGCCTTCGAAAGCCCTTTGATCTGGTGATCCGGGACTAGCCTTTATGGTTCGTCTTCCCGCCGTTGCCGGGCGCTTTTACAGTTCCGACGCCCGCGAGCTCGCCCGCCAAATCCGCCAATTCTGCCCCGCTGAGACGGAAAAAATCGCGGCACGCGCATGCATTGTGCCGCACGCAGGGTACATGTATTCCGGCCACGTTGCGGGAGCCGTCTATTCCTCGCTCCGCATTCCCTCACGCTGCATTCTGCTGGGGCCCCGGCATTTTCCGCGCGGCGCACCCATGGCCATTCTTACCGAGGGAACTTGGAGGACGCCTTTCGGCGAAGCGCCGGTCGACTCGGCGCTCGCTCGCGAACTGGCGCGCGCGTGCCCGCATCTTCAGGAGGACGCTGTTGCGCACGAGCGCGAACATTCGCTCGAAGTGCAGCTTCCCTTCCTGCAAACGCTGGCGAAAGATTTTCGGTTTGTTCCCGTGGTAGTCGCGGCGGACCAGTATCCCCTTCTCGAAGATCTGGGGCGCGCGGTGGCCCGTGTGGTTGCGGCACAATCGGAGCCAGTGCTCGTCATTGCCAGCTCAGACATGAATCACTATGAGAGCGACGCGATTACGCGTACAAAGGATGCGCGCGCCATCGGCCGTATTCTGGCGCTCGATCCCCGCGGCCTTTACGACGTCGTGCGTTCGGAGGGTATTACTATGTGCGGATATGCCGCCACCGTGGCCATGCTCATAGCCATGCTGGAACTCGAGGCCAGCGAAGCGAAGCTTGTTCGCTACGCAACTTCCGGCGATATTAACGGCGACCACGACGAAGTCGTCGGCTACGCCGGCATCCTCATCCGCTAATTCCGGTTATTGCACGGTCAGCGTGAAATTCATCGAGAACGTGGGGGAACCGCCGCTGGCTGTCCCCGTAAGGGTCACGATGCTCGTCCCACTCGGCGTTCCTCCGTTGCCCGCGCCGCCGGAAGAAACCGCGGTGCCGCTCAGAGGCACCGTATGCGGGCTGCCCGCAGCGCTGTCCTGAATTGTCAGCGTGCCAGACCGAGTGCCTGTGGCTGTTGGACTGAACGACACCTGGATCGGGCAGTTGGCAGCGGTTCCGAGCGTCGTCCCGCAATTATTGGACTCACTGAAGTCGCCGGAAGCTGAAATACGGGCTATGCTCATGCTGGCCGTGCCTATATCCGTTAGGGTGACGGTCTGCGTCTTGCTATAAGTTCCGACATTCTGGCTGGAAAATGTCAGACTTTTGGGGCTGAGGTTGACTAGCGGGGCCGGAACCCCGCCCCCCCCCGGATTCCCGCTGCCATAACCCCCGCCGCATGCCTCCATGCCCGCCGCCAGCAGTACCAGAGTCACCAGAGCCAGCGCCGCGCTCCACCGAAGCTGCTTATCACGCCATCCCGCGAGCAACATAGCCAAGAACAGACCCAGGGCTGCGATGATTTCTCCGATGGTTATCGGCGGACTGCGCCGGCTGTAAATATCCCCCGGGGCCATCATGCTGGCAGCGCCTGTGCTCACCGTCAGCGTGATCGGCGTGCCCGTTGAGGTGGGTGTTATGGGAGACGACGGATTGGAACTGCAGCTCGCTCCTGCCGGCAATCCCGAGCACGCCAGATTGACCGTCCCGGTGAATCCGCCCACCGCATAGGCGGTTACGTCCAATGTTCCCGAACCGCCCGCGCTCGCGATCGTCACCGACGGGTTGGAGGCGGAAAGATAGAAACTCGGCTTCCAGTTGCCGAGCAGGTTCCCGACGTTCAGCGATCCCAGTCCGGTTGCCAGATCGTAGCCCGTGCCCGCGTCAAACCCAGTTAGCACGCCAACCGTATCACCTTGGGTGAGCGTGGTGCAATTGAAACTGCCCTTTTGGCAGGGCATCGCAATTGTTCCTGTGGTCACATCGTTGAACACGCAGGTGCTCGCCGGGGGGGTTGAACCTGTTGCGTTGCAACTCGATGCCGCTTGCGCTGCCCCCAGCGCGTACAGCTCGGGATTTGGATTTCCCTGGCGGCCCTGCTGCTGGTCAACCAGCGCCATCACTCCGGCGAAAGCCTGTGTCGCGACGGACGTGCCGCCCGCACCGAGAAAGGATGTAGACGGGCCGGTCAAACTGCACGCGGCGTTTCCGGCAGAAGCGATTTGATCGGACTGGCAGACGACATAAAAATTCTGGATCGTGCCATCTCCGGAAAAGAGCGAAACATCGGGGATGTCCCGCTTGTTGTCATTGGGAACGCCGGGACCGGTCTGCCAGGACGGCTTCGCATATCCTCCGCTGCAAGTGGATGGGTCTGGGTTCTGCGTACTGGAGATCGTTGAGTTTATAGTGCAATCGCTCACGCCGCCCGAACCGCCAAAGGTGGTAACAAGAGGAGGACTCGTTACGCTCTGAACACTCGGGTCGTTGCATCCTTGTTCAGCGCTGGTGTCGCTAAATGCAGTATAGATGAGGGAATTCGTGCACGAATCGTTGTAAGCGATCTCCGGAATGTATCCCTTGGCCGAAGCCTGCGAGGGTAAGGCGTTCGTTGAATTCCAATAGATGTTCGTCTGGGATGGAGAATTGAAGTCATTGAAATCCGTGCCCCCCACCGCGATGTTAAAGGGAGTCGAGGCAATTCCGTTTACCGCCAGGCCGTCGAAAGCCGGCTGCACGGGACTGGTATTCGTGGAACTATATGCGTCGCAGCCTGCCGAGCCGCTGTCCCCCGTGGAAACCAGGACGGTGATACCTTCTCCAGCCGCCTGGCTCCATAGATTTTGATAGAACGCATTCCCGCTAGTACCCAGAAACAATTCGCACTCGCCATAGCTGTAGCTCAGGATTGAAGCTGGCACCGCAGTGGGACAGCCGGAACCAGTGGTTTGACAATTAATAATGTATTGAGCAGATGTATCGCCGCCAAAGGTGCTTGTTGTAGAGGGCGAAACCACCAGATCAATGTTTGCGCCCGGCGCTACTCCGCCCGACCACTCGACGTCGAGCACGGCCTCGCCCTCGTCTCCGTTGGCCACAACGCCCGGATCGGTTCCCGTTTCAATCTGCTGAAAGTTAACAGGGGGCAGGCCAAAAAAAGATCGAAAATTGGTTACGTCCGACTCATTGATATCGGTGTCGCTTACGATGGCGATCGTTTGTCCGGCTCCGGTAACAGTGGAAGGCACGTTGTAAATCTTGGCGAAATCCGCGGGACCCACCGCGAAGCAATTCGTGCCGGTAACTCCAGCGTTGGGGTTGTCGTTGCATCCCCCGGCGTACGTGAACTGCGGGTTCACCCGCGTGATTTTCCCGGTGGCCTTCGACCGCTGGAAAACGCCCAAGGTATGGCTCATAGGCTTCTTGGAAAAATCGTTCAGCGAATTCACGCCCGCCACCACTGGAACAAGCGCCGCCGGAATCTCCGGATTGCTGGCATTGGCCCAGTGTTGAGTGCCGTCGGGCAGCACGTAGCGGTGAATGGCCGCGTGAAAAGCCTGCTGCACCTGCCCGGCGTTGCCCGAAAAATCGATGGTCGTGCGGCCCTTGGAAACTTCGTTTATCTGGAAGCCATGCGACTCGAGCCACGTACTAATCTTCTGGATATCCTGATCGGAGGGGCCAAACTGCTGCCCGAATTGCTCCGGCGTCAGCCACTTGTGGTAGTTCGGCGACGATCTGTCCTGCTGCTGTGCCAGCAGCACCTCGAGCGCGGCTTCCTGCTGTGGGCTGCGCTTCAACACGAGCAGCATGTGGTCCATGGCCAGGCTGGCTGGCGCGGCGCCGCGGTCGAACTGCGCCCGCGCCAATGGGTGGACGTTGCCTTGCAGCACAGCCAGTTTCGTCTCATTCACCGGCTGGGTAATGCGGTTTTGGGCGATGCCGGTTTGCGCAAACGCCCGCATCGCAATCAGAGAAACAAAAGCAAAGGCCAGCAAGGAGCAAATCGGCAACAGGTACTTGGCTCGTCGGCTCATCATTCCCCTCATATAGTTACCGTGAGATGCCACTGGAGTTCCATGGGATGGTTAGCAATAACCCCTGCATTTGCGAAAAGCTCCAAAGGACGGCATTGTCCTCGAGAATCCGTCTAGCTTAGTGAGAGGACCGAATGCGACCGGCAAGCGCACGGGCGCGATCGCGCGCGATGTCGATCAATTTCGCATCGGCCGCAACTTGATCGAGCAGGACAAGAAACTGCTCTGGCTCGGGAAGCTGCTTATTGTTGTAATCCGCCTCGATTTGAATCACCACGTCGTTCACGCCCAGGCGGTCGTAGCGCATGGTGCGCTGAAGGTCGGAAAGGTCCGTCTCCTGACGCGTCAGCCCTTCGAAGATCGTCACCAGTTGCGCTGCATTGGGATCAAGCGTGTAGTTGAAGGAAACTTCATGTGCCTCACCGCCCTTCTGATAACGAAAGCTCTTTTCACCGAGGTTCGCGATTCGCTTGTGGACTTCGAGGTCCACACCCTGGAAATCATGGAGCCTTCCCGCAAGGTCGAAAATCTTTTGCGTCAGCGGCGGGCCTACTGTAAAGGACTGCGGATTGGCGGCATCTGCGAGCTGGCGGATATCGTAAGTGCCCGAGCCGCTCTGATTCAGTACGATCTCCACAAATTCCGGGTAACTGGATTTAAAAATCTTGCGGAACGTAATCGTCGCTCCGACGGTCGCATCCGCAGATCCGTTGGGTCTTTCGCTCGATTGGGCAGGGGTTTTGAAGGCAGCAGGAAAGGAAACCACCGCCGCGATGGCCGGCTCTGCCTGGACTGCCACGGCCCAGGGTAGCATCGCGCAACACAATAGGCCCAGCATGAGCCGTCGTGGATGCGTCTTGCCCAAGTTCATTGCGTGTCTCGTTGCGCGTCTTGTGTCATCGGCCCTGGAGAATATGTGGAGCCCGAGCCTCGCCGTCGGCTGTTGCTGCCGCCATGCGCTCGCGAGCGCGTGCGGCATGCGCGTGGCAGAAGGCTACGGCCAGCGCGTCGGCGGCGTCGGTGGATTCAGGGAATTCTGAAAGCCCCAGAAGCGAGCCTACCATTTGCTGCATTTGCTGCTTGGATGCGCCACCGAATCCTGAAACACTGGCCTTCACCTCTCGCGGCGAATAGCTATGCGCGGGAATTTGGGCTTGCGCGGCGGCCAGCAGCACCACTCCGCGCATTTCCGCCAGCCGCAACGCGGTTTTCACGTTCAGCGCCGCGAAAACCGATTCGACCGCCACCGCATCTGGAGCGAATTCCTCCACTAATCCGGAAATCAATTGATGAATTTCCCTCAACCTGGCGGCAAACGTCGCTCGCTTCGGGAGCCTGTGGGCCCCGAATCGCAGCAGTTGTGGCCGGGCGCCTTCGAATTCGACGATTCCGTAGCCAGTCGCTCCCGCCACTGCCGGGTCCACACCTAGCACACGCAGCTTCTTCCCATTCGTGACGGGTTGGGTTGCACGATTAGAAGACATGTCGGCTGCACAAGTGTACGTGCACGCCAGGAGCGGAAGAAAGTGGTTTTTCGATTAAACACGACGAGAATAAAACGATCGCTTGCTCGGAGCATCGTGAATTGAACCGAATCGGCACAGCAAGGATTGCCGCTAAGCACAAGCTGACCTGTTGGGGACAGAGCGAGCCTTCAAAAACCTATCCGGCAACCGCAGCCTGGATTTCTTTCTCGTCAATATCGAAGTTCGCGTAAACGTGCTGCACGTCGTCGTGATCTTCGAGCGTTTCCACCATTCGCAGCATCTGCTGCGCTTGTGGCCCGCTCAGCTTCACGTAGTTCTGCGGCAGCCATCCCACCTCGGCGGAGGATGGCGTGATCCCCGCAGCCGTCAGCGCTTCGCGAACCTTCTCCATCGCCTCGGGCGGCGTGATCACTTCCCACGACGAGCCGTCATCGCGCACGTCTTCGGCGCCGGCGTCGAGCACGATGCTCATCATCTTTTCTTCGCTCGCCTGATCCTTGGCCACGACGATGTCGCCGAGGCGGTGAAACATCCAGCCGACGGCACCCGACTCGGCCATGTTGCCGCCGTTTTTCGAGAACATGTGCCGAATCTCACTCACGATGCGGTTGCGGTTGCTGGTCACCACCTGGACCAGCACCCCGACGCCTCCGGGGCCGTACCCTTCGAACGTCACTTCGTCGAGTGTTTCCCCTTCGAGCGTTCCCGTGCCCCGCTGGATCGCGCGCTCGATGTTGTCGTTGGGCATGTTCTCGCCCTTGGCCGCCAGGATGGCTGTTCGCAGGCGCGGATTCGTGTCCGGGTCGGCGCCGCCGACGCGAGTCGCAATCGTCAATTCTCGGATGAGCTTGGTGAAAATTTTCCCGCGGCGAGCATCAGTGGCCGCTTTTTTATGCTTAATCGTGGCCCATTTTGAGTGTCCAGACATAGATAACCCTTTACCGGAAGTTATGGCAGGAGCGACAGCGAACTCTTGCGGCGATAGTCTAGCAGTTGGTCCGCCCGGCAGGCAATAGCTGGGGCCTTTGGGCCACCACTCTCGCGAGGGTTGCCTGATTCGCGACATTCGCGTTCCATCTGCGCATTTTCATTTTCGCACGCATGCTACACTCGTTCGCGTTCCCCCACTGGAACTTCCGCAGCGCAAAACGGACCAGTGATACGAATCTGCTCGAAGTGTGGCGCCCTCTTGCTTGAGGACGCCAGCAAATGTTGTTTCTGTGACATTCCCGATGACACGGACCAAACGGCTCGGCCAATCCGCGCGAGCGCGGCCGCGCTCGCAGAGCCTCCGGAATCAGACGAGCCGGAATGGCACCGCGAGGTCGCCCGGCGTCTCGGAGAATATCGCGCACGCCGCCAGCGGCTGCATCCGGACGAACTCCAGACGGGGCTTCCATTTCGCACAGTGCCGCAAATCGATGAGGGCGCCAAGTTCCAAGAAAAGGAAAGGGTCCGCGAGCGCCCGCGCACTCGTCCCACTCACCGCCAGCGGCAAACAGAACGGGTGGAAATCCGCATCCAGCCTGAATTGGATTTCTCGAGTGCTCCCGACAACCGCGCGCATCCTCAGACGGCTCTCGTGCCGGTTGCCACCCTTGCCGAACGTCGCTGGGCTGGCGCGCTCGACGCATTTTTCCTGGTTCTTTCGTGCGCGGGATTCCTAGTTCTGTTTCATTCTATGGGGGGAGAAATTGCGTTCGCGAAGATGGATGCGGTGGTCTGCTTCACCGTGCTCTTTCTGCTCTACGGGTCGTATTTTTCCCTTTTCACGACGTTCGCGGGAGCGACTCCGGGGATGCAGTTCCGTGGCCTTACGATCGTTCGGCTCGACGGCACGCTGCCCGACATACAGCAGCTCTTGTGGCGCAGCTTCGGGTACCTGCTATCGGGCGCCACGATGATGCTCGGAATTCTCTGGGCCGTGTGGGATGAAGACCACTTCAGCTGGCAGGATCGCATCTCCCAGACTTACATCACGGCGGCGGTACCCGTCGACGATGGTTCCGCCGGCTTTCCGGCCGACCCCACGTTCGCGCACAAATAGCGCGATCGAGGGGAAATGGCTTTAGCGCTTCGCCGAAAAATGCCCGCGCATAAAAAGCTCGGTTCCGGCCGAAGGGCGAACCGTCAGGAAGCCCTGACGATCAGTTCGTCAATCTCCTCTTCCTTCCCGCTCCCGGCCGGTTGGATTGCGCGGTTTCGTCCGAAGAACCGGGAGCGCCAGTAGTGAGACTTGATGTATGCGAACGTTTCTTCCCGAGATTTCATATAGGCGGCAAAAGTGCAGTGGACCAATCCAACCTGCCGCTCCAACAAATAATTGTAGCCATCGGAGCTGAGAGGGCTCCTCATTTTTCGCGACAGCCGCTCGAGTTTCCGGGCCTCTCTCGCGAAAACGAAAAACGAATCCGTCACCTGGGCGATCCAAAAGGCCAGACCCGGCTCTTCAACATTGGCGGACATCCAAGCGCGTTTTCTTCTAGGTTGAGTGCGCGCAGCCTGCATGATGGGCGCGATTTGCATCCGAGCCGGCACTGCGTTTCCCGTGATCTGCTCCACCGTGGTTTCTCCTATCTTCGTGTAATGCTGGGCCGTTGAATTACAGGACAGTATTCATGACTACATTCATGACCGCGAAAAAAACCGTAAGTGCGAGTAAACGACGATCGTCCGGCGGCGGCAATAGGGTGAATTACGGAAACTCGCCGTCAATTTGGGGTAGTGTAATGCCGGTTAACTTAGATAAAGCCGGAAAGAGCCGTTATTCTTATGCATTCTCAAATGAAGAGTTAGGCCGCGGAGGCCGCCCATGATATACTCCGGTTGCGCTTAATACCGCGGTTGTGTTGTGCGGTGGCTTCGGTTGAGTTTCTTGATCTGAGTGGACCCGCCCTCGATTCCCTCCGTAAGTTTTCGGCGTAATTCAAAGAACTGGCATGCAGTGCGTGGAGTCTGCTTCGCAATTCGCGGACAGTATCGCAACTGTTCCCGCCAGACAAAAAGGCTAAAGAGAGATGCAAAGTTTTTCAGAATTACCGATTTCGCAATACACGAAGGAGCGACTGTCGCTGGCTCGCTTCTCGACGCCTACTCCCGTGCAGGCGGCCGTGATTCCAGAGGCGCTTCAGGGCAAGGATATATTGGCCACCGCGCAGACTGGAACCGGCAAGACATTGGCGTTTTTGATCCCGGTGACGGAGCAACTGCTCCAGCTGCGCGCTCCCGGAGTGGCGGCGCTGGTGCTGGTTCCCACGCGCGAACTCGCCATGCAGGTGGTGGAACAATATGCCGCACTCGCGGGAAAGCGCCTGGCGCCGGCGGCTCTTGTCGTTGGCGGCTTGTCCGAAGGATTGCAGCTCAGCGCTTTGCGCAAGGGCGCCCGCCTGGTTGTGGCGACTCCCGGCCGATTGGAGGATTTCCTCGGACGCGGTTTGGTGAATTTCCGCGGGCTGCGCGCGCTCATCCTCGATGAAGTGGATCGCATGCTGGACATGGGATTTCTGCCAGCGATTCGCCGCATTGCGTCCGCGCTACCCAAAACGCGTCAGACGATGTGCTTTTCCGCGACTCTGGAAGCGTCGGTGGCGCACCTGGTGAACGATTACGTGAATAATCCGGTGCGCCTCGCGTTCGGTTCCACGCTGAAGCCTTCGGAAAACGTGAAGATCCAGGCCCTCGAAGTTTCGGCCGACCGCAAACAGGATGTACTGCAGCGTTTACTTGCCGGCGAGACGGGACGCTGCCTGATTTTCGCGCGCACGAAGCGCGGTACCGAGCGACTGGCCAAGAGCCTCGCCCGGGAAGGATTCACGGCGGCAATGATTCACGGCGACCGCTCGCAATCCCAGCGAACCGCGGCACTGGCGGGATTTCAGCAGGGGCGTTACAGGGTTCTGGTCGCCACCGATTTAGCTTCGCGTGGCATTCATGTGCAGGATATCGCGCATGTCATCAACTACGATCTGCCCGATCTCGCCGAGAACTTCATTCACCGCGTCGGGCGAACCGGGCGCGCAGGAACGAGGGGAATAGCTTCCACCTTATTCTCGCGCGACCAACGATCCGATTTGTTGCAACTGGAACGCGCGCTTGGCATCCAAATGGAGAGGATGCGAATGGAGGATGCCCCACCGGCACGGCCCAGTGCCCGAGGCGACGCGGAGCAGGCTGAGCGCATCCAATCAGCTTGCGCAGGCAGGATGCCCCGGCTTCCGGGAGAGGTTCTGCAAGCGCAGGTGCAATAACCTTAGCTTAATCAATAAGATCGGCAGGAACCACCCCCCAGTGGCCCGTGCTCGCTGGGCTTCCTGCCTTCCATGCTGAAAGGACACGCGCAGCCATGAGCCTCGAAATAGAGACAGGCCGAGGACGGTTGGTGCCCACGCGGCCAACCGGTGTGCAGTACCAGGTTGAGTACACAATCAAGTTGACCGTGGAAATTCGCCAACACGGCAGGGCCCCTGCTGCCAGTACGATGAAGTGGACCAAGTGCTCGGTGCGTTCTTCTCACGCACATTTTATTCCCGACGGGACGTACTTTCTCCATGCGGACGACGGGAAGGTCCGCCAATTGAAGTCCACCGACGGAGAATGGCAGTGTCTCGCCACGCTTTGATTTTGAAATGAAGCAGCCGTTTCTCGCGCAGGGTTCGCATTTCGACAGACCCTGCGCGAGAGTCTTCCCCTCGGTCCGCGATTACTCCCTCACCACGCTATAAAATCCAGCCTTCTCAAAATGCGGGCAATGGGCCCAGTTGCACCTTCCCAAGCCCCGTGAGATTGGCCTTTTAAAGCTTCGGAAACCAGGGGAGGGCGTTATGTTTGACGGACTCGTAGTTTATCGTTGCGGGCTGATTCGAGGAGCAGGCTGTAGGAGATGCGATGGGCCATCTCCAGCGACTCAAACAACGGCGCCGAGGGCGAATGGCAACAATGCGCCCCTACGTGCAGCACCCATGTTCGCCAGTAGAACTCTGTATTGTCCGATCCCGGATTTTTGCCCATCATTCTCATTCACGGGCTTATTCCCGGTATTCATGGGGAACGCCACCCTATGCACCTTACATTCTCACGATATTTCGGACTTCGAGAAAATCCTTTCAACATAAACCCGGACCCCCGATTTTTATTTCTGAACCAAAGAACCCAAGACGCTTTCGACGACATGACGAGCGCCATTCAGGCGAGGAAAGGCCTGATCGTGCTCACCGGCGAAGTGGGCACGGGCAAGACAACACTGTTGAACCGCTTGAGGGAATGGCTGCAAGGACAGCGAACCCCTACCGCGTTCATTTTCAACCCTCATCTTGAGGTGAACGAGCTATTCGATTTGATGTTTGCCAATTTCAGGATTCCATCGGATTCGCGCTCGAAAAGCAGCCGCCTGGCGCATCTAGATCAGTGGCTGGTCGATTGTTACCGGATGGGGACGAACGCCGTGCTTATCATCGACGAAGCACAAGGGCTGCCGCTTCATGTTCTGGAAGAGATCCGCACGCTGCTGAATGAGGAGACTCCTCGAGACAAGCTTCTCCAGATCGTGCTCTCCGGGCAGCCGGAATTTGAAGAAAAGCTGAAACGGCCCGACCTGCGCCAGATTCGCCAGCGGATCAGCCTCCGATGCTACACGACGCCATTCTCCCGCGAGGAAACCGATGGATATATCCAAAGACGGCTCTGCATCGCGGGCGCGGCAAGCCAAACGGTGTTCCCGCCGGAAGCCATCGATGCGGTTTATCTTTATTCCCGGGGCATCCCTCGCGTGATGAATCTGCTATGCGAACATGCGCTGATCCGGGCGTCCGAAGCAAAGATTCAACCCGTGCCGGTATACCTGGTTGACGAAGCAGCCGCCGCATTGCAGTTCGACGACGCGAGGCCAGTGGCAGGATCTCAGAGTCCAAAAGCCCTGGAACCGCCCCTGGCCGGCTCCGCCGATTTGCACGATTCAGCCGTGGCGGAAGTTCATTCGGCTGCCACCCCTGGTCCTTTAGCAGCGGCTCCCGTTGCGAGAATGCCATTGGATACGCAAGCGAAACAGTGCCACGATCAGGACACAATTCTGACCGAACACCTTACCGAACAGCTTACCGAACACCTTGCCTCACAAGCGCGGGAGCCTGGCATCCGCAGTGTCTCGCATCACCTCTGGGCGGCTCTCGAGCACAAGAAGCAGGAAAGCGTCCCAATTTTGGAATTGCAGAAGACAAAGGTGGTTTCGATTCCGCGGGTTGAGGCTGAGCGGATCGCGAAAACAACCGCGGTAGATATTCGCGCAGGGAAACCGGTGCGACGCGAGGTCACACCGATCTCAACCGAAGCGAAGGCCCAACGCCCACGCGTCCTCGATTTGTCTCGCGTGCGCCGGTTCATTTCCGAAGCACGGGAAAAAGCAGCGGCTTTGGAGCTCTCCCCGGTCTTTCAAAAAAACGCTGCGTCATTACTTCACTGGCTACAGCAACCTCTTCCGACTATCAAAATGCGCGGCAGGGTTCCATCACAAGCGCGATTTGCCGATGAAAAGAAGCGCTCCCAGCAAGCACAGCCGCCAATGGCCGGTCTCAGCGCGGACCCGCGATGAGATTCGAAAACCCCGGGAAATAGCCCGCCGGAACTTTGAGAATACACGGTTGATGGCGGCATAAGGCTGCGATTCGTTGGGATTATGCAGGCGGGCGTGCCGGTGATGGTATTGCGCTAGCTTTTTGACAGACCTCTTCCTGCGCGAGAATCTCCCCGCAATTCGGATTACTCCGTCCTGTTCTTTGAAATCCTGTCTGCTCAAAATGCGCGGAACGGCCTTCTAAGCATGCCTCTTGATTCTACACTTTCCATTTATTGCTCGGCCTTTTCAATCTTTTCAACAATTTGGGGCATCTGCTTTTCGCTCAAAGCTAACCTCAACATGGCGAATACCTGACGCTCTGGCACAGCTCATTGGGTCGCGAATGTAACGCAGAAGCAATTTCGGTATACACTTGCGTTCAATATGAGCACTGCGCGCCATCTGATCGCCCTGCTGCGGACCCACGTTCAGGGCGATGAACAAGAGTTCCTTTCCGTTGCGATGGAACTCGCTGCGCGCGAGGCGCGACTCGGTCATGCCCGAGTCGCAGAACAGATTCGCGAGCTTGTGGATCAGGCACGCGCCCGTGGCTCGCAGATTGAGAAACGCGGCGGTTCGGTTGTTGTTCTGCAGCCGAAAGGAGAGATAGCCAATCTCCTATCCATCCACCAACCCACGATTCGGCTTGCCAGTATGGTCCTGCCTGAAGTGCTGGAAAAGCGACTCCGGCGGACGCTACTGGAGCAGAGACAACAAAATAAACTTCGTCATCACAACCTCCGTGCAAGGCGAAAACTCCTGTTCATAGGCCCACCCGGAACGGGAAAGACGATGACCGCCGCAGCTTTAGCTGGTGAGTTGCACCTCCCGTTGTTCACGATCTTATTGGAAGGTGTAATCACAAAATTTATGGGAGAGACCGCAGCGAAGCTCCGCATGATCTTTCAAGCGATGACGGCAGAAAAGGGCGTATACCTTTTTGACGAATTTGACGCTCTGGGAGCACGGCGCGCTCAGACGAACGATGTGGGTGAGATTCGAAGGGTACTGAACTCGTTCTTGCAACTTCTTGAGAAGGATGATTCCGATAGTATCGTCATTGCTGCGACCAATCATGCCGACCTTTTGGACAGGGCGTTGTTTCGTCGGTTTGACGACGTGATTGAGTACGCCCTCCCAGACGAGAAAACTGCTGTGAAGATAATCCAATCCCGCCTCGTGCCCTTTGGTGCTGATGATATAGACTGGAGGCGAATTTCGAATGATGTGGCGGGACTGAGCCAGGGCGAGCTTGTGCGGGCCAGCGATGACGCCGCCAAACACGCAGTCCTGCAAGGAACGGAACGCATTACGACTGAGGATCTATTGGTCGCTCTTCATGAGCGCAAACACGCAAACTGTTAATTTGAGAGGTACTGCTCTAATCCATGCCCGAGCTTCCTCGCGATCATCCCCACATTCATCTGCAGGACGTTGGGCGTTCTGAACCCTATACGAGCAGGCAGAGGCCCCAGACGCCACCTCCTCCAGCTAGAAATCGCGAAGCGCACGCCCAAACACTACTGATGGCGTTGAATCAGGCTCTGGTCGGTGCTCGTGCTCAAGCTCACGCGCGCGCTGACGCTGCTGCCGGAGGATTCTATCTGCAATTCGAGCTGTCGCCGGGAAATGAGGAATTCGTCCAAAACCTCGAGGACCGTCGCCGCGGCATTGAGTTGGTTTCCGTCAAGCGCGGTCCAGAAGAAAACGCTGCCATCATCGCCACTGTCTTTGTGCCGGACCGCGCTGCTAATTACTTCTTGCGGAAGCTCAAAGCCTACCAAAACGAAGACACGCGCAAGACTGGCCGTCCGCGTTACGAAAACCTTGTGAACCGTATTGAAACTATCGCACTCGCTGTCATTCGTCCTTTCTTCACAGACGATGAAGATCGTTTACCACCAGAGAACCAACAAATTTGGTGGGAAATATGGTTGCGAGTTGGGTTGCGTCAACAATTTCAGGCGGCGGTTGCAACCCTCGAAATCCATCTCACCCTCGAAGATGTAATCGAATTCCCAGAACGAGAAGTGATCCTCGCGTTTTCTGACCTGGCCACGCTGGGCACGCTCCTCACAAGAACAGACGCCATTGCCGAAATTCGACTGTCAAAAGATACGCCTGCGATGTTTCTCCAAATGCGCAACATCGAACAGAGAGACTGGATCGCAGACCTACTCACTAGACTCGACCCACCTGGCGCGGACGCCGTTTCCGTCTGTGTCCTCGATAGTGGAATCACAGACGTGCATCCACTCCTGGCAGTCGGAATTCAGGCTAGCGACCTTCACACATACGACGCTGCCTGGGGTACAGGCGACAGCGCGAACTGGCAGGGACACGGAACGGCAATGGGAGGTGTTGCTCTGTATGGGGATCTGCGGAACGCGCTTTCCAACAATTCCCGTATTCGTCTCGACCACCGCCTCGAATCCGTGAAAATGTTGCATCCTGGCGGCATCCAGCATGATCCTAAACTCTATGGCGCGGTTACCGCAGAATGCGTGGCTCGGGCAGAAATTTCCGCTCCGCAGCGGTCGCGGGCCATTTGCATGGCGGTAACTTCGGACTTTGATGTTAGACGTGGACGTCCTTCTTCGTGGTCAGCAACGGTCGACAGACTGTGTTTTGGTGACGAAACCGCACGACGGCTGTTCCTCATCTCTGCAGGGAACATCGAGCGAGCCAAAATTCCCACTACCGGCTATCTTTCCCGTACCGACGTGGAACCCATCTTTAATCCGGCCCAAGCCTGGAACGCCCTGACCATCGGTGCTTTCACAGAAAAGACCAACATCACCGACCCCACTTTCCACGGTTGGACAGCCCTTGCGCCAAACGGGGAGCTCGCACCGACCAGCCGCACGTCCTTGACTTGGGATAAACAATGGCCTATCAAGCCGGAGCTGGTCTGTGAAGGTGGAAACTGGGCGACAGATGGTGCGACGGTCGATTCACCGGACGATTTGGGTATTCTAACGACCCATCATCAACCGCTGCTCCAGCAGTTTGACATTATCCGCGATACCAGTGCGGCGACCGGAGTGGCAGCAAACCTCGCGGGTCGTGTTCTCGCGGGCCGTCCTCAATTTTGGTCTGAGACGGTGCGAGGGCTGCTCGTCCACTCCGCCGAGTGGACACCCGCGATGCTCGCGCACCTGAACGGCAACGCGACTCGTCAGGAAAAGCTTGCCTTCCTCCGGCGCTACGGCTATGGCGTTCCAAACTATGGGCGTGCGCTCTTCAGCGCCCTAAATGATGCGACCCTAATCGTCGAAGATGATCTCCAACCATTTTGGCGCGATGCTAAGGGTGACGTGAAAACTCGCGATATGCATCTTCATTCCCTCCCTTGGCCTCGGGCGGAGCTTGAAACTCTTGGCGACACGGAAGTTGAGTTCCGTATTACATTGTCCTATTTTGTCGAGCCAAATCCTGGCGACCGCGGCTGGAGCAGGCGGCACCGCTACGCATCCCACGGTCTCCGGTTTGCTGTGAAAAGGAGCCTGGAGACCTTGCAAGCGTTTCAGGCGCGAATCAACGGAGCCATCGAAATGGAGGAGCAGGACTTGCCAGCCGACACGGGTGGCGACGATTGGTTGTTGGGATCGATTCGAAACCTCGGGTCAATTCACTCCGACCATTGGCGTGGCACAGCAGCCGAACTCGCACGCCGAGATGCCATCGCGATCTATCCCGTGGGCGGGTGGTGGAAAGAAAAGCCAAGTCTTGCACGGTATGACAAGTCCGTTCGCTACGCACTCATCGTGTCCATTCGGGCGACAGCGGGGACCATCGACATTTACACACCAATTCAAGCTGCTGTTCCGATAGTCATTCGGATCGAGCGATAATCTCCCTTCAAGCTGTTTCCTCTACAGATAGTGCTACTAGACGCACACGAGGTTTTTATGTCTGCTTTGTGAAGGGTTAGCGGGCCATTCGTGTGATAAAACAATTAGGCACATGCCCGAATCCACCACGGTCCAGGACTCCGGCTTGGCCAACGCGCCGGCTTTCAGCCAATTCGAGCAAGCCACCTACGCAAAGGTCACTCGCCGCCTGTTGCCCTTTCTGCTGCTGTGCTACGTGGTGTCCTATCTGGATCGCATCAACATTGGCTTCGCCAAGCTTCAGATGCTCAGCGACCTGCGATTCAGCGAGACTGTTTTCGGGCTGGGCGCGGGCATCTTTTTTATCGGCTATTTCCTATTCGAAGTGCCCAGCAACATCATCATGTACAAGGTGGGGACTCGAGTCTGGATCGCTCGCATCATGGTGACGTGGGGAATCGTCTCGGCCTGCACGCTGCTGGTAAAAACTCCGGCACAATTCTACGGCGTGCGTTTCCTGCTGGGAGTGGCGGAGGCGGGCTTCTTTCCGGGCATCATTCTCTATTTGACGTATTGGTATCCTGCGCATCGCCGCGCCCGGATGGTGGCAACCTTCATGGTCGCCATACCTTTGTCCGGCATTCTCGGTGGCCCGATTTCCGGATTTATCATGCAGTTTCTGGCGGGCAAATCGGGCTTGCCGGGCTGGAAATGGCTCTTCCTGCTGGAAGCGATTCCGTCCGTCCTTTTGGGGCTCGCCACGCTGGTGTACCTCGATAGCGGCATTCGCCAAGCAAAATGGCTCACGGAGGAAGAAAAGCAACTCCTCGAACGCAATATCGCCCGCGAGCGGGCGGAAAAAATCGAACATCCCTCCCTGCTCGCCGTATTTCGGGATCGCCGCGTCTGGCTGATGTCGTGGATTTTCTTTTCGTGCGCGATGGGCCAGTACGCCCTGACCTTCTGGATGCCCAGCCTGATCAGGACCGCCGGCGTCAAGAGCGTGCTGAATGTCGGACTCCTTACAGCGGTTCCCTACGTGGTCACGGCCGCCGCAATGGTCCTGCTAGGGGCCAGCGCGGATCGCCATCGCGAGCGCCGCTGGCATCTGGCCGCCCCGATGATTATCGGCGCCGTGGCGTTAGTGCTCAGCGTTTGGGCTGGGAAGCACGCGGGCATGGCCATCGTTTTCCTTTCCATCGCCGCCGCGGGCGTGATCAGTTCCGCACCTCTGTTCTGGAGCCTTCCCACGGCGTTTCTTTCCGGCGCCGCCGCCGCGGCGGGGATCGCCACGATCAACTCGATTGGTAATTTGGCCGGGTTTGTGAGCCCCTACATGATCGGCGGGCTCGAGGATCTCACGCACAGCGACCGGGCCGCCATGTACTGCCTCCTGCTGATCCTGGTAGCGGGCGCCGCCACGGTGTTTAAGGTCCCCGCCAAAATGGTCAATCATTAGCAGGCTGCTGAAAAAGCCGGGGATTGTGGAACGAAGTAGGGCGTGATGAGTCCAATGGCGGATGCGAGGAATCGATCAGCAGCAGAGTCACGTGTTGAGCTACGTTTCCGCAGAGCAGAAATCCCCCGGTGAACTTTCACGGCGAGAAGCGTTCGAATCAGACACAGAAACCGAAAAGCGATCCGGAGGCGCAGTGGGCGCGCCAAGGCGCAGGCAAGGAGGCCAAGTTGAGCTACAGCGGGAACCTGCTGGCGGAGAATCGCCACGGCTTGCTTGTGTCGAGCCGGGTGTGGGAAGCCACAGGAATCGCCGAGCGCTACGCCGTGCTGGAGAGGCTGCAGGAGATTCCGGGAATTGGGTGCGTGATGGGTGGGCGCGGTGACAAAGGTTTCGATACGGCGGATTTTGTGCGCGAGTGCCGAAACCTGCGCATGACGCCGCACGTGGCGCAAAATCCGAGGCGCCGGCAGTGCCATCGATGGGCGCACCACGCAACACCCGGGCTACCTGGTCAGCCAGAAGAAGAGGAAGCACATCGAAGAATGCTTTGGCTGGCTGAAGACGATTGCTTTGTTGCGCAAGGTGCGTCATCGCGGAA
>DATLST010000293.1:0-26911 GCA_035534055.1 Candidatus Acidiferrales bacterium | reverse complement strand
GGAAAGACGGCCTGCAAGAAAAGTCTACTCGATTTATTCCGGCTGCCGGAGGAAAATCTCGGGCGGCCAGTGGTCGGAATCGTATCGCGGTTCGTGGACCAGAAGGGCTTTGACCTGATCGCGGAGCGAGCCGACGATCTTCTAAAAGAAAGCGTGGCGATCGTCGCCATCGGCACGGGCCAGCCTGAATACGAGAGCTTCTTTAAGATGCTGGCGGAGAGATACCCCGACCGCGTGGGAGTGAAGATTGGATACGACAACGCGCTGGCGCACAAGATCGAGGCCGGAGCGGATATGTTCCTGATGCCGTCGCGCTATGAGCCTTGTGGATTGAATCAGATTTATAGCCTGCGGTATGGCACGGTTCCGGTGGTGCGAGCGACGGGCGGCCTGGATGATACTATCCAAAATTTCGATCCAAAAACGAAACAGGGAACAGGATTCAAATTCAGCGAGTACAATGGGCAGGCTCTCCTGGAGTGCATCCGCTCGGCCGTCGCGACGTACCGCGATCCAAGCGCGTGGCGGGAGGTGCAGGCCAACGGCATGGCCAAGGACTTTTCCTGGAGGACTTCGGCGGCGGCTTACGTCACGCTGTATGAAGCGGCAAAGAGAGCGCGAATCCCCGGGGTTGCACGAACATCTAAAGGGTAGCGCCACGGACGGCCAGTTGCCGCCCGGCGCAACAAGGAAAAACATGGCAGACAACATTCAAGCAGTGAGCGACGCAAGCTTTCAGGTCGATGTGATCGAAGCGAGCAAGACGCAGCCGGTAATGGTGGATTTCTGGGCGGACTGGTGCCGCCCGTGCCACATGCTGTCGCCGACGGTTGAGGAAATCGCGCGCGAGCATGCCGGCAGGGTCAAGGTCGTGAAGTTGAACGTCGATGAGAACATGAATGCGGCGGGAAAATTCAACATTCGTGGAATCCCGACGCTGCTGGTCTTCAAGGGCGGGCAGGTGGCCGATCAGATTGTCGGTGCGGTGCCCAAGGAACAGATCGTGAAGGTCCTCGAGCGCCACATTTCCTAGGCGCGATTCCGGCGAACAATCCAGAAACTCGCGTGTCAAAGGACGGATTGGGAGCGCGAGGGTATTAGCCGCGAGGTGCCACGTGAGTGCGAGCGAACCGCAAAAGGACCTTTTGTCGTGCGAATCGCGGCGAAAGGTCTGCGCGCGCTGTGGCGAGCTATTTTCCTGCGGCGCCCCCGAGGGCCCCTGCTGGTGCGACGAAGTGAAACTCAACGCGGATACGCTGGCGGATCTGCGAGTTCGATTTGCGGACTGCCTTTGTCCCTTGTGTCTCGCTGCCGCACAAAAGGCGACGCTCGGCTCATGAACGCGAATCGGAGCGCGACCCGGCTACGGTGCCATTGGGCGGAAGGCCCGCTCCTGATGGAATACCACGATCGGGAGTGGGGAGTTCCTGTGCACGATGACCGCAGGCTGTTCGAGTTTCTGATCCTCGAGGGTGCGCAGGCTGGGCTGAGATGGGAAACCATTCTCAAGAAACGGGAAAATTATCGGGAAGCGTTCGACCGATTCGATCCTGCCAGGATTGCGAAGTATGACCGGCATAAAGTGTGCGAACTGCTGGCGAATGCGGGCATCGTGCGCAATCGGCTGAAGATCGCGGCGACGATCACGAATGCACAGGCATATCTCGTCGTGCAGAAGGAATTCGGCAGCTTCGACCGGTACATCTGGCGGTTCGCGGAGAATTCATCCAAGGGAAATTCCTCGAAAAAAACACGCCTCACACGCACGGCGGAATCGGACGCGATGAGCAAGGACTTGAAGAAACGGGGATTCCGTTTCGTCGGGACGACGATTTGCTATGCGTTCATGCAGGCCATCGGCATGGTCAACGATCATGCCGAGGATTGTTTCCGCCGCGGCGCGCTTCGAAGCTAACAAACCATCCAGAGATTTTCTGCCGTGCTCATCGTTTATTGTGGGCGCGAGGATCGATCCCTTTCCTGCCATAGCTGTCGTTCGGGAATGCACGCCGGTAACGGCACCGTGTGAGGGATGAGGATGAGAAGAAGGCCGGACGAAGTGGAAAGAGTCGTCCAATGCCGCGGGAAGCGGGTGAATCGCAGATTGATTCTAAAGTGCTTGAGAAGGGCAGTTACTGGCATGCCGCGTGCAATTGTACAGGTTGAAAGTAAGTGACAATTTTTGTAAGCGAACCGGCAAGCATTTGGCGGCCAGCGAGTCTGGCAAGCCAATCGATCCGGTGAACCCGGAAACTAAAGAGGCTTGATGACAAAGACAATTGGAAAGTGGTGGCTCGCGGTAGCGCTCGGTCTTATCTGTCTTGCACCTTCTAGCTTTGCAGATACTCTGACGCTCATCAACGGCGGCTCCGATACAATGGGAGGAGTCTATGTGGGCGGCTATAACTTCACATTAACGAGCGGTTCGCAAACCACCTCAGTGCAATTGATCTGCGACGACTTCGCAAACGATGTCTATCCGGGCGAAATGTGGAGCGTTACTTCGACCACGGTCAGCAGCTTGAACAATGTGATGTTTGCTGGGCAAACGCAGCAATACCAGGAGGTCGCCTGGCTCGTGGAGCAGATGGGCGGACTCAATCCACTGAGCAGCACGTACGCCAAGGACGTCGGAGGCATTCAGTGGGCCATCTGGGACGTCTTTTATCCGGGGTCTTCGAGCAGCGATCCCTATGGCACAATCGGGTCGTCGGACCTGAGCGCCATCAACAACTGGCTCACGCTCGCCACCACCAATTATTCCCTGGGCGATTATTCGAACCTGATTATCTACACTCCCGTAACCGGTTCCCAGAAACCCTTGGCCGATGGCGAACCGCAGGAATACTTCGGGTACGGTCCGGTTTCGACGCCCGAGCCGGGCAGTTTGGCCCTGCTGGCCGTCGGACTTCTTGGCCTTGGCTACGTCGCGCGCCGGCGCAAGATCACGCTCGGGAACGCCGCTTAGCTTATCTGCTGGCCCGTTGGTCCGTTGGGCCGTTGATCGAACCACGCGGTTTCGCGGACCCGAGCCGCGTGATGGCAGTACCTGAAATTCCTCGGATTCAAATCCTGGCAAGGCGCCTCCTTGCGAACACGGCCGTGAGAATCGGAATTGCGAAAGGGCCGGCGGCGCCTTCTGCATCATCCCGAATCGTGATCGGCTTCTTAACTCGGTCGTACCGTTTGATAACAGAAGTTTGGCGCAAGTAAAAATCCATCGCACAATAGAATAGCCTCATGGGTAGTGTCTCAGTTTCCGGCAATGGTGGCGGTTCATTTCATGCACTATAACTTCGCGCGGATTCACAAGACGCTGAGAATCACGCCAGTAATGGCCGCTGGTCTGACCGATCACGTTTGGAGCCTAGAAGAAATCGTTCTTCTGGCATAGAGCAATGCGAAACAAAGCTTACAGCACGATGGCATGGGGATCGGTGCTGATTGCGGCTATAGCGGCTATCTTTTTCCCGGCCTCGCGGACAGCTGGAATCATCGCGTTGCTTACTTGGATAGGGATAATTATTTTGAGGCACCCATTTAGCACAAAGGCAAAGCGTCAAGGGAAAAATTCAAACTGAGACACTACTGCCTCATGCTCCCGGAAGCGATCAGAGCACACTTGGCAACCATGACCCCTGGCAGCGAAAAAACAAGGTTTTTGTCTTGCAAATGAAATATATCTGGAACTCTGGGATGAGAACATGAAAAAGTCGAGCGCGAGCCAAGGCCAGTCGGCATCGGAGCTCATCTCGAAAAGAATCGCCGAACTCGGGGACTGGCGCGGCGAAACCCTCGGCAGAATGCGCAAGCTCATCAAGAAAGCGGACCCGAACGTCGTCGAGGAATGGAAGTGGATGGGCACCCCTGTTTGGTCGCACGACGGCATCATCTGCACTGGCGAATCCTACAAAAAGGTCGTGAAGCTTACCTTCGCCAAAGGCGCGTCCCTGAAGGATCCCGCCCACCTCTTCAACTCGAGTCTCGACGGAAACGTGCGCCGCGCGATCGACATCCACAAAGGAGAAAAGGTGGACGAGTCCGCCTTCAAGGCCCTCGTCCTCCAAGCGGTCGCCCTCAACACTTCTGGCAAGTCGAAACCTTCGAAGAAAGCGAAGTCCTAAGGGATTCCACCCCTGAACAGGTCCTGCATCGGGGTGGCGGAGGTGCCGTTCCGCCCGAGCGTACCCAGGATGAAGATGGCCTTTAACATCGCTCCCAAAGAAAACGTCGCCGGAATGCGCAATCGCTCTTCATCGATTCCCGTATAGGGTGGAGCAGCGTTACGGCAAAGCATCGTACATGGCGATCGAACCGAAATAGGCCACGTAGATTCGGTGCGTGGTCGGATCTATCACGAGTGAATGCCCGCCAAAGTGAGTCGGGGCGTTCTCCAGCACGCGATAGTGATCCGGTGAGTCCTGCTGTATCACCGTCATCGTGCCAGCCCCGTTGGCCGTGTAGACGCGGTGGAGAGAAGGGTCGTAACCTGCGCCATCCACGCCAGCGCCGATCGGAAGAACAGCGACAATATTTCCTGTGTCCGCATTCAGCACAATCAGCTTTCGGTTGCTGGCGGTGGAGAACAATCGATGATCGGCCGCATCGAAGGCCAGGCCCGTCGGTCCTTCTCCCGGATCGATCTTGTAGCGTTTGACGACAATCTGTTTCTGCGGATCGATGACCACAAGTTCGCTGGTGTCTTCGAGGTTCTGGTAAACCAGGCCGGATTCGGGGTCGGCCTGGGGATATTCGGGTTCGCCTCCAAGTGCGATGGTTCCCATCACTTTTTCGGCGGCTGGATCGATCAGCGTGGCGGTCTTTCCGTTGTGATCGCCCACGTAAATCAATTGCGCCTTCCGGTCGTAGATGATTGCGTCGGGATCGTCGCCGGCTGGAATTTTCTTCAGCAGTTTGTTCGTCGCAAGATCGAATACGTTCACGTTGTTATCGCCGCTCGAGCTGGCAAACCCGAGATTCCGATCGGCCACGGTGGCGACGCCGTGGACGCGGCCAAGGCCGCCGATCGTGGCGACCACTTGATTCGTCGTGGTGTCTATCACGCCGACCATTCCGTGGCTGGCATATCCGGCATAGAGCCTGGGTCCTGAGATCAGCATGTAGTCGATAAACGGGCGAGCGATTCGAAAGGGAGCCGGCACGGAAATGATTCCGGCAGCTTTCACTGTCTTTCCCGGAGGCCGCGTGGAGAGGTAAATGCTGAACGCGGCGATCACGAGCACGATCAGCGCGACCAGCGTTCCCAGGGCTTTCAAAAGAAAGCGAACGAATCGGCTCATGGCGGCTCCTTTGATTGGGCGCTGATATTGGGGCGCTAGGTTATTATTACGCAGGGTTCGGCTTTTGGTTACTGCTGGTCTGCATTCAGCCGGGAAATTTCCGTGAAGCAGCACCAATCGAGCTGCCCCATGCCGCGGGCCTGAGCGGCAAGGCACTTATCGCGAATGAGGCTCGCGCATGGAAGTGGGACATGCATTTCCGCGGCGGCCTCGATCATGAGCGTCACGTCTTTCAGGCCGCCGTCTAGAGTGAAGCCCGGGTTGTCGTAGTTTCGCGTTTGAATCCTGTCCCAATATTCCCCAAAAACCGGCAAGAGCGATTTGAGCATGTTGCCGAAAGGCGCCAGCACTCCCCTTTTTTCCGCAAAAACAACAGCCTCGCCGACTACTTCGAGCAGGCTGGCGCCGAAGAAGTTTCCCACCAGTTTCATGCTGGCCCCCAAGGCAGGGTCTTTGCCCACGGGGATAAGTTGCATGGTATAGGTGTCGATGACGGGGCGGCAGCGCTCGATGATCTGCGGATCTCCCGCAACGAAGGAGTAAAGTTTTCCGGCGCCGGCAGCGTCGGGGCGGCCTGCAACCGGGCAGGCAACATAGTGGCTACCGCCAGTGGAATGCATTTCGGCCAGGCGGGTGGTCAGGCTTGGAGAAATCGTGGTGGTGCCGATGTGGATGGCGCCAGGACGCATCCCGGCAAGAATGCCGTCGTCGCCCGTCATGGCGCCGAGCACCGAAGCATCGTCCATCAGATTTGTCACAACCACGTCCGCCGCAGAGGCGGCTTCCCGAGGAGACTTTGCGAGCGTAGCGCCGGACGCCACGAACGGCTTGGTCTTTTCGATGGTGCGGTTGTAAACCGTTAAGGGAAACCCTGCGGACTGGATATTGCGGGCGAGGCCGGCGCCCATGCGGCCAAGACCAATGCAAGCAACAGAGAGCGATTTGAGAGTCACCGCTTCTCCTTAACTTAGTCAGAATTTAACAACGTTAAGCAAGCTACTTGCGCTGTGCTACCCTGTCAAGCGATTTATTCGAAGGGGAAGCCCAATGTCTCTGGAACGTACGGACGTGGTGCGGACCGCATTGCGGCTGCTGGACGAAGTTGGACTGGACGGACTGACCGTACGCAAACTGGCAAGTGAATTAGGCGTGCAGGCTCCGGCGCTTTACTGGCACTTCAAGAACAAGCAGGAGCTGCTCGATGAGATGGCGACTACGGTGTTCGCGGATGGTGTCCACGAGTTCGGTGAGGCTGGCGAGAGCGTAACCTGGGACGATTGGGCCACCGAGTATGGCAAGCATCTGCGCCGGATGCTGCTGCGCTACCGGGACGGCGCGAGGATGTTCAGCGGACGATATATGACGGACAACACGCTGTTCGCGTCCATGGAATCCGCTCTGCGCAAATTCACCGGTGCGGGATTCTCACTGCCGGACGCCGCGTCCGGGTTGCTGACGATTTATAGCTATGCGGTCGGCTTCACGATTGAAGAGCAGGCCGTGTATCCGCAGCCGGGAGAACGCAACGAACAGTACGATCTGAACAAGCGGGCGGAACGCATCGACCGCGAGAAAGTCCCCCTGGCGCTGGCTGTGGGCGAAGTGGCATTCACTTGCTTCGAGGAGCGTTTCGAGCAAGGCTTGCAGACTATCATTGCTGGCATCAAATCAAAAGGTGGCTCCGCGTCCAGTTCGTGCACTTCCAATTTGCCAGCGGGGGATACGGTGTGAGTAGGCGCTTCCAACTACGGCTGGAGCGGGCGTCTCGCGTGGACAAAATTCATGCCGAAGGCTACAATCCGGCTGTGTGCATCAGAAAGCCGCTGGCAACGCTTGTGTTGCTCCTGTTGTTCTCGATGTCCTGCTGGGCCTGCTCTTGCGATCTCACTTGTTCTTTAGATGACCTTGGCGGGTGCGGCAAAACGAACACCGCTCCGGCCGATGGGCAACAAGCCGCTCCGATGCAGATGAACATGCCGATGGGGCACGGGCACTGCAAGGGTGTGGGACAAGCAGGGCTCCGCTCTAATTATTCGGAAGGCTGCAAGCACGTTTCTTGCAATGAACCGGCTATTTCGACATCGGTTCCGCATCGCGTGGGAAGCACTCGTCTCAGTAGCATGCCGGCAGTAGCGGTTGTTTTCGATGTTGCGAAAGCAAACTTTCCCGGCCAGTGGACGCAGCTCCAAGATTCGCCACCCAGGATTTGTACGGCCGATCCTCTTTCGATAGCCCTCCGACTCTAAATCGCTCCTGTATTTGGTGCAAATGCAGCTGACGGCATCGTGCCGGCTTGTGTTTCGGCACATACGCTCTCTCGAAGGCGAACCAAAACAAATCCGATCAAATCTGGGTCAAATTTGATTCAGGCCAATCAGGGGAAATGTCATGAGACTAGTGCTTAACAGGTTGTTGTTGTTGGCGATTGTCTTTCCGTCACTGGCAGCGGCGCGGCAGAGCGATAACAAGGTTTCTCCGCGGCTCGTGCAGGCAAAGCCGGTCTCCGAAAATCAAGAATCATCGCAGAGGCAGAAAAAGAACGACGATATGCAGGGAATGCCAGGCATGGATCACGATGAGGGGCAGCGCACTCAGATGGGCTCGACGAATTTAATGAGCATGAATCCGGAAACGTTCCTTCAGGAAATTGTTCGTCATGCCTCTTCCGGCACCAGCGCCGAGCCGGATTCCACTCCCACTCCGATGCTGATGACAATGAAGGGCATGTGGACGGTCATGTTCCACGCCAATGCTTTTTTGCTGGACGAACAGCAATCGGGCTCGCGAGGCGGGGATAAGCTGTTTTCGACGAACTGGTTCATGCCCATGGCGCAACGGAGCGTGGGCCCCGGCATGTTCACGGCTCGAGTGATGCTGAGCCTTGAGCCCGCCACCATTACCGGCCGCCGCTATCCGCTTCTTTTCCAGCAGGGCGAAACCGCCTACGGGGATCCCATCGCAGACGGCCAGCACCCACACAACTTTTTCATGGAGGTTGCCGGGCTCTACGATTGGAAACTCGCAAACAAAACTTTGCTTTCCGTCTACTTCGCTCCGGTGGGCGATCCCGCGCTTGGACCGACGGCGTTTCCGCATCGTTATTCCGCTTTCGAAGACCCTCTCGCGCCGCTCGGCCACCATCAGGAAGACTCCACGCATATCGCGGATGACGTGGGCACTATCGGCTTAACTTATGGCATCGCTCGAATCGAAGCGTCCGGTTTTCATGGGCGCGAGCCGGACGAATTCCGGTGGGACATCGATCAAGGCCAGCCCGACTCGTGGTCGACTCGGCTGACGGTTCAGCCCGGGAAGAACTGGAGCGCGCAGTATTCCTATGGGCGGATCGAAAGCCCCGAGGCTCTGTTCCCCAGGGAGAATCAGGAACGGATGACATCTTCGGTGATGTACAACCGTCCGCTTCACAATGGGAATTGGGCAAGCACGATCCTTTGGGGACGGACGAGGTCGCTCCAGGACGATTCCATCTTCAACAGTTACTTGCTCGAGTCCTTGGTCCGTTTTCGCACGCGCAATTACGCCTGGACCCGGATCGAAGATGTCGACCGGTCCAACGAACTGATCCTTGGTGAAAACCCGTTGCCATCAGGCTTTCAGGAAGAGGCCATCGGCCGAGTGCAGGCTTACACCTTTGGATATGACCACGATTTCGATTGGATTCCACACGTTGCTACCGCTCCGGGGGCGCAGTTCACCGGGTATGGCGTGGCCGACACACTGAAACCCATTTATGGCTCGCATCCTTTCGGAGTGGCCATTTTTCTGCGGTTCCGGCCGTTTTCAGGCGAGGAGAGATAACGATGAAGATCTGGAAAGCCATCGATCGGCGGGGGCGGCCCAAACGCACCCGCGGACGACCAGCATCACCACCATTGAGCGAGCGCAAGCGATTATCCGTGGTTGGGGCCAGGAATGTGGCTGTTTACGGAAGCTCTTGTCAGTTACCGTGCGAGCGGCAAGCTCTGCGATGAACCTAAGGCTCCGCAGCGATATCAATTGACATTTCCTCGCAAGCCACTATAAGAAACGCATACCGGGTTGGTTCCTCGTTGAATAGCCATGAGTTTCCTGGCGGGCACAGGGCTAATGCACGTGTCAGGTGACGTACGAGGTTCAAACATGAAGCGAATCGCGCTAGTGATTGCATTCCTCACCGGAGTATCGCTCTTCGCGCAGGAGGCTCCCAAGGCACCGGAGCTTCCCATCGGGTCGTCAAATATTTTTTCCAAATTCCCACGGGCATGTTCATGGCCGAAGCCGTGGGCGTGGTCATCAATTCGAAAGGCCACATTTTTATTCTGAACAGGGGGAACCACCCTCTGCTTGAGTTCTTGCCGGACGGTTCATTTGTGCGCTCCCTCGGGGAAGGCTCGCCGCTTTTCCGCGTGCCCCACAGTATACGGTTCGATTCAGAAGACAACCTGTGGTACGTCAATGCGGCCGATAACCTGGTGGTGAAGTTCGACGCAAACCTTCGCGTTCAGCAGGCTTTGGGCCGTCGCGAAGAGACATGGGTGTACTTGACCCACGGGATCGAGCGCGCCATTCCGCCTCCGGCGAATTTCTATCAACCGACGGACTCGGTTGTCGGTCCCGACGGCAGCACCTACATCACCGATGGTTACGGAAATTCGCGCGTGGTGAAGTTCACCAGGGAAGGCAATCTCGTGAAGTACTGGGGCGACCGGGGCACGCGGCCGGGTCAATTCAATACACCGCACAGTATCGTCATGGACGCGAATTCGAATCTGTATGTGGCTGACCGCCAGAACGACCGAATCCAGGTCTTCACGACCGATGGGGAATTCAAGCAGGAATGGCGCCTGCCTGGTCCGGCATGGTCGCTCTGCATCACGCCTGGACCCACGCAGGTGATCTTCGTCGGCAGCGTCGGGCGCGTTTACAAACTCGACTTGGCCGGCAAGATGCTTGGCCAGTTCGGCAAGCTTGGCCGGCTGCCGGGTTGGTTTGATTCGATACATGCCCTGGCATGCCCGGATGAAAAGACGCTCTATCTGGCCGAGGAGTTCAGTTACCGCTTTGACAAGGTCGTGCTTCCATGAGACTGGCGGACTAAGAGTACGAATAAGCGCGGACGACCGGCACTCGCGCGTTCAACAGCACGGATCTGCGATACGCCACAAACTTAGCAGCCCGATATAACCAAATCAAAGCCGTTGCGAACTGTCGATGAGGGAAGGGGTTAGTAGTGGCACCCAAACACGTTTCCGGATTGTTGGTAGCGATGTTTAGCAGCTTATTGCTATTGGCACCTACCAGCGCGACGCCTAATACGGTTGAGAAAAACCGAACGAACTGCACGATCATTTCAGAGCAAGATGCTAAAGTGCTCGTCTACTTGATTCCAGACGCATTCAAGTTACGTGCTAGGGGGCGCGACGTGGCAATTGATCGCGAACCCGACTCTGAAGGGGGTACTGTTGAGAGATACGTTTTCCGTGTGGACGCGGTCCCTCAAAATCCTTACGGGTCATCCTTGGTAGGGTACTACGATGTTGATAAGAACACTGGACAAGTGGCAGAAAACGTGACGGATCGGGTTGTTACCAGCACCACGCTCAAAGGCGTACAAAAAATCATGACCGCGAAAGGTTGCCAATGACGCCGCAAAAACCGTCCACAATCTGATGTATTCTCCTCTTCAATAGATATGTATCACGCGAAAAAGCTGATCGGTGGTCAGGGCTCAAATTTCATGGCTACCGGTCTAAAATATCAACTCGATCTTCGGCTTCTAGTATCGCTTGCCGGAGCTGAACCCGGTTTCGGAGCCCATATCACACCCAGTCAATACAACGCCAAGGTCATCAACGAGTATCGGATTTATTCATTGGATAGTAGGCGAGGCTGGCCCGCACTTGCTTACCACGATCGATTACCGGCCTTGCCGCGCCATGCGTCGCCCGGTTGGCAGATGATGGCCTGGGCGGGAGCCTAGAAGCCTTGGCCGAGCACATTCTCTCCGCAGAGCCCACGCACTCATGTTGGAACCGCGATCTGGAGCCTCGGCTCACGATTGCTCCAGGGGATACGGTACACGCCGAGTGCTTGGACTCGAGCGGAGCGCAAGTGCATCCTGCAACGACGCTTCCCGAGTACCTCGCCATCGATCACGGGCGCATCCACGCGCTTACCGGACCCATCTTCGTGCAGGGCGCTGAACCGGGCGATGTGCTGCAGGTTGACGTGCTTGAAGTGGCTCACAAAGGCTGGGGCTGGTCGAGCGTCGATCGTAGCCGGTCTTGGCTTTCTCAAAGAACGCTTTGCTGAACCGTATCTATTCCACTGGAGACTCGAAGCTGATGTGAGCCGGTCGCTGGCTCCGGCCATTGTCCCGCTGCGCCCATTCTGCGGCGTGATGGGCGTGGCTCCGGCGGAAAATGGCGTATTCCGCACACGGCCACCGGGCATTTTCGGCGGGAACATGGACGTGCGCGAGCTGTGCGCGGGCGCCACACTTTATTTGCCGGTGCTGAATCGAGGCGCGCTGTTTTCCGTCGGCGACGCCCATGCCGCGCAAGGGCACGGCGAGGTCTGCATCAACGGCATCGAGTGCCCGGCAGACGTTATACTGCGCTTTCATCTGCATAAGCGGCGGACGCTGCCGGGGCCGCTGGTGCGATCAACGGTGCGAAAGCAAGATCCGGACGACGACGCGTGGATCGTAGTCGAATCGCACACCGACGCAGTGGCAGCAGCTCGAGCCGCCACATCCCGCATGATCGATCTGCTAGCTTCGCACTGGGGCTTCCGCGATGTTCACGCGTATCTGCTGTGCAGCGTCGCCCTGAGCCTGCGTCTCAGCCAGGTGGTGAACGAGCCGATGTTCACGGTCGCCGCGGCATTGCCCAGGCATATACTGCCGCCCAAGGAATTTTTTTAGCCGATGCAAATCTGCAATTTGCCAGGGGTCGGCCTCGGCGCGGGAGGCGATATAACGGTCTGTTACTATTGTCCATTCGGCTGCGGCTGAAACGGCTTACATCGCGATTATCGAATCACGCCAGGACAGGAAGCGCCACGAGGATGAAGACCTCTCAAATATCGCGTTTCGGACTGACCTTCGGACTAACGGGCCAATGTTTCGAAAAATACTGATTGCCAACCGCGGCGAAATTGCCGTGCGCATCGTGCGGGCCTGCCGCGAGCTTGGCGTCCGCTCCGCGGCGGCCTATAGCGACGCCGACCGCGCTTCGTTGCATGTGCGCATGGCTGACGAGGCGTACCGGATCGGCCCCGCGCCATCGCGCGAAAGCTATCTCGCAATCGACAAAATTCTCGACGCGGCGCGGGCCGGGGGATGCGATGCGGTACACCCCGGCTACGGCTTCCTTGCCGAAAATCCCGCATTCGCCCGCGCGTGTGCGGATGCGGAGTTGACGTTCATTGGCCCCTCGCCTGCGGCGATGGAGCAGCTTGGATCGAAAACATCCGCGCGCCATCTTGCCCGTGCAATCGGCATCCCGATGGTTCCCGGAACGCTCAACCCGATTGAGAATTTCGACCTCGCTATAGCGGACGCCCAAAAAACCGGGTTCCCCATTGTGCTGAAAGCCGTGGCGGGCGGAGGAGGAAAGGGGATGCGCCTGGTGGAGCGCGAAGCCGATTTCGCGAGCGCCTGGCGTGATGCCAAATCCGAAGCGGAAAATGCGTTCGGCGATGGACGGCTCTATTTCGAAAAGTATCTGGCGCGGCCCCGGCATATTGAGATTCAGGTTCTGGGCGACCATCACGGCTGCGTCGTCTATCTGGGCGAGCGGGAATGCTCGGTGCAACGACGATATCAGAAGGTCATCGAGGAGGCGCCCTCGCCAATCATGACGGCGGAACTGCGGCGGGCCATGGGAGATGCCGCAGTGAAACTTGCGCGCGCAGGCGGGTACACGAACGCCGGCACGGTGGAATTCCTGGTGGACGCGGACCGGCAATTCTATTTTCTCGAGATGAACACGCGATTGCAGGTGGAGCATCCGGTGACCGAAACGGTTACTTCGCTGGATTTGGTGAAGCTCCAGATTCGCATTGCCGCGGGCGAGCCGCTACCGTTCGTTCAGGAAGACGTAACGCTTCGCGGGCACGCAATCGAATGCCGCCTGTACGCGGAAGATCCCGAGAATAATTTTGCCCCCTCACCAGGCACCATTCGCGAATACCGCACGCCATCCGGGCCGGGAATCCGCCTTGATGACGGCGTGTATGGCGGCTGGACGGTGCCGAACGAATACGATCCAATGCTTGGGAAACTGATCGCGTGGGGGAGCGATCGTTCAGAGGCTATCGCACGACTGCGGCGAGCGATCGAGGAATATTCCGCGAGCGGAATCAGGACGAATGCCGGGCTCTTTCGCAGAATTCTCGCTTCTTCCGATTTCCAAACAGGAGACATCCACACTCGCTGGCTCGACGATTTTTTGCGGCAAACTCCCGAAGGGCGCTCAACAGGCGAAGAGAGGCAAGGGACGCCAAATCAGGAAGCGGAGGATGCCGCGCTCATCGCCGCGTCGCTGTGGCTCATGGCGTCCGACGGGGTTCCAAGCAATGGCACGGCGGATGGTAGCGATGTGGCGAAGTCGCGCTGGAAGATCGAAGGCCGGCGGGAGCTGTTGAAGCGTGAGCCACGGCGCTAGCGGGATAGGCATCCGTGTCTGCGTAAGCACGCCATGAAAATCAGCATCGAACTCGATGGGAAGATACAAACGCTGGAGCTGTCGCGAGTGGGCGGCCAGATCCAGTGCGCAATCGACGGCCGGCCGATTGCAGCGGATGCTGTCGAGATAACGCCGGGAAGCTACTCAATCCTGATTGGCGGGAAATCGTTCGACATTCGTGTCGAGCCCAGCGGCTCCGGCCTCCGAATCGATTTCGGCGGACGAGAATATTTGGCGACGATTCGAGACCCGCGACACTGGCGGCGCCGCGGCGGAACGCTCGCATCCGAAGGGCGGCAGCAAGTAATCGCTCCCATGCCGGGAAAGGTTGTTCGTGTGCTCGTGAACGCAGGCGATGCGGTGGAGGCAGGCCAGGAGCTGCTCGTCGTCGAAGCAATGAAAATGCAAAACGAAGTTCGCTCGCCCAAATCGGGCATTGTCGAGCGCCTGCTCGTGGCAGCGGGTCAAACAGTCCACACAGGCGAATCGCTGGTAATTATCGGATAAACGCCCGTTTATTTTGCATCGGGAAGTTGGCCTGCGGATTCAAGGACCTGACGAACCAGATAGTTTGTGACGTGCGCTTCATCGCGAAGTTCGGTGATATAGGCTGAGCGCAGGAGTTGTTCCTTGCGATTGCGAAGCATGTCGCGAATCTGCTGTTGAACCTGCGGATCGGAGAGTTCCCGTTGCCCAGCCGCTTCCTTGCCAATGAGCTTGAGGATGCGAAAGCCGCCTCCCTTGACGGGTATCGGCTTGGTGGCTTCGCCCGGTTTCATGGAAAGCACGGTTTTTTTCAAGATCGGGTCGGACTGATCGAGCGCGGACTCGGGAACAAAGCCGATATCGCCTCCTGTCGAGGCGCTCGTGTCTTCGGAATAGTCCATGGCGAGTTCGGAAAAATCGGCTCCGGCGTTTAATTTCTGCTCCAGAAGCGCCGCCTTGCGTGCAGCGTCCGTTGCGTTGGTTGCCTTGTCGTTCTTGCGGTTGTGCACCGAAGGATCGGGGTGCGGGGTTACGACGATTTGCGCGACGTGATACTGCGGCTCCTTGACGTCGAACTGCGCTTGGTTCTTATTATAGAAATCGGCTACATCCTGATCGGTGACGGAAATCTTTGCGACAACCTCGCGGTTCAAGACCTTTTCGATCGATAGCTGGCGGCGAAGATCGCTCTTCAGATCGTCCACCGTAAGCCCGGCTTCCTGGAGCTTCTTCTGGAATTCCTCTTCCGTATAGGGACTTTTCGATGCGGTGAACTTATCCTCGACTTCGGCGTCGCTCGCAACGAGATTGAGCTGATTGGCGCGCTCGAGCAGGATTTCGCTATTGATCAGCTGGTCGAGGATGTTGATCTTGAGCGAAAGAGCTTCTTCCTGCGAAGGATTGGGCGCATCGGCGTTTACGCGCGAACGATACGCCTTCTCCACGTCCTCGCGCATGATGTTTTTGCCGTTCACCACGGCCCACACGTCCGGCCCGGGCGCGGCTTCTTTTTTACACGAGGCTGCCAAAGCGCAGGCCACGATCGCGACGATAGCGAGAATTCCCCGTTTCAACCGGAACTCCTTCCGGGTGGAGAGCGCCTTCAGGCAGCCTTCTTTACGCGGCCAGACCGAATGCAGGAGGTGCAGACACGTATCTTCTTGCGCGCGCCATTGATGACGGCTCTTACGCGCCGGAGGTTCGGGTTCCAGCGACGCCGGGTGACATTGTGGGCGTGGCTGATTGTGTTTCCATAGCTCGGTTTCTTACCGCAGATTTCACAGACGAGTGCCATTTACATAGCTCCAGAACTGCAAATGTTGTGAACATTGATGCTACCAGAGAATCCGACAGCCCGGAAGCCATTTGGCTGACATGGGAAGATACAGGCGCGCCCTAGCTGCACCGAGCCAGCGTTTGCCCGCTAAAGTAGCGCGCCATCCACTTTTGGATCTCGACCGCCACCAGTATGACGGCGCTGAGAATCAAGCTTACGGCAAGCTGAGATGCCGATAATGGCCTAGTGCTGAATATTATCTGCAGGAATGGAACGTATAGCAGTGCCAGTTGGAGAACAATGGTGAGCGTAACGGCGGCGAGCAAGGGCTTGTTCGATAGCAGGCCGATCCGAAACAGCGACCTGCGGTCTGATCGAATGGCCAGGACATTGGCCATCTGTGAGAGCGTGAGCGTGGTGAACAGCATCGTCTGCCAGGCCGGATCGTTCACTCTCCAGTGCGCGTAGCCGACGCTCACAGCCAGACCCCCCATCAACAATCCCATCCAGATAATGTGCCAGCCCATGCCGCGAGCAAAGATGCTTTCTCGCGGAGGATAAGGGGGGCGGCGCATGGTGTCGGACTCGGCGGGTTCCAGGCCCAGGGCGAGAGCGGGAAGGCCGTCTGTTACCAGATTCATCCAGAGGATCTGAAGTGGCAGCAGGGGCAAAGGCATTCCAAGAAGAGGAGCAACGAGCATGACCCATATCTCACCGGAATTCGTGGCCAAGACGTACTTGATGAACTTGCGCACGTTGTCGTAAATGACGCGGCCCTCCTCGACCGCAGCGACGATGGTGGCGAAGTTATCGTCCAGCAGTATTATGTCGGCCGTTTCTTTGGCGACATCGGTGCCGGTAATTCCCATGGCCACTCCGATATCCGCTTTCTTGAGTGCGGGGGCGTCGTTCACGCCATCTCCAGTCATGGAGACAATCTCGCCGCGCTCCTGGAGAGCCTGAATGATTTTCAGTTTGTGCGCCGGCGAAACCCTGGCATAGATGCTTACACTTTCCGCAGCGTCTTTCAGTTGAGCGAGAGAGAGACGATCGAGTTCCGGCCCGGTGAGAACTTGACCGCCGGTGATGCCAAGTTGTTCGCCAATGTACTGAGCCGTGAGCGGATGATCTCCGGTAATCATGACCGGGCGAATTCCCGCTCGCTTGCAAGTGGCCACTGCTGTGGCCGCTTCTTGTCGCGGTGGGTCTTTCAGTCCTACCATGCCGATCAGCGTCATGTCTCGCTCGATGTTGTTGCTCTCGATTTGGGAAGGTAATGAGTTCAGGAAGCGAAACGCCACGGCCAAAACACGAATCCCTTTGCTGGCGAGGCCGTTGCTGACACCAGAGAGGCGCTCGCGCCAGGATTCATTTAATGATTCAATTCTCCCATCAATCCAAATGGTGTTGGAGACCTGCAGGAGGCTGACCGGCGCTCCCTTGGTGAAGCAGACATAGGAAGGCCGCCCGCCGTCGCGTGTTGTGGCAGCTTCGAGAGGGTACGGCAGAGTAGCCGATGGCATCCGGTGGACCGTGGTCATGCGCTTCCGTTCTGATGTGAACGGAACTTCAGCCACTCGAGGCATCCACCCCTCCAATTCCGGTTTCGGCAGGCCAACTTCTACAGCCGCGGTCACCAGCGCCGTTTCCGTGGGGTCGCCGAGTGAAGCGATCGCATCGTGCTGACCGTTAGACGACTGCTGGATGGCGTCGTTGCAAAGGGCAGCCGCAGCCAGCAAGAGCCCAAAACCAGAACTTCGAATCGCGTCAGGCGTTGTTGTGTCGTTTGCGCTGTGGTCCCGAAGGAGGGCCGGAAAGTCGAGCACGCGATCGGCAAGTTGAAGGGTTGCGGCAGTCATGCGATTTTCGGTGAGGGTTCCAGTTTTGTCCGAGCAGATCACCGTAACCGAGCCGAGCGTCTCCACGGCGGAGAGCTTGCGAATAAGCACCCTTCGCTTGAGCATTCGCTGAGCGCCGAGAGTCAACGCAATGGTGACAATCGCAGGGAGTCCTTCGGGTATCGCCGCCACTGCAATGCTCACGGCAGTAAGAAACATGAGTTTTAAATCTGCACCGCGAAACAGCCCGAGCAGAAAGATCACGGCCACCAGAAATAGGGCTGTAGCTGCTAATTTCTTTCCCAGTTGATGAAGGCGTCGCTGAAGTGGAGTTGGCTCGCGATGAACCGTTTGAATCAGGCTGGCGATCCGGCCGAGTTCGGTGCGCATGCCGGTCTCGGTTACGACCGCTTGCCCTCGCCCGGCTGTTACGAAAGTGCCCATGTAAGCCATATTGCGGCGGTCACCCAGAGGCAGGTCCGCTTGATCGAGTGGGCTTGTAACTTTTCGAGTGGGTTCGGATTCGCCGGTAAGGGAAGCCTCGAGCATTTGCAAATCCGCGCTCTCGACAATGCGGCAGTCCGCAGCTACCGAGTTTCCAGCTTCGAGAAGCACGATGTCGCCTGGAACCAGATTGACGGCTGAAATGTCGTTTACTTCGCCGTCGCGTCGAACCCTCACGGAAGGCACCGCGAATTTCTTCAAAGCAATCAGCGCCTTCTCGGCTCGATACTCCTGGGTGAAGCCTAGCAAGGCATTGAGAATGACGATGGCAGCAATCGCCAGAGCGTCCTTGTAATCCCTAAGCAACGCGGAAATCACGGCGGCGACGATGAGGACGACCACTAGCGAAGAGGTGAGCTGCTCCCACAGGATTCGCCAAGCGCCCCTGGTTCCATGCTCGACAAGTTCATTGCGACCGTATTGCTTCAGGCGGCGAGAAGCTTCCTCCTTCGTGATGCCGCGTGATGGTTCAACGTCCAGCTGCTTCAGGACGGAGGTAAGGTCCTGCCGGTGCCAATCGCTCATTCAGAGCCCCGCGAAAAACAATAACAATAATGTCGGTTTGGAAGAATCACTCGCTACGAAATCCTGCCGTAGAAACGATCTTCTCATGTGGCTGCGGAAGAACATCAGGCCGAAATTCAGCGCTCCTAACGAAGTTCCATAGCGACAAGGATCGCTTTGTTGAACTGAAAGAGACACGGTGCGGAGTGGAATCCGCCATCCGGCGATGCCGTTCGTGAATTTGAGAGTGTGGGTCAACTGTTCAGGGAGCCATCGGCTCGAAAAAAAGAATGCTCGCGGACCGGCTGTAGTTCCAAAACTAAGGATAACTGGAAGGCTAGTACTTTTGCCTAGCAGCGGGCTATCCATTCGGTACGCATGCAGGATAGGGGGCGGCGTAGTCCACGGGTAACGTGTGCGTGTGACCACTTCAGCCCACGAACAGAAAATTCTTGACACGATCGAACGGCTCGCCTTTTGCAATGAATGCCTCGAAGACTACGTCCCATGCGGGTTAAGCCAAATCGGGATCTCTTGGCGATACCTCTGCTGGAAATGCTATGCACGCGCGCGCGATGGGAAGCAGCGATTCTGGTCAATAAGATACGGAAATGGCCGCCTGCAGCAGCCATAAGATGCGAAAAAGCCCCTTGGCATCCCTGGCATGGCGCCAGAGATGTGGAATTGAATGAGACGGGAAATTTTCTGTCGTTGCCTCGCAAAGGTCTAAGCACCTTTAGTTTGAATACTTTTTATAGCCTCATCCTGGCACTGAACATGCTTTTAGTTTGCATGTGCCCTTAGTTTTCATGTGGATGATCGGAGGCTGGAAATGAACATTCGTCCTACCATTCGTTTCTCGAACCGGCTGTCGTGGCGCGAGTTGGATGCCGAAATGTGGAGACTATATTTCGGGTTCGTGAAAGGTACGCTCATGGCGGTGACTTCGGCGCTCTACTTCTTCGTTCTTATAACGTTTTTTATTGTGCAGCAGGCTGTATTTCTGGCCGGCAATTTCGCCGGATGGGTCATCGATTGGACTCCCGAAAAACCGCAAGCGTTCGAAATAATACCGGCGGAAGGACAAGACAAGAGTGGATCGCTCGTTGCGCCGGCCGCTGATCAATTGGTGATCAACTAAAATCGACGCTCCGCCCACATCCAAAGAACTACGGGTCCATGTTTCGCCATTTCGGATCGCTCTCGAGTTGCAATCGTCCATTGGGGGAACTACGGCCTGCACTTGTTATTTATTCTCTAAGGCGTGTCACCAATTAAGTGTAAGGCGAGAACAACCATGCGAAGCGGTTTGCAAGGGTAAGGGAGTAAAGAAGGCGTGGTTTTATAAAAGTCTGGCTAAGGATGAGAGCCGACCCATCACCCGACGTTACGGATTGTACGGAAAGGATCAATTTCGCCACTTTCTAACGTATGGCTCAATTGGCGACAGGCCCTATGCAATCCCCAGGAGTTGCGCGGGGGTTCCGTGCAGGATTCGCTCGACATCATCCTGTTTCATTCCGACTTCGTGTATATAGTCGATCGAACGCCTGAATAGCGGACCGGGCTCGTAAGGAAAGTCGGTCCCAAAGACCAGCCGGTCGGCCCCAATCGAATCAACCGCCGCCTTGAGCGCGGGGTCGTACCCGTGCCCCACGGTGTCGTACCACATTCGCCGCGCGGTAATGCTTGGCTTTTCCGTGAGTGACGGATCCTCCCACGTATAAATATTGTCCATCCGCTGCATCAGCATGGGAAGCGCCCCGCCCAGGTGCGTGTTGATGATCTTCAGCTTCGGAAACTTTTGGGGAATGCCGCGAATGATCAGGTGCGTCATCGCAATCGTGTCCTCAATGGGAGCGCCGATCATCCATGTGATGTGGTAATCGGAAATCAGCGGGGTGTATGCCCCGTAACCGCCTGGATGAATGAACAGCACGCTGCCGCGCCGGTTAAGTTCCTCGTAGACGGGCATGAATGCGGGATCGGCAATCGATCTCTCCAAAATGGACGTGGGGATCGTGACTCCCACCATGCCCGGCTGCCCCAGCACGCGATCCATTTCCTGCAGCGATTCGTCCACGTGAGGCAGCGGCACGGCGGCGTAGGCGACGAACCGTTTCGGCCATTTGTGTACAGCCTCCAGATACAAGTCGTTCGCTTTGCGTGCTCCGGTGACGGCATGGGCCTTGTCCTCGAATTGCGGCGACTGCGGGCAGATCGAGAGCGCCTGGATGCCGATTCCCGCCGAATCCATCATCGCAAAGCGTTTTTGCATCTCCGCCTCGCCCATGCCCGCGCCCTTCCCGCGCTGCACCCACACGTCCTTCTTGCCGTATTTCTCCATGAGATCCAGATAATCGTCGGTCCAAAGGTGCGCGTGTACGTCGATCGCTTTTGGCTCCTGGCCCTGTGCCGCCGCTCTTCCTCCCGCCAAAAATCCCGCTGCCGCCAGCGATCCCATGCGGAGAATATCGCGTCGCGTCACGCCTCGCGTCTCGTTCATTTTGCGGTCTCCCTTGTGTTTGGCGCCTCGGCTTTTCCGCGAGGCCATCTAAGATCGTGCTTTTACGAAGGCGTAAAATCGAAGCAGGCTCTCCGGGTTTCCAAGTTACGCGGCTTTCCGTCGTTGAGTCAACAATGACAGACTCATGGTGGGGAATTTCTCTGCCCGTTCATCCGCCTATCGTTAAGCGACTGACCGTCATTTCAAGATAGGGCACAAACAAGGTCACAAATTCACAGCCTGTAGGACAGTAACCATTCTCTTGAGTCCTGAAGAAAATGGCGGGGACGACGAGACTCGAACTCGCGACCTCTGCCGTGACAGGGCAGCGTTCTAACCAACTGAACTACGTCCCCCCCGGAAAAACTCCGATGGTGGGCGGTCAGCGATTTGAACGCTGGACCTTCCGGGTGTAAACCGGATGCTCTAACCGCTGAGCTAACCGCCCTCAACTCTTCGCTTTTCGGATTGTAGCACGTTACGTAGCTTTCTCCACTGGCTTCGCAGCGGGCTCCGCGAACATGAGAAACGCGGCGCAGCTCACTTTCTCATTATTTACGTGGCTGTTGCAAGACAATCGCAATGAGAAACGGCGCCATCACCACTGGACACCTGGGTACAGACTGGGCATGCGGAAAGCGCGATACGCATAATTTGACCCAATCGTCATCTGCCAAACGGTCTGCGGGTTGGTTTCCTGAGTGACTTCGTAGACGGCGGCAGGGGACACGGCACACATGTCAAACTCGACGTTGCCGTTCGCCAACACCTCGGCGTTGCCGCCGAACACGGAGAATCCAGGCGTCAGCAGGTCGTGAAACGTGAGGGCCGCCGTCTTTGCGGTTTCGTCGATCTGGAGAATTGGCACAGTACTGTAGGGACCGCAGGGAGGGGCACCCGAAGTGCCGCAATTCACACCCGCCGGGAATTCCCTGTCATTGCCATTATCAAATACTGCCAGAGAGAACGTACCAGAGGTATTGGGGGTAACGAGGGAAGGGCCATGCTGGGCGTAAAACCAATCTGTCGGGTCCGTGCCGTTTTGCAGCGTGAAATCGCCGCCTTCACCGAGGTGCCAGACAATGTCTCCGGTCCCGAGGCCATCCTTATAGTCAATCTTGATGATCCAGTTCTGATGACGCATCGAAAGAAGCAGGTCACCGTCGTCGGGCGAATAGAGCACAGCATTGGAGTG
The DNA here is from genome assembly GCA_035534055.1 of Candidatus Acidiferrales bacterium. Taxonomy (GTDB): domain Bacteria; phylum Acidobacteriota; class Terriglobia; order Acidiferrales; family UBA7541; genus Palsa-295. The sequence goes on along the minus strand of DATLST010000293.1, from coordinate 4,612 downwards.
CGTCCAATCGGGAAAACTCATTGGGTGACGGTTGACGTCGAGATGATCAAATGTCGACCAGACCCACACGGGATTGAGGTTCGCATCAAGGTCCACGAGCGCGTCACCTATAACCGTTGTTGTTCCTGGGAGCCCTGGTAAATCGGTGAATTGCTTCGTCGTGCTGACAATCAGGATCCAATGGCCGTTGGCCAGAGGCAAAATATCGTGGTGAATGTCGGTGGCGACCAGATTATAGTTTGCCGCAGCGAGCCGGGTGTTCAGCGTGTCGAGCGAAATTTCGCGGATGGTAGTGCCAGCAAGATCGACCTTCCGAACTACCGTAATGGTTCCTGCAGGTGGCGGACTTGTTTCGACCGGACTGAACACGACCAGGAAATGGCCGTTTGGAAGCATCTTAATCGGCTGAATCAGATCAGCGCCGGTGCCACCGCTAGGGTTATAAGTCCAAATTACGTTTCCAGCCAAATCCGAAACAACTACCGGCACGGAGTTTCCGAACATAAGATCGAGCATCTCCACGCCACTTTGTGGACTCATGCCGGTGGTCGTCGTTGCAGTCAAGGTTGGAAGCTGAGTGGGCTGCAATCCCCCAGTTGTGAATACATGATCGCTATCGGTAAACTGCAAGCCATTCGAGAGTTGAACGACCGCCCGCATATGATACGGAGTGGAAGCGCGCATCCCGGCGACGAAGATGCTTACAAGGCCGCCACCCGTGGGCGCCGGTTGCGTCCACGTCTTCAGTCCGTAATTGGTGTCGGCGCTGAACTGAATCGAGACCGAGGCGTCTGTTGGCGGAGAAATCGTGTACATCGCTACTTGCGGGTTCGCAGTCGGTGTGACCTGTCCGGGGGCGATGACGGCGACACTCGCCGAACTCGAACTCGTTGGGTTGGTGCTCGTGGAGACAGTCACCGTGGCCATTAGGCTCGTCTGTCCGGCAGGCGCCGCGTAGTTTCCCTGTGAATCGACGGTACCTGCATTTGAGTTGCCGCCCTGAATCCCGTTGACCGACCAGACGAACTGCGAAGCGTTCCCTCCGGACGCCGTGAATCGGACACTCCGGCCGGGCGCAACCGCCGCCGCCGTCGGCGATATGGAAACCGGAACCATCGGTTGAGAGGAGGAGCAACCGCCCGCGAATGCCAGGAGCAGAAGTGGAAAAACTCGGTTCAACATATTTTTCATGGGATCCCCAATTAAGGTTGATGACATGGCACTCCGCCCCGCCTGCTATAAACAGTCGCCACCGGGAACGAGTTGCTGCAATTGCCCGGCTATTGCTGCAATGCCGGTTTCCCATGCCGGGCTTTTATGCCAACGCCGCTCCGTTCAACCCGGCGCCAGCGCGGAATCGATAAAGCCGTCCAACGGCGGGGTATCTATACACTCCGACTCATCTCCAGGCAAGGTCCAGCCTTGGCAAATAATTCATGCAGTTGCTAAAAATGCAACGTGCGGTCGTCCAGGAGGAATAGCGCCGGGCGTGAGGCGCGGCTGGGCTTTCCAGTGTGAGCCGCGTAAGTGGGACGGCTCGTTGAAAAACCGATTTTGATCGTCGTCTAACAAATTGCAAACACAGCATTTGGGTGTTCATCACTCGAAACAAAATGCAACCCTCTCTTTGGGGAGAATCGGCCCGCCGCGCTTTTTGCGAAAAACGTCCGGCATTCCATCGGAATGCGCTAAAATGTTTTCGCGTCCCATCACAGGAGATCTCATACACGCATGAGCCCGGCATCCCAGAACTCATTCTCGACCCAAGCCGCATTGCGCGTTGGCGGCGACTCGTTTGAAATCCATCGCTTGGACGCGCTGGCCAAAGCCGGCGTGGGCAATGCCGCGCGCCTGCCATTCTCGCTGAAGGTTCTGCTCGAAAACCTGCTGAGGCACGAGGATGGCCGATTCGTGCATGCAGAGGATGTCCGCGCGCTGGCGAGCTGGGATCCATCGAGCGCATCGGGCGCTTCTGAAAAAGAAATCTCGTTCATGCCCGCGCGCGTCCTGCTCCAGGATTTCACCGGCGTCCCGGCCGTCGTGGACCTCGCCGCCATGCGCGACGCCATTCGGCATTTGGGCGGAGATCCCAGGAAGATCAATCCGCTGCTCCCCGCCGAACTGGTGATCGACCACTCCGTGCAGGTCGACAAATTCGGCGCCGCCAACGCATTCGCGTTCAATGCCGATCTCGAAATGCAGCGCAATATCGAGCGCTACGCTTTCCTCCGCTGGGGACAAAAGGGCCTCCAGAATTTCAAGGTGGTGCCGCCCGATACGGGCATCTGCCATCAGGTGAATCTCGAGTATCTGGCGCGAGTCGTTTTCGACACCACGCAGGGCGACAAACGCGTCGCCTTTCCCGACTCGCTCGTGGGCACCGATTCTCACACCACCATGGTGAACGGACTCGGCGTATTCGGCTGGGGCGTGGGCGGGATCGAAGCGGAGGCCGCCATGTTGGGCCAGCCGCTCTCCATGCTTATCCCGGCAGTGGTCGGTTTCAAGCTCCATGGGCGGCTGCCGGATGGCGCCACGGCGACCGATCTTGTGCTCACCGTCACGCAGATGTTGCGCAAAAAGGGAGTCGTTGGAAAATTCGTCGAGTTTTACGGCACGGGCCTTTCCAGTCTTACGCTGCCCGACCGCGCCACCATCGCCAACATGGCTCCGGAATACGGCGCAACCATGGGCTTTTTCCCCGTCGATTCGGAAACGCTCGCGTATCTTCGCTTCACCAGCCGTAGTGAAGACCAGGTGAAGCTTGTCGAGGCCTACACTAAAGAGCAGGGGCTTTTCCGCACGGACCAAACACCCGATCCGGTCTTTTCCGACCGGCTCGAACTCGATCTCGCTACCGTCGTCCCCACCATGGCCGGGCCGAAACGCCCGCAGGATAGCGTCCCGCTAACCCAGGCCAAGGCCGCCTTTGAAAAATCGCTTACGGAGTCGCCTAAGCGCGTGAGCGTGCAAAATAACGGCGATCGGTTCGATCTGGCCGACGGTTCCGTTGTCATCGCCGCGATCACAAGCTGCACGAACACTTCGAATCCATCGTTGATGCTCGGCGCCGGGCTGCTCGCCAAAAAGGCTGTGGAGCGCGGCCTCACCTCCAAGCCCTGGGTCAAAACCAGCTTTGCGCCCGGTTCCAAAGTGGTGAGCGATTACATCGAGAAGGCCGGACTTTGGCCGTATCTCGAATCCCTGCGCTTCCACCTGGTCGGCTACGGTTGCACCACCTGCATTGGCAATAGCGGCCCGCTGTCCGAACCGATCGGCAAGGCTATCAAGGACAACAATCTCGTCGCCGTTTCCGTGCTGAGCGGCAACCGCAACTTCGAAGGGCGCATCAACCCGCTCTGCCGCGCGAACTATCTGGCTTCGCCGCCGCTGGTTGTGGCTTACGCGCTCGCGGGACGCATGGATTTTGACATCGTCAACGAATCTCTGGGGAACGACAAGTCCGGCAAGCCCGTGTATCTCCGGGATATCTGGCCCACGCCGCGGGAAGTCGAATCCACCATGCGCAGCTCGGTTTCCAGTGAAATGTTCCGCAAGGAATATGCCGACGTCTTCACTGGCGACGAGCACTGGCGCGCCCTGCCGATCCCCGAAGGCGATCTTTACGCCTGGAACGACAAATCCACTTACATCAAGAACCCTCCCTATTTTGAAGGCATGCCGCTCAAGCCCGCCCCGATTTCCGATCTGCGCGGTCTGCGCGCGCTCGCCGTGCTCGGCGACAGCATCACCACCGACCATATTTCTCCGGCCGGCTCCATTCCCGCCGACAGCCCTGCCGGAAAATATCTGATTTCGCACGGCGTCCAGCCCAATGATTTCAACTCCTACGGTGCGCGCCGCGGCAATCATGAAGTCATGATGCGGGGGACGTTTGCCAACATCCGCCTGCGCAATCAGCTCGCTCCGGGTACCGAAGGCGGCTGGACCACTCATCAGCCCAGCAACGAGAAAATGACCATTTACGACGCCGCCATGAAGTACCGCGACGAGCGCGTTCCGCTGGTGGTGATCGCGGGAAAAGAATATGGATCCGGCTCCTCGCGCGACTGGGCGGCCAAGGGAACCATCCTGCTCGGTGTCCGCGCCGTCTTGGCGGAGAGTTTCGAGCGCATCCACCGCAGCAACCTTGTTGGCATGGGCGTGCTCCCGCTTGAATTTCTGCCCGGCGAAAACCCGAAATCTCTGGAGCTTACCGGCCTGGAGGTCTTTGACATGGAAGGCCTCGCTCAAAATTTCGAGCCACGCAAGAAAGTGAAGGTGCGGGCGCGGGACGCGCGGGGCAAGGAAAAGAATTTCACGGCGATCGCTCGCGTCGACACTCCCTTCGAGGTCGCCTACTACCAGCATGGCGGCATCCTGCAGTACGTCCTTCGCCAAATGCTCTAGACCCGCGTTTAGGTCCGCTCGCGTGCCGGGGCGGACCTTCCTGGCTTGCGCTAATATGGCGATATCTTCGCCAGAAATTCGACTGCTCCTCGCCCACTAACCACACCTTTCCACGATGTGACCGCGTGATCGCCATGCTGTGCGCGGCAGGCAGCACCCGGGACTGCAATACATCCCATGGCGGAGACTCGTAGGGTGTGCT
>DATLST010000292.1:0-3965 GCA_035534055.1 Candidatus Acidiferrales bacterium | reverse complement strand
CGGGTCCACTCGAACATCACGAGAAAGATCGGGCACATCGAAAACGTCGATGTGTATAAGGTCTCCCGCGCCGATCGGGATCTCTCCCGTCGGAGGGCGCGACGTTTGCGCCAGTTGCTGAATTCGAGCGTTCGCCTGCTGCGGAGTTTGCACCTTATCTTGGCTGAAGCAGGCCTGAGCCCCGCACAAAAGGAAAAGGATCAACCAGATAGGGTACGCCCTTCCGCAGTCCAGTGCCTTCTGGACCGTAGAAGCCATGAATCGACAGAGACCCCGGCGAAAACTATGAACTATGCTTTAACTCAAGTCAATGCCGGAAGTCGTGTACGAATCGCTAAGGATGCAGTGCGTTTTTCTTGCGTTCTAGTACTGGTGCGGCACTCAGGGCAACCATCACCAAGAAGACTAATCCGTTAGCCGGGATATGGAGGTTGAAGTCCACGAAACTATGCACCGCCATGCCGGTACAAGCGGTTACTCCGGCAGCGTGTATCGCCTCTGAAAAAAAGGTTTGCTCCCGAACGAGGCGCATTCTAGCCTCGCGGAGCCAGAGCAGAAGGAAAGCCAGCCCGCAAATCCCGCCCGCGATGCCAGTTTCGGCTAAGGCTTCAACATAGTCGTTGTGCGCGTGATCCACGATTTTTCCATCATAGTAGGGTTCATAGCGGGGATACACGGCCACCAGGGTGCCAAGTCCGCAGCCGATGAGTGGGTGAGCCAAGAATACATGCCACGTTCCCTTGAGCATCGTTACGCGGCGATTCGCGGTGAGTTCGTCGGCGCGGTAGCTACTAAACCGATCCAGGACGCGATTGGCCCCCAACCAGCCCATTGCAAGCAGGGCAACCAGCAACACGATTGCAAAAGGCACCATCTGCGACTTTTTGGAGCGTGCTACGTAGACGATGAGCCCAAGAACACCTACTTCAAAGACGAAGCTCACGATCCCGCCGCGGGAGCCCGTCAGCAGCAATGCAGCAATCGGCACCACGGTCAGTATACCGACGAATGGCATTTGCTCCGTGCGTACGCCACGGAACAGGACTAGCGAGAGACCGACGGGCGCGAGAAGCTCCATCAGCCCCGCAAAATCATTGCGATTTACGTATGGGCCAAACGGATTGCCTCCATTCGTCAACGGACGATACCAATACAGCACATAGTGGGACGTAAAATTCTGCGCAATGCCGAACACAGCAACACCAAACGCAAAACACATTAGAAACCATGCCAAGAATCGCAAATCGCGCGGATTGCGAAATGCCTGTCCCGTTAAGAAAAACAGCAGCGAACAAGCGGATATCTTCAACAGTGCAACACCAGTGAGAAACGGATAAGCAGTCGCTCCGAACGCCAGCTGCAACGTCGCAATTCCGAGGAAAGCCAAAAGGGGCCAATAAACGGGGCTCCAATGCGTTTCGATTTCACGATTGCGGCAGATTACAACTGCCCACCATAGAAAAAGTAAGGCCGCGCCCGCTTCCAGAATGGATTCCGACCAGACTTCGACTGTGCCGAAAGCCAGAACGCTGAACGCGATCAGCAGGCAGATTCCTATCCGAAGAAGTCTCATAACTTAAGGGTGGTTAGACTGCGCCGCCTCTGGGACCAGCGTAACGTCATCAATCCAGATCGCGCCGCTAATCTTATTATCGAATAAACGGCTGGGAAAACGATGGAGTCGAATTTCAAGAAAACGAGTGTTCGGGCTGGTTGTGACTTTCGCGTGCAGCGCGGTCCACGGCGTCGTTCCCACAATGTTCGGAGTCAACACGTAGACATCGCGCTCGTGCCGCGGATCGAAGAGCTCGAAGTGAAGACCGCTGTCTGTAGAAATAGACTCAGTTCGCACATAGGCTTGAAAGTCATAAGTAGTATCCGGTTGAGCTGGTTCAATCTGCTGCACGTGAGCAAAATCCATATTAACGCCGCCGGTGAAACCTACACGCAGAGATTGCGAACCAGAATGATAAACGGAAGAATCGGTGCTGATGTACGCTCCGGGGAGCTGCTGAAAGCGCCAATCGAGACCCCCATTCGCTATTGGGATTTCGAATCCCCCATTCCAGACAATGGAATCATCCATGGGCGTCGCAACGGGCCAGCGTGACACTTCGAGCGCTTCGTGCCATACGCGTTGCGCGTCCTCAGCGCGATCCTCAGCAATCAGTTCATCCAGTAATGGAAATGTCCTTTTGATATCGATCGCCTGCTGACGAGAGAGCGCAACAATTCGTTTCCAGGCTTCGAGCGCATCCTGTGTTTCATGAATGCCTAGGAAGAAATCCAACGCTGCAAAATCGGCGTCTTCACTTGCCGGAAGAACGCTGCCAAGAATTAAGTTCACGTCTGGATCAAAATTCCAAACACTCCGAATCGCCAATGCTGTGAGGCTCGGATCACTCAGCAGAGCAGCATGGATTTCGGACAGTCCTTGCGACGTTTGGCCCTGACGAAGAAGAAAATTTCCATACTTCCATGCCACATCCGCGGAAATCGGATAATCGCGTTTTGCGTTTTTGTACGCTTCCTGTGCGTGCGAGACATCTCCCGTGGCTTCATACGCATTTGCGAGACTAAGCCAATGTGGCGCCGACAAAGGATTTATGCGCACTGCGCGGAGGTAATAGGATATTGCGAGGCTGGGGTTGGTTTCATTGAGGTTGAACTGTGCGGCTTCACCTAATCGCCCCCACGCTTCGGCATTCCCAGGAACCAATTCGGCCGCGCGAATTTGCTTCGCTGGTTGTCCTGAGCTTTCCCAATACCAAGCCAAGCTCAGCTTGCCGGCTTGATAAACCATCGTTGCGGAAACTGCCACAGCCAAGCAAAGGATTACCCAGCGTCTCTCGGAACCTGCGAAATTCGACCCCACGATTTTGTAATCTCCTATGAAGCCGACGTGCTAGGCAAGAACAAAATTGAGCGTATCACCATACTGGCTGGTCATGCCGAACAGGTGAGAATGTCATCTGAGGTTGTGAGCGAGATCTTCGCAAACTAAGTCATACAGCCGAGCTAATTGCGCGGTGCCCTCGCGAGCGACCAAACTGCGAATCGGCAGAGACTCTGCAATTTGGCCCAGAACGCGAAATTCATGAGCTCGCATCGTCGAGTCAAGAATTGTGTTGCCGTACGTATTGGCCACCAGATTCATCAGAGCCGCCTGCGGAGGGAGAATCTCGATAAAGGGCGCGCGTGAATTGGCCGAACGATTCGCCAATATGTAAATCGCTGCCAGTGGAAGTGCTTCGCGTTTGAATCTCGAGTCGCTGCTCTCCAAGGACACGCGGAGCTTATCCACGGCAGGCGTTTCAGTGACGGGCTTACCCTCTCCGGTGAGGAGCTGCAGCATCTCCGGCCAGAGATTTAAATATGGAAAAGCGGGAAGAACACAGAAGGAACGATCACGCTCAACCAGAGCAGCGATGTCGTCCGAAAGGACGGCATGACCTCTGCGCGCGAACAGCGCGGCAGTTGTGGATTTCCCGGCGCCTGGCACACCCATAAACGCTATCGCTTTGCCTTCGAAGGCAACTGCACTCGCATGCAGGCATATGACTCCGCGGAGACGTAGCACAACCCCGAGCACTGGGCCGAGCAGGAAATCGACGACATCATCCTTTTCCATGGGCGCAGCGCAGCGTATGCTGATGTCGGTCAAACTGGCATTCAGGTGGAACGTCAGCCCGTGACTATAATCGATCCTATATCCCCCGGTATTATTTCGTTTCCAGATTTTCAGGGCGGGGTTGCCCTTCTCGTCAGAGAAATCGCTCATATACCAAAGCGTTTCTTCTGCGACGTCCTGCGTAGACTGTGCTTCGTCCGCGTCAAAGTTTACCGAGACATCCTGGGAGGCGTCTGGGGTTGATTCAATTGGGTTAAGCCTGGGAATAGGCTGGTTGGACGCTAACCGAAGGCCGTAAATAGCGTAAGAGTAGAGCCACTTCAAGGAAGCCTCG
>DATLST010000291.1:0-8731 GCA_035534055.1 Candidatus Acidiferrales bacterium | reverse complement strand
GTGGCCTGTCGCAGTGAATTCGTTAGTACGCGATTCTGGGAAAAGAATGGGCCAAATAGCTGGCACCCGCCATTCGTACAGTTGCTCTTGGTTTTTGCGTGTGGCGTCTGCAGTAACACTTTCTCCGCGACAGGCCACTAGTCCTTCTCCGGTCTAGGCATTGTTATTCCGCTCTTCGCGCTTGCGTGACCGAAGCAGGACGAGAGCGGCAATCACCTGTGCAGTCGCCCCTCCGGTTGTGTCCAGGAACACGTCAGAAACCGCCGCGATGCGGGCAGGAACAAAACTCTGGTGGAATTCCATCCAGGCTCGCGTAGCCCGCAGCCAGAATAATCACAAGCAATGCCCATTTGAGATGTGTTTCCGGCCGGCCCGCGCGGATTCCACGCAACAGCAGCCAGCTCAAGATGAAATATTCCGTGAAGTGGCCGCACTTGCGAAGGTAGTAGTGAATTCTGAGCAGCAGCCTATCGAGAGGCGCATGCGGCAATAGCCAGTGAAGAATGGGAATGATGAAGCGGCCTGTATTTTCAGAAGTAAACATGCCGGTTGAGAACAGAAAGATCATGGCCGCCCACGCCAGCGCTGGCCACCATCGGCCGAGCCAGTTCATTCGAAAAAAGTGGCGTCCAGCGCACCTATACAAAAGCGCGGCAACTTCAAGTTTGCTTGCGCCGTGATACACTCACCCGCGATATAAGCGGGAGGAGGGTAGTGCCGATGAATCGAGCGAGGTCTCTGGCCGTTCTTGGAATGGTCCTTCTAGCCACGGCGGTCTGTGCGCGCGCGCAGAATCGAACCGAAGCCCGGTCCATGACCATCGACCGCTACGGCATCGTGGCGGCGGAAAGCCCGCTGGCGGCTCAAGCTGGCGCGCAGATTCTCGCGCGCGGCGGCAACGCCATTGACGCGGCCGTGGCGACCAACGCCGTCATGGGCGTGGTCGAGCCGATGATGAACGGCATGGGCGGCGATCTCTTCGCCATCGTCTATGACGCGAAGTCGGGCAAGCTTTATGGATTGAACGCCAGCGGATGGGCCCCGAAGGCGCTCACGCCCGAATATCTCGCGCATAAGAACGTCACTGCCATGCCACAGAGTGGCATTGATTCCGTCACGGTGCCGGGCGCGGTGGATGGCTGGTCGAAGCTCCTGGCGAAATTCGGGACCATGAATCTCGAGCAGCTCCTGGCGCCGGCCATTCGCTACGCGCACGAGGGTTTTCCCGTTCCCGAATGGGACGCGGCCTACTGGGCAAACGCCGGCGAACTTCTTCACAGCAGTCCATCTCAAAGGGAGCTGTATCTGATCGACGGCCACACGCCGCACGTGGGAGAAATTTTCCGGAACGAGGAACTCGCGCGTTCGCTGGAACTGGTTGCCGCCGGTGGCCGCGACGTTTTTTACAAGGGCGAGCTCGCGCGGCGCCTCGTGGATTTTTCGCGCAGCCAGGGCGGCACGATGACCCTCGATGATTTGGCGGATTACTCGGCCGAGTGGGTCGAGCCGATCTCGACCGAATATCATGGCTGGACCGTCTATGAGCTGCCGCCCAACGGGCAGGGAATTGCCGCGCTTGAAATGCTCAACCTGATGGCGCATTTTCCGCTGGCGCAGTATGGCCACAATTCCGCCGACGCGCTGCACGTCATGATCGAGTCCAAAAAGCTCGCCTACGCGGATCTGCTGCGCTATATCGGCGATCCTCGCGACAGTAAGATTCCCGTCGCGGGCCTTCTCTCTCAGGATTATGCTCGCGACCGCGCTAAATTAATCGATATGGGCAAGGCCAATTGTGCGGTGCCGGCCGGCAATCCGCCGCGCGGCGGCGATACTACGTACCTCAGCGTGGTCGATAAGGACGGCAACATGGTGTCGCTTATCCAGAGCAACTACGCTGAATTTGGCTCCCGACTGGCCGTCGCCGGCTTCACTTTGCAGGATCGCGGCGGTCTGTTCAACCTCCAACCGGGCTCTCCCGACGTGCTCGCCGGGCGCAAACGCCCGTTGCACACCATCATTCCCGCCTTCATGGCCAAGGGCGATACGCGCATCGCCTTCGGCATTATGGGCGGTTTCAATCAGGCGCAGGCCCACGCGCAATTTGTGTCCGACATCGTTGATTTCGGAATGAATATTCAGGCCGCGCTGGAATCGGCGCGTTTCACCAAACTGACCTTCGCTGGATGCGACGTGCTGATGGAAAATCGTATCCCGGCGGACGTTCGCGCCTCGCTCCAGGCGCGGGGCCATCAAATCACCGTGGTGGGCGACTTTTCCGCCTCCATGGGAGGCGGGCAGGCCACCGAACGCAACTTCACGACTGGCGTGAATTTTGGCGGTTCCGACCCGCGCAAGGATGGGGACGCCATCCCCGAGCAGCCTCCCGCTCAGTAGCGTCTCCCATCGCGCTTTTGCTCTGGAGCGTTACCACTTTGCGTGGTTGTTCTCCGGGCTTCCTGGCTTTGCCGAAGACACTCACGCATTCTTCGCTTGGCTATATGCTTTATCGCCGGTCTCCATCGCATCGTGTACGCAGTCCTTTGCCAAACCCACGAAATTCTGCGCTCGTTGTCTCAAGTCTTTGCCCGTTCTGCGGGCTTGATCGACCCCGTTGCTGACGCCCTCGGCAATATTCCCTCGCAACTCCTCCCCGGTATGGGGAGCGAATAGCAACGCGGCCGCAGCCCCAATTCCCGCGCCCAAAGCAAACGTTAGAATCGTTCCTGGCAAATGATCTCTCTTCATCGTAAGTCTCCTGTCGTCCTAAGAAGTTAAATTTCTACGGTCCCGGATGTTTTTAGCGAGAAAAGAAGGAAGAAATGAATGGAACCCTGCTGAAAAGCTCTTTTGGATCCTGCTTCCGAGCGAAGCGAAGAACGATTTTCGATTGCTCGCTTTCTTGCGGGATCGATCTGTTTCCCCGAGAATGCCACGAAAAGATGGACTTTTCCGGATCAAAAGGTCACCGCATTTTTCCACAGGCATTCAATTCCTCCTTGGATTTTTGGATGAGATGATTGATGAAAGGTGAATCAAAGACCTCCGCGCGCGGCCCTGGTGTTCGCATCGCGATCCGTGTCGTCGTGTTCGACGGCGGATTCTCCCGTGGACGAAACATCCTCTCCGCCCGCCAGCTTCATCACGTCCTTGGCGCGCTTAATGTCGTCTGAGGTGTCGCAATGCACGGAGACGAGAATTCCGCCCTTCTTCAAACGGCCTTCATATCGCTTCGCTTCAAACTCGGGGATTCCCATGCCGATCAGCGCCCCGGTGACTCCGCCGACGGCCCCTCCCACTCCCAACCCCGCGAGGCCCGCCATAATGGGCCCCGCCGCAATGAAGGGACCCAGGCCGGGGATCGCTAGCAAACCCACGCCTGCCAGCAGGCCGAGACTGCCGCCAATTATGCCGCCCGCGGTCACGCCGGTTGCCGTGCCTTCGGGCGCCTTTGTAGCTTTTTCCATTCCCATGTCTTTGGGCCCGCCCAGGCTCTCCGGCAATAGCACGGAAATATCGGATGAAGGAAAGCCTGCTTTAATCAGGAAATCCGCTGCATTTTCGGCGGCGGTCCTGGTTGAGTAGATTCCAAATACTCCTGTTTTTTTACCTGTCATTTGTCTGTCTCCTTGATTTCAAACTCGGATCTCAAACTCGTTCGGTCTCTGCCCCGTTATTTCGCCGGTTATTTCCTAGGTTCGACTTTCAGTTGACTGGTTACGTTGTCCTGCCCGGCCACGCTGGCGGCCTTGGCTTCCAGATTGCTCTTTTCATCTTCGGACCGCACGGGCCCGCGGAGCGTCACTTTGCCGTCTCGCGTGATGATTTTGATGTTGTGCCCGTAGGTCGAAAGAGTCTTATCTTCGTGGATGGCTTTTCGGATTTTCTGCGTGATGGCGCGGTCCGCGGGATTCATCTTCTGTTGATCCGCGGTGGCTCTTGTCTGGTCTTTATTGTTCTTGGTGTTGTCTGGCGCCGTCTGTTGGACATCTTGAACCCGTGGGATTGGTGTGGCCATCAGCGATGCGCAAAGAGCCAGCGAGCCCAGGGGTAAAAGCAATCGCGATAATTTAAGAGCGCTTCCGTTCATTTCCATTCCTCCTTTTGGCCGCTCACTTGCGGAGCGCTTGACGCGTATTTCCGTGGTCCTTATCGACACGCCTCTCGGGATTGGCTGCTGCCTTGCGTGAGTTTTCCATGCGACGCCTTCGCCATCTTGGAAACGATTGTCATAAGTTGTCTTTCGGCGCGGCGCGGATACTTCATCCTTGACGTAAAGTTGTCTCACGCGATTCATTTCCACCCGGTTTTCCTGTCAAAACCAAAGCCGTCAGTCTCTTCGAAGCGATTTCAACTCCCAGGTTACGACGAGCCCGCGGGCGGGCAATTGTAACGGCGGGAAATGCCACGGCCCCTAATAGACAACCTCCTGCCGCGACAAGCTATACGGAAAAGCAGGTAGGAGCGGACAATTAAAATGCGTAGCGCATACTGGAACTGCTGGTGCCGGGCGCGATCTTCTCCCCACGGATAACGCACCGATAACGCACCGGTAACGCGCCGATAACGATTGATAAGCCACATGACCTTCTTTTAGGTATCCGGGGATACCGGCCTCAGCGGTCGCTCGGGAGTAGCACCGGACTTCTCTTGACTTTGGGAGCGTTGCCGCAGTAGAAGCGATATGTGTTTTCGCCGGTCGCAGTCCTGCTTCGCCCAGCGCGGTTTGGTTATTCTAGTGCGGAAACAGACCTCGCATGGAAAAGTTTATTTCTTAAAGAATCATAAGCCGGATTTGCTATGTTGATGCTTGCGAAACGGGTTACGAAAGTGAAAAGCCGGCTCGGCAACGTGGTTCCCGCAGTGGCGCTGGACTCGAAGGGGAACGATAGACAGGCCCGAATCAGCAATAAGTGCTGTCTGGATCCTATTTCTCATGTCTGGCTCGAAGGAGGAACAAATGTTGAAAGGCTTTAAGCAGTTTTTACTCCGAGGGAACGTGGTGGATATGGCCGTGGGTATCGTTATTGGAGTTGCGTTCGGTTCCGTCGTCGCCAGCTTAGTGAAAGGTCTGCTCACGCCATTGATCGCGGCTGTGGTCAAGGCTCCGGATTTTTCCGCGCTGACCTTTACGCTCAACGACAGCAAATTTCTCTATGGGGAGTTCATCAACGCGGTGATCTCCTTTGTGATTATCGCCGCGGCGGTTTACTTTTTCGTGGTTGTGCCGGTCAATGCGCTGATCGCGCGGTCGCGGAAGGAGCCGCCGGCCGATCCCACAACCCGAAAGTGCCCCGAATGCCTGAGTGAAATTCCCATTAGCGCGCGCCGCTGCGCATTCTGCGCGCAACCCGTCTCGGCACAGTAGCCCCGTAGATGGAAATGTGCGGGAAGATTGACGGAAGCGTGGCCTTCGTTCTTGCCTTTTAGGGGGTCGGACCTTCAGGTCCGACATGAAGGATGCGTTCCTGGCGACTTCCATTCGCGCCGCCTCACCCGCGTGAGCCTTCCCGCTCCGCTTCCCGCCGCCGAAGCCCTACGTCATCTTCCGCCTCATTTGTCACCTAGAAATCGCGCGCCCGAGAGATTCGAACTCCCGACCTTTTGGTTCGTAGAGGGATCAGGCCCAATTGTAAGCCGTGGCCTGCCCTGCTTTTCTGCGACTTACGAAACCGCTTTTCACAAAAATTCGCCTGGTTTTGCTCCCGACTTGCTCCCACTTTCGAGTTGCGAGATACAACCTGGGTTCCTAGCTGCAAGTTTAGGCTTGGAGAAAAGTCATCTCCGGATAAAGAAGTGCTGTCGCATGGCCTCCGATGGTTCCGCATCCAGTGTTCAGGCAGATGACGCTCCTGCCAACGAAGGGTGTCTGGGTGTTTTGTAGGTAGTGACCGCACACAACGAGTTTGCCAAGTACAAGATCGTCTTGGAAAAGCGACGGATGCCGCCCAAGTACAACCTCCGCGAGTTCACGGCTTTCCGGATAAGCTGGATTAACTCCAGCGTGGGAAGCCACGAAATCAAGGGTCTCAAAGAACGGTTTGCAGTTGGATAAGAACTCGAAATGTGGCCTTGGAATAGCCATCGCAAGTTCGCTGCGAACGTCTCGACTCGCCTTTCCCAAGTAGCTTCTAATTGTGGGTAGGCCACCCATCCAAGCGTATTCGAGGAAAGAAAGTTTTCCCGAGAGAAAGGCCAGTAGGCCGATCTCATGGTTACCGGACAGGAAAACAGAATTTGGTTGGCGGTTTGCAGTTTCCAGCAAAATCTCGACGACTTCATGAGAATTCGGTCCATGATCTATGTAGTCGCCAAGAAATATGAGTCTACGGTTTCGACAGGCAAGCTTTGCAAGAAGACCCGCCAATCGAACAGCGTCCGCATGAATGTCTCCAATGAATGCGACTCTCTCGTCCAAGGCTACAACTCCAAGTCTTGAAGTACATCGTAGGTGAATGGACGTCCTCGCGCTAAGAGCCGTAGCCCTAGGATCATGGCGAGATCGTTGTGGGCACTCGCATTGACTATGAAAGCCTGCAGGGAACCTTCCATCCGGTGGCACGTAACGCCCGTGAGCTCTTCGAACAACTTTCGTGCCGCAGCAAAGGCCGAGAAACTGTTCTGTCGAACGCTTGATAGTACGACTCTGGCTTTCTGCTGACCGAGTAGGTCAAGGACGTGCTGCATTGCGAACGACCGGGCCCCCTGGTCGAAAGCGGCAGCGTAGAGATAAGTTCGCACCAGATAACTCACCAGGGAACTCAGGCCCTCCACATTCTCGCCGAACTGGGATTCTTCGACATCGAGCAACGGCGCACAACCAAAAACTTCGCTCCTCACACGATGATAGGTTTCGGGAGCGACATAAGCGGACTTGAGAGTCCCCAACAAGTCCAGCGGATCGGTGAGAGGTAGCGCCTCCTCAACGATATGGCGCGCGAAGAGGCCACCTCTACGAGTGAGGCGCAAGAGCTGATCGAATGTGTAGCACGTTACGTTGAAACGTCCAACGGCATAAGGCGCGGTATGCACCGTTGTAACCTGCAGGACATCGACATCAGACGTATCTTCGGCATCTCCTCTTGCATAGCTCCCATACAAGAAAAGTGCTGTAAAAGGGGGCCTTATTAAAGCCAGAATCTCTCGTACCTTGTTGTCAGCGATAAACACGGTGGATTACGACGGCGGCTACAAGCGCATACCACAAGAGGCCCAGCAAAGCCCCAACCGTGAGTAGAACAGTCGCGAGAATTCCGCCACTAAAGGCTGTGTAGCCGATAGCGAGAAACAAAGATGTTGCGCGCGCGAGTTGTTGTATCACGAGCGATGGTTCAAGGAAGTGGAGGTAGCAGTCCTGGTTCATGAACTTGACGTGGGATGTGGATAGCAGCAGTGCGTAGACCGGCACAAAGATAATCCCGCCCAGGAAAAGGCGCGAAAGTGAAGTACCGCCCTTTGTTGCATGAAGAACCACCCATGCCACAAGAACCTGAGCCGCTCGAAGTGGCAAGCGGGCCCAACCTTCCTTCAGGGGGCGAGTCCGAAGCCCTTCAAAGCGTGCCCTGACCTCGGCCCGCTTTAGCTCAAAAAGTCCTCGGTCAGCGTGGCCGGTATTGTGAATCTCTGTGTTCGATCTGAGGAGTTGGGCAGCAAGTTTCCGCCGCACCTCCACCCAATCTTCCTCGATCTGGGCAGCAGTCGCTTCACCTGCTGGGATGGGGTCCACGTAATTGTAGACTGGAGGCAGCATTCCGCTAAGGAAAGCAGTTGGATCAATTTCCGTAGCGAGAAGGCTGGTGTTCTCGGCCGTACACTCGGTGAATTTGCAGTCGAGAAACTGGCACTCACTAAACTGCGAGGCCCCAAAATCAGATCGAAAGAAGGTGCAACCTACGAACGTGACGTGGCGAAAAGAAGTTCCTCCGAGGATACAGCGCTCGAACTTACAGTTCTTGAAAGTCGATCCCGAGATATTCGAGTCTCCCCCATCGTCTGGCCTGTGAAACTTACACTCGTGGAAGTCCGCATCCGAAAAGATGAGATTTGGAACTCGAAGACGAAACCGCACACTTTGAACGGAGCGACGTTTAGTCTTTTCGAAACGGGCCGGTAGCTTCGTATGCAAGTCCTCGGACTTGTCGATGGCGATCTCCCAGAGTGGGTAGGGAACTCCGAACGTGGCGCGGCGACGGTTTGGGTCTTGGTCATTTCGCCAAGTCTTCTTGATCGGCTCCGGCTTGATCTTAGGGGCTACGGGGCCGGACCACGGATCGAGCGGCGCTGGCTCGGGAACGGGCTTTTGCTCTAGCTGCAAAGGGGGATTCCTTGGGAGTTATCCAGGTTTTGTTTACTTATGCCAGTTCTTAAAGAACACCGTGAAGGGTACCTAAGTCAGGCAAGAATACTCAAGTGGAAAGGCAAGCGTCAGGAACAGTGACCACCTTTCAAGTTACCCATATCTTAATTTATTTCTCAATCTCCAATAACAATCTCGAATCGGCGCTCCGGCTCACCACACGAAGCACCCACTTCCCGGCCGCTTCGTATTGTGCTAGATCTAAATGCGGAGACCGCATTTGCAAAAAAACTAGGCGGCTCCGTTTTCGGAAATCAGGCTGCCGCTCCCGCCAGATCCTGCCGCGAAGAGTCCGCCTCCGGTCTCGCCGATGAGAAGGGATGCGCCGAAAGCGCTTCCGCGGGTGCATTTCGGGCCAGAATTGGTCAAAAATTG
>DATLST010000290.1:0-7722 GCA_035534055.1 Candidatus Acidiferrales bacterium | reverse complement strand
CCTCGCGGCGTCAGTGCTGGTGGGCTTTTTCTTGATGCCGTTCGTGGTGCATCGATTGGGCGACCAGATGTATGGGTACTGGTCGCTGGTTGGGGCCGTGCTGGGCTATTACGGGGTTCTGGAACTGGGAATCACGCCGGCGGTTTCGTTCCATGTGGCGAAAGCGATAGGGGAGGGCGACAACGAGTCCGCGAACGGGACGCTTTCAGCGGCGTTCGCGGGGTTGACAGGGGTTGGGTTGGCCGTGCTGCTGATCACGATCGTGGTTGCGGCGCTATGTCCATTTTTTATCACGGCCGCGTCCGATGCACGGGTCATTCGGGTTGTCTTGGTGATCACCGGATTGGGATGCGCGTTTGGCTTCCCGGGACGGGCGTTTCTGGGCGGGATATTCGCTCACCTGCGGACCGACCTGATCGCAACGGTCAGGACGGTCGTTCTTGTGCTGCGAACGGCGCTGGTGGTGTGGGCAATCCTGATGGGCTGGGGCATTGTGGGTCTGGCAGTAGTTTCGCTCCTTACCGATTCCCTGACTTATGTGGCTTGCTATCTCATTTTGCGGAGGATTCAACCAGGGCTGCGCATCTCGTTTTCGCTTGTGGACCGAAAGGCCCTGAGGGAGCTGTTTAAATACGGCCAGTATTCGATGATCTTGCGGGTGGGCGATCAATTGAGATTCGCGCTCGATGGATGGGTAGTGGCCGGGTTCGTCGGGGTCGCGACCGTGGCGCACTACGCGATTGCGTCCAGGCTTTCAGATTATTTCTTAACGGTGATACTCGCAGTAGTAGGATTGCTGCAGCCATGGTTCAGCCAGATGCTCGGGAGCGGGAATCAAGATGGCATCCGGAGGCTTCTTTCGCTCTCCACGAGAATAGCCGCAGCGCTGTCGACGATCGTAGCGTGCTCGTTTATCTTTTATGGAAGAACCTTCATCGCGCAGTGGATGGGCTCGCGTTATGTGGATGCGTATTGGCCGTCGTTGGTTCTAGTGATGGCACTGTATTGCGATTTGGCGCAGCAACCTTCGGTATCGTATCTGCTCGGGGTATCGAAACATCGGTACCTGGCGATTCAAACGATTATAGAAGGGATCGCGAATCTCGCTCTTAGCATGTACTGGGCGAGGTCGTATGGGATGATTGGGGTGGCAATGGGGACGCTGGTGCCGATGTTCGTGGCGAAGGTGATTTTGCAACCGGCGTATGTCTGCCGGTCCGCTGGCATTTCTCCGGCTAGGTACTACTTTCGTGACCTAGGCGCCGGCGTCATGGTGCCAGCTCTCTGCGCAACGGCGTTGTGGGGCCTTTTGCTGCGGCACGTTCCGCTGTCGAGCCTGGGGGCTGTTTGCCTAGTGGTGGCGCTGCAAGCGGCGATTTGTGGCGTTGCGGCCTTCTATTTGACGTGCGAAACGAGCGAGCGGCGGATGATCGTGCGCGCAATGTGGAAGCGGCCGAGAGCACAGACAAGCGAAGCCGCTGTTAATGCTTAGGGCGATACCAGCGGAAGAACCGTCGCCGAGTCGAGGTTTCCGTTCGAGTGCCACTTCGGCGTTTGGCGCCTTCGGCGCGAGGCCGTCTCCTGTCCGTGGGTCTGTTGGAACGTAAGGAAACACGAAACAGAAGCAGTTGAGAGCGGGCGGGATTTGGCGACCGAGGGGTGCGTAAGTGCCAAATTGGTTACAGACGGAGCCGGCAGGGATGGAGGAGCGGACGAAAGCGTGGGGTGATCAGAGGAATACCGTCATGAAATTATCAGTCGTCATACTTTGCTGGAACGATCTGAAGGTAGTCCGGGATTGTCTGGCGTCGATTTACAAGGAGACGCGGGAGACGGAATTCGAGGTGATCGTGCCGGACAATGGGTCGACGGATGGGTCTGTGGAGATGATCCGGCGGGAGTTTCCGCAGGCGCGGGTGATCGAGAATGGGAAGAATTTGAGGTTCGCGAAGGGAAACAACGTTGGGATGGAGGCGAGCCGGGGCGAATACGTCCTGATCCTGAATCCGGACACGATTATCCACGACGGGGCACTCGACAAGGTGGTGGCGTTCGCGGAGAAGCACCCGGAGGCAGGAGCGGTAGGGTGCCGGGTGGTGTTCGCGGACGGATCATTTCAACGATGCATGCGGCCGCTCAATACGCCGCGTTCAGAGTGGTTTTCAGCGCTCGGGCTAGGATGGCTCGCACGCATATCGGGGTGGTTCCACGCCGGCGAGTATATCGGTTGGGACGGCAATAGCGAACGTACGGTTGGCTGGCTGGCTGGATGCTTTCTTTTGGTTCGTGGCGAACTGCTACAGCGCCTGGGTGGGTTCGATCCCCAGTTTTTCTACTATTTCGAGGACACCGATCTCTGTAAACGGATTTGGGACGCGGGTTACAAGATCCTGTACACGCCGGAAGCAAGAATCACGCACCTCGTAGGGGAATCCACGAAAAAGCGCTTCAGACCGCTCGGTTTCACGCTCGACGCCGAGATAACTCGGTACCTCTATTTTTACAAACACCATGGGGCGAGAGGGGCGCGCAGCTGCCGACGGGCGGCGTTGGCCGGCCTCTTATTGAGGCGGGGAGGATACGCCTTAATACAGCTAATCGCGCCAAGTGAGAGGAGAAAGAATCGCGCAGAATTATTGAGGTTCGTGTATGAGTGGAATCTGCGTGTCGATCCCGTGCGTTTGGCCGAAAACGGCGAAGAACCAGAGCTAGGGATTAAGATTAAGGACCGCGTGCTCGAGAGGTAAGTTACTTCGTACGATCAAGTCCCACAGCGAGATACCTTCCAGGGGAATTATGAATTTCAAGATCGAAGCGCGGCACATGAGAGATGTTGTGGTGATCGTCCCCGAAATCTTTCAGGACGGTCGTGGATTTTTTACAGAGACGTACCGCGAGGATAGATTTCGGGAGCTGGGGCTGCCGAGCGTGTTTGTTCAGGATAATCATTCTCGTTCCGCCCGAGGAGTAATTCGCGGTTTGCACTTCCAATGGGAGCCGCCCATGGGCAAGCTGATGCGGGTTACCGCAGGCACCGCATTCCTCGTGGCTGTTGACATTCGCAAAGGCTCGCCTAGCCTCGGGAAATGGGTTGGTGTCGAAGCGTCAGCCGAGAACAGGCGGCAGGTGTGGGCTCCCGCAGGATTCGCGCGGGGATTTTGTGTGTTGTCGGACTTCGTCGAAATTCAGTACAAATGCACGGGTTTGTACAACAACAACGGCGAATCGGGAATCCTTTGGAACGATCCCGAGATCGACATCGGTTGGCCATTCCGGGCTGAGGATGCGCAGCTTTCAGACAAGGATAAGAAGGCGCAGACGCTGGCACAGTGGCTCGCATCGCCGAATTCGGATCATTTCCGCTACTAAAAACCACGCAACTGAAGTACTCCGAGGAGGATAGAAATGAAAGTTCTAATTGCTGGTGGTGCAGGTTACGTCGGTAGCACGTTAATTCCGAAGCTGCTGGATCGCGGCTACAAGGTCGACGTGGTTGATCTGTTTTGGTTTGGGAACCATTTGCCACGGCAGGTAGGAATTCTGAATAAAGATATTTTTCAGCTTTCGGTGGAAGACCTCGAAACGTACGACCAAGTGGTCTTCCTAGCCGGGCTTTCGAACGATCCAATGGCTGAATTTTCGCCGAGCAAGAACTTCATCTTTAACGCCGCCGCGCCGGCTTACCTGGCGTACACGGCCAAGAAGGCTAAGGTCAAGAGGTATATCTACGCCTCTTCGTGCTCCGTCTACGGTTACACCGAAAATGACCTCTTCGACGAGACTCGACCGGTGAGTTCGAGTTACCCGTATGGCATTTCCAAGCTGCAAGGTGAGCAGGCAGCCATGCAACTGGCAGATGAGACTTTTTCGGTCATCGCTTTGCGGAAAGGCACAATTTCCGGTTACAGCCCGCGGATGCGCTTCGACCTGATCATCAACACGATGTTTCGGAGTGCAGTGAGAGACCGGGTGATTACCGTTAACAATCCGTCGATTTGGAGGCCAATTCTGAGCATAGAAGATGCGGCCACAGCTTATATCCGAGCGATCGAGGCTAACTACAGCATCTCGGGTATTTTCAACGTCGCGTCTGGAAACTATACCGTCGGAGAAGTTGCGGACCTGGTTAGGACAGCTGTCCAGGACCGGATCCAGATTCGCGTGAGCCTTAACATCAAGCACATTCAGGACTTTCGCAATTACAAGGTCAGTACAGAAAAGGCGAGCAACGTGTTGAGCTTTCATCCGACCGGTGATGTTCGGTCGATCGTCGGGTTGCTTGTCGACAACATGGAAAAGTTCAAGGACTGGGATAACCCGGAGTATTCGAATATCCAGCAGTTCAAAAAGCTGGAGAGCGGGGTAGAAGTACTCTCAATCGTAGGAGCATCTGCCGGATGAGGGTCGCGGTTATTGGAGCTAACGGTCAGCTCGGCCAGGACGTGATCGCGGCGTTTGCTCAGAAAGGGGACGAGGTGTATTCCCTTACGCACGCGGACATCGAGCTGTCAAATTGCGAGTCCGTGAGATTTTCAATGACCAGAGTGCAACCGCACATCGTGGTAAATGCGGCGGCGATGCACCACGTTGAGAACTGCGAGCGCGAACCCGAAAAGGCATTCGCGGTGAATGGTATGGGCGCCAGAAATCTGGCCCAAGCAGCGCATGAAATCGGCGCAGCGGTTATGCACGTGAGCACGGACTACGTATTTGATGGAGCGAAGGGCAAGCCGTACGAGGAGACAGATGCCCCGCGACCGTTGAACGTTTACGGAAACACTAAGCTTTCCGGCGAGTATTTTGTCCGTGCCACAACAGATAAACACTTCGTGTTGCGTACATCAGCCATTTACGGGAAGCACCCTTGCCGCGCCAAAGGCGGGTTGAATTTCGTCGAATTGATGCTAAAACTTGCGCGAGAACGGGGCACGGTTCGGGTGGTCGACAGTGAGTTCGTGAGTCCAACATCCACCAAGGAGATAGCGCGCCAGATCCTAGTTCTGAGTCGGACCAATTGTTACGGCCTTTATCATGCGACGGCCGAGGGGAGCTGCTCCTGGTACGAGTTTGCGCGCGAAATATTCGAGTTGGCGAAGCTCAACGTGAAGCTCGACGTGGCCAGCCCGGATGAATTTCCCACTAAAGCGCCCCGACCTTTTTATTCCGTGCTGGAAAACTGCGTGCTGAAACGCCGGGGGTTGAATGTGTTCCGCCCATGGCAAGAGGGTCTTCGTGCGTACCTCTCCGCACGCGAATACACATCCCCGTGAATTCTGCTGCATTTAGTATCGACCGCAGTCATCCCCGCAAATGAGCTTGCTAGAGTACGATATGCTCGAGAACAGAGCACTCAACCGGCTGGGCTCAAGGTAACCGAGTACCGGCGCAAGGGGCGTAGCTGGCTGTCTGGTGTCTAGTAAGAATAGCGTAACAGCAAACTTTTAGAACAAAGCAGAGCATCCATGTACGACTCCAATTCAATTGCAAGACCTCCACAGAAGCTGGGCAAATATGTGCTCATGACCGCAGCGTACAACGAGGAATGCACAATCGAAAATACTCTTCACTCTATAACTCATCAAACAGTTCTCCCGGAAAAATGGATCATTGTCAGCGATGGCTCCTCAGACGGGACCGACAAGATAATTCAGCGGTACGCAAGGCAGTGGAATTTCATTGCTTATGGTCGAATAGAACGGCATCCGGGCAGAAGCTTTGGGTCAAAGGTCAGAGCGCTTCGAAGTGGATCGCGACTACTAGCGGGCACCAGATACGAATTTATCGGAAATCTAGATGCCGATGTAACGGTTGAACCATCGTATTTCGAGGACCTTATGATTCGGTTTCTAAGAGATCCGCAGTTGGGTTTGGCGGCCGGCTTTGTGCGAGAGCAAGATCGTGGTGAATTTCGGAACCGTAGCACCAATCGTGTTTACTCGGTTGCACACGCTGCACAGTTGGTCCGCCGTGAATGTTATGAGGCTTTTGGAGGCTATGCCGTTCTCGAATACGGTGGCGAGGACTGGCACGCCCAAACCTCGGCCCGTATGAACGGATGGACCGCGAAGGCCTTCCCGGAAGTGCCGATCTTCCACCATCGCCGCACGGGAGAAGCGGAAAACCCGATATTGCACAGATTTCTGCAAGGCAAAATGGACTATTCGCTTGGCGTCGATCCTCTTTTCCAGCTCCTGAAATGCGTCGATTCGAGTTTTGAAAGACCAAGAATCCTTGGGAGTATCGCAAGGATTGCTGGATTTCTTTGCTGCTATATATGCCGCAACGCTAGAGCGGTTCCGGATGAATTTGTGACGTTTCTTCGGAGTGAACAGCGGCAGAGATTGGCCGATATTGGCCACTTGGCTCAGCAACGATTGAGAGTTTGGCGTAAATCTGGTACAGCCGAAGGCCGTTCTCAATAGACTAGTCAGCCTTGTTCCTTCGCGTTTCCCCAACGAGATCCATCACACAGAGGGAACACAATGCCATGAAATCCATAAGATCAAAACTGAATCGGCTGCTAAAGCTCTCAGTCGCCTTGGTCTTCTATCTCTGTACAGAGGTGAGGAACGCGATCGGCAGGTCGGCAAAAAGAACACCGTCGCCCACGTGCGTGGTTCTTCATTACCATAGTATACGTCCCGAGCATCGGCTGCTGTTTGCGGCTCAAATGGATGCGTTGAAGCGCCTGACGACACCCATTCCAGCAGATTACAAAACTCCGCTGGCGGCAGGTCAGCACTATGCGATAGTGACATTCGACGATGGATTTTCAACCGTGGTCGAAAACGCTGTTCCCGAACTTGTACGAAGGAGAATTCCGGCGACCATCTTTGTCGTTTCTGACCTACTTGGGGCGACTCCGACTTGGGATTCTCTCGGCCATGACTACATCTTGCGTGAGCAGCTTATCTCAGCAGAGCAGTTGCAAGGTTTACCTGTTGACTTGATCAGAGTCGGTTCGCACGGCCTGTCTCATCAGTTCCTGCCTTCCGTTTCCGAAGAACAGGCGAGAAATGAGCTATCCGAGTCGCGAAAGAAATTGAGCGACATACTGTCTACGGAGATCACACTCTTCAGTTTTCCTTACGGAGCCTTTAACAATCGCTTGATTGAGTTATGTCGCGCTGCCGGCTACAAGCGAGCGTTTACAATCCTCCCTTCACTCGCACTCAAGGACCCACAAGAGCTTGTTACGGGGCGGATTGCTGTGGAGCCTACGGATTGGGCGCTGGAATTTCGTCTGAAGCTACTGGGCGCTTATCGGTGGCTACCCTCGGCTTTTGCCTTAAAACAAGTGCTCTTTTCGTTTTTGTCGATAAAGCAAAAGGCTGCGTACGCACCGGAAGAAAATGGAATTATGCGTACACGCGAGTGGCTATAAAATGGAAATCGAAAAACCCCACAGCGATCGCCACTTCGATCCTTCTTCGACGACTCCGAAACGAGCGGGGCACGTCAACCTGCCAGTTTCCCTAAGGCTTAATACCTTCTCAAGGGATTCTAAGGCAGCATCAAGCGTTACAATTATTGGCGCCGGACCGTACGGCATTTCCACTGCGGCCTACTTGCAGTTTTTCAGCTTTAGTCCGCGCATCTTCGGATCACCAATGCGTCGCTGGCTGTCGCAGATGCCAAAATCCATGCTTTTGAAATCGGAGGCATGTGCATCAAATCTGCCGGACCCACAAGGACATTACACCTTAGCACGCTATTGCCAAG
>DATLST010000289.1:0-7375 GCA_035534055.1 Candidatus Acidiferrales bacterium | reverse complement strand
AAACCCTGGCCCGTTGCGGCGTCGTCAAACACTTCGCCCATCAGAGTTGCCTGCGCTGCCTTGTCCACGAAGTTCCGCAGTCGTTCCGAAGCCGCCTCCAGACCATCCAAGAAAAACGCATACACGGCGGCGTATCGCGTCGGCAACTGCGCCGGATGCAAATCCCAGCCTTGATAAAAACCGTCCTCGATCGAATGCTGGATGTGGCCGTAGTGCAGCCTCCATGCGCGATGCACCGCTTCGCGGTTCTCGGCTTTTTGCTCGCCGGTGAGCGGTGGCCCTCCCGCTGCGATCCGGTGCACCGGCACCGGCATCACGTTGGTCGCCCCGTCGGAAAGCCAAATGCCCGTGCCAGCAAATGCAACTTGCAACATATGCTTGGCGAAATCGCAGGCCGGGTGGGTCATCTGCTGGTGCGCCGCCGTGATGCTGCAACTTGCCGTGTAATCGTAGGTGCCGAAGTGCGCGGCCACGCAGCGCCCGTGCGCCGCTCGAACCAGCGGCAGCAGGTTCACTTCCCCGCTTTCAGTGAGGATCGATTGCGTGGTCTCAATCATCAGTTCGATCAAGAGCGAGCCTCGCGCGAGCCCCAAAGACGCTTCCAGTTTCTCGAGGACCTCGACAAATGCGGAGACTTCTTCCGCAATCATCACTTTGGGAAGCGTGATCACGAAATTTGGCGGGAGTTTTCCACTCGTCTGGATCAGCAGCGCCGTCAGGAAAATGTCCGTGGTGCGCAGGCCGCGTCCGCGAAGCTCCTCGCTCAAGGGCTTGATCCGAATCCCGATGAACGGCGGCAGTTGCCCCGCAGCCATCCCTGCGGCCACTTCCCCGGCAATCGATTCCGCATGACCGTCTTCTTCCGCATCCGCACGGTTGCCGTAGCCATCCTCGAAGTCGATTCGAAAATCCTCCACCGGTTCCCGCGTGAGCTTTTCGCGCACGCGCCGGTAAATTTCATGAGCGAGCCATGCGTGCGGCTGCTCCCGGCGGAAACGCTCCGGCTCGGCAACGATGAAACTCTCGAGCGATTGCCGCTGATCGGAAGCATTCGGCAACGACTGGGAATCCGGAAGTCCAACGGCGCGGGCGAAAGTCACGAAATCCGGGGCAAAATCCTCAAGCGACCGCAGCGCGAGCTGTCCGAGGCGCCGCGCTGAATCCGCGCGGAATAGATGCGCCCCGCCATAAACCGTATGCACAGGCTGGCGGCGCGCATTCGGCCCAGGATAGGTTCGCGCGAATGCCTCATGCGCTCGCCCGAGCCGCTCCATGGACTCTCGAATGCTTTCGTCTGTGAGTGATCTCTTCATTCGCGCCTGCTTACTCTCCCGGATCGTCTCAATTCCCCCGACGGAACAGAAATTCTTAAGGCAGAAGAATACATCCTTGTTTCCGAAATCAGGAATTACTGTTTTGCCGCAACTCGGGTCAGTTTCCGTTGGATGAAAGAAACGCCGAGGAGCACAAAGCAGCGCCCGCGCAAAATACCGCGCTTTGGAGCGTAAGAAAAGCGGAATCGCGCGAGCGGAGCCGAGCCGAAGCCGAGAAGTCGGTTGACGGGCAGGCTCGCCGAGTGACAAAGTATAATTCGCGCAGTCGGATCTAGGGAGGCGCTATCCACCGAAAGACCATTATCGTCGTGACAGTGATTGTCGCCGCTGCGATGATCGCGGTGATCTTGCTTCTGTCCGTTCTCGCCAACGTCGATCGCTACCGGCCCCAGATTATCTCCTATTTGCAAACAAAGACCGGCCTGCCAGTCGAAATTGGGCGCATCACCCTCACTCTGTCGCCAACGCTTTCGATTCGACTCGATAACTTCGGGCTGAAAAACCCGCCGATATTTCCTGCCGGCTATTTTCTTAAGGCACCGCGGATTTACGCCGCAATCGAGGCTGGCGCGCTGCTCGACCGGCGAATCGTAATCAAGTCACTGACGCTGGAGCACCCAGTTATCAACCTGATTTCGGACCCTGATGGCCTGTGGAATTTCGAAAATCCCAAGGAATCAATATCTGCGCCGGCCGTCTTCCCTGTGGGAGTCATTTCCCGACTGGAAATTAATGGCGGGCAATTGTCGGTGTCGGATCTTATCGACCCATCGGACGCCCCGGGGCCAGTCTTTTTCGAAGCCCACAACGTGTCAACGATATTGCACGACGTGGACTTCGGCGCGTTCCTCAATCCTTCTTCATCATCCTCCGTCCCCGCCCAAGGCAACCTCGAAGCAGATTTCCTGCGGTTCGGCGCAATCCAAGCGACGAGCATACAATCCGAGCTCGAACTGCTGAGAGGCCAGGTTTTTCTTGCAGGTGTTCGATTGAATGCTTATGGCGGACGCGCTGTCGGCAACCTCTCTTTTAATCTCGCAGGAAACAACATTACCTTCATCGCAAATGCCCATATGAACGGAGTTGACGTGGCTCATCTCCTTGCCGCCTTCCCATATGGCCAGGGCAAAATGACGGGAAAGATGGACGGCGACGTGAAGCTGGCAGCAGAGATTCCACACACGAATAATCCGCTCGCGGGGATACACGGAACTGGCCGCCTTACGGTGCGTAATGGCGAGCTGCCGAGTCTTATGCTCAACGCGCACCTGATGAAACTGGCGCACTTCAACAACCTCGGTCCCGCCCGCCAGGATCCCTCCTCGTTTTCCTCCATCGTCGCCGATCTGGAGCTGGCCGATCTACGGATATCTAGCCGTCAGATTGAGATTGTCGGCTACGGAGTGGATGTGCAAAGTTCGGGAAGTGTTCACGTGACGAGCGCTGGCAACTTGGACTATCAGGGCGTCGCGCGGATTGTCACCAAGCAGGGGTTCCTCACCAACCTATTTGGCAGGATGTCCGGAGCCTCGCTAAAAAACGGCATGTTGTCCTTCCCCTTCCAGGTGAGCGGAACGATGGATAACCCTACGTTTTCCGTGCGAAAAAACACCCATTAGTTCAGCATGCGGAGGGCGGATATTAGCTCGGCGTTCAGCAGCGCCGCGCCGGCCGCACCTCGAATCGTGTTGTGGCCGAGCAGTACGAATTTGTATCCGAGCACCGGACACTCTCGCAGCCGACCGACCTGCACGGCCATTCCCCCGAAGTTTTCCACGTCTAGCCGCGGCTGCGGCCGATCCGAGCCGTCGAGATAGACGATGGGCTGCGCAGGCGCGCTAGGAAGGCCCAATCTTTGCGGCTCGCCGGAGAATTCGCGAAAAGCAGCCAGGATGTCGTCGCGCGATGCGGTCTCTTCGAATTCCACCGAAACTGTTTCTGTATGGCCATGCACTACGGGCACGCGAGTTGATTGCGCGCTGATGGCTACAGCGAGCGGCTCGACGGAATCGTTCACGAAGCGTCCGAGAATTTTTCGTGTTTCAGTTTCAAGCTTCTCTTCTTCTCCGCTGATGAAGGGAATCACGTTGGCAGTTGCGTCGAGCGATGCCACCCCGGGATACCCGGCGCCGGAGAGAGCTTGCAGCGTGGTCACTAAAACGCGCCGAGGGCGAAATTGACGAAGCGCCGCCAGCGCCATCGCCAGGAATACGCTCGCGCAATTCGGATTTGTCGCAATGGCGCCACGCCATCCTCGGGATTTCTGCTGGTGCGAGATGAGGCCCAAATGCTCCGGGTTGATCTCCGGCACAAGCAACGGCACGAGCGGATCCATGCGATGGTTTCGCGCGTTACTGATCACCCAGTGCCCTGCCGCAGCGAACTCTTCCTCGGCTTCGCCCGCGACGGAAGGGTCGAGCGCCGAAAATACAAGCTTCGGGCCGATGCCGGGTTTCAATGTTTCCACGGAAAGCTGCGCCGTCTCCGCTGCACACAGCGTTGCAAGGCGCCAGGGCAATTCTCCGTAACGCTTGCCCGCGGAACGGTCGCTCGCGGCAAGCCACGTCACGCGGAACCAAGGATGATTCGTGAGCAGCGCGGCGAATTGCTGACCGACCGTGCCGGTCGCGCCCAGGATGCCAACTTCGATGCGAGATTTCCGCGCAGATGTCGCAGCTCTCCACGAGGAACGTCGATTCTGATTTCCCTGCCAGGCGAGCGATCCAGAAGGTATCGAAGGATTCGGTTTCAATGTCCGCCTCGTCTCGAGCAGCTTCCAATCACGCCGCCCGTCATGCTACATCCCCGTGTGGACGCCGCGTGCACAAGAGTCCACAATCGGGCCACTGAATGCGGATTCGCCGGACGGCTTTTGCGCACTTTCGATACGGACAGAGGGACGGTCTCCTGGAAAATCTGGAATCCACTTTTGCTGCGGATACCAGCCGCGATGCTTCCGGCGCGCGTGGGCGCAGACGCTAAGCAATTCTGGCTCTTCCCAAGGAACATCGTGGTAGCCGGAGCGCAGAAATGCACTCCATGGATTCTTCATGCACTCATGCGGGAAGAGCGCGATGGTATCGTTCTCGGTGGCCTTCGGAGCTGCCTGGACCGCTTTTCCGGCGACAGCCGCATACAAGGCTGCGGGAAGGTCGCGTCCGGGCCCAAGCGGCAGATGTCCGCCTTGCGTTGCCCGGGGATTTATTTCGATGAGGTACGCGTTTCCCGTTTGTTCCTCAATCATGAAGTCGAGGCCGTGCATACCCGAAAGATTGAGGCGGCGGACAATCTTCTCGGCTGCCGATGAGATTTCAGCGTGCTCGATCAAGCGGAGCACAGAGGCTGGGCCGGCCGGATACAGTTCGCTGAGCACCTCAAAATGGAGCGCGGCCAAAACCGTGCCGTTCCAGCAAGCGAGCACACTGGTTGCTTCGCGGCCTGCTACGAATGCCTGCGCATTCACGACGCATGGGCGGCGAAGCAGTGACGGCCAAACGAATGTTTTGTCCTGCTCCAGCACGGCTCGCTTGGCTTGC
Source organism: Candidatus Acidiferrales bacterium (assembly GCA_035534055.1). GTDB lineage: Bacteria > Acidobacteriota > Terriglobia > Acidiferrales > UBA7541 > Palsa-295. The sequence continues at coordinate 2,505 of DATLST010000289.1, read as the reverse complement.
CCCGCCACAGCCAGGACGGAAGGAGTTTGCAGGACTGCAAAAGCACGTTCGGCCTCTTCGAGCGTATTGACGATCCTGACGCCCTCACCACCAGAAGTGCCATTTGCTTTCAGGACGGTCGGAAAACCCATTCGGGCGATCCACTGTCCAAGGTCGTTCGCACTGTTGATAACCCTGGTTTCTGGAGCGCGAATGCCTGCCGTGCGAGCTACCTCCATGAAGGCAGTTCTCGCAAACACGACGGGAAAGGCTTCCGGCGCGCCGAGCGATCGCTCGACGAGCGCGCAAATCGACCCGCCCGCTTTCCCGCGGCCGCGTTCTCGATGATATAGGCGATGGAGATGGCGGGTTGCGAGATCGTCTCCGGGAATGATGAAATCTGGTTTTGTGGCAGCGATAGCATGCGCGAACGAGGCCAGTGGCGTCAGGCCGTGGTAGGTATGCGATTTCTTCATCACGCTCGTCTTGCCGAGCGGATGGCGAGGAGGGCAGACCGCTTCAACGGTGCATCCGGCATTTGCCAGAGCCATGGCCAGACGCGCGGCCGAGATCCAGCGACACGTCGTAGCAATCAGAACGGTTGGTTTCACGCTTGTTCCAGTCTTCACCATGAGTCCAGAAGACACTCCGCCGATGCGATGCTGAGAGCAGAGCGAAGATACGCAATCTGTCGGCCAAAGCCTGCGGGCAATCCGGCAGCGCTCTATTCGGTACCCGATTGAAGAAGAAGCAGTTATGTTGCAGTCCCGGCGCACGGGCGGGCCAGAGCAGCGCCGGCGGTGAAAGCATGTGCCCATTATGTATAAATTCATGGCTAGTTCGAAAACTGCCCGCCTCCACTGAATTCTTCCGACAGATGATTCTCGGCTGCGTCATAATGCCCTTTCACGAGGTTCCGGGGTGCGGAAGATGAGTGACCCAAATCCTCCTGTTCGCAACGTTTCCGACACCGCTCGTTGGGTGGCCTATTTTCGAGCGCGGGAAACGCAACGGCCTGACGCGCTGTTCCGCGATCCCTATGCCGAGCGCTTGGCTGGCAAGCGGGGGTTCGAGATCGCCAGCACTCTCGCCGATGGCAACAAGCACGAGTGGGCGTGGGTGGCGCGCACGTTTCTCTTTGACAAGTTTCTCTCGCGCGAGATCGAAGACGGGGCGGATTTGATTGTGAATCTCGCCGCGGGACTGGACGCGCGGCCGTACCGCATGCAGCTCCCCGCAACGCTGCAATGGGTGGAAGTGGACTTGCCGGAAATTGTTTCCTACAAGGAAGAAACTCTCGCAAACGAGAAACCCAACTGTTCTCTCGAACGAATCCGTCTGGATCTGTCAGACGCACGCGCACGCTGCGCGCTCTTCGCGGAATTGGATCGCCGCGCGTCGAAGATCGTTGTCCTGAGCGAAGGTCTGCTAATCTATTTCACCGCCGAAGAGGTCGCGTCACTCGCAAAAGATCTTGCTGCGGGTGCGCACTTTCAGCGATGGATTATCGATCTTGCTTCGCCCGGGCAACTCAAATTGATGCAGCGCACAACGGGCAAGCAGCTCAGTGAAGCGGGTGCGGCATTCAAATTCGGGCCGCCCGAGGGGTCGCGATTCTTCGTGCCGCACGGGTGGGAGTCGGCGGACGTTCAGGGATTCTTGAAGACTGCCGCGGAGTTCAACCGCGCGCCAGCCGAATTACTCTCCTTGCTGCCTGAGCCTAAAGGCGCGCCGGGAAATTTCCCGTGGTCCGGCGCGTGCCTGCTCAACAAGCGTTGAGAACCGAGGCCGGCATTCACGACGCTAGACTGTTCAGATCATCGGGTGCCGACCATCCCCCCGCGAGCGAAAACTGATTGTGCGTGCGCGTGACGATGTGTTTGTGGACGTCCTGGTAAGACGTCACCTGTGACGCCGATCACCGCTATGCTCCGAGTGGCCGTTGGCCTCCAGCCAGCTCAGCAGGGCGCGAATGCTGCCGTGCGCCAAAGCAATACTTGAATCGGCAGCTCCGTAATAGAGATTGAGAGTGTCGCCATCCGCGGCCACAGTGTAGCCGCAGGGAAATATGACGTCTTGAACATCTCCCTGGCGTTCGTATGCCGTCTCGGGCGCAAAGATCCAGGAATCCCCGCGGATCAGGCATTTCTCCGGCTGTTGAAGATCGAACAGAGCGAGGCCGAGCCGATAGATGGAGCTCGAAGGCGTCCTTCGCACGCCATGATAGATCATCAGCCAGCCTCGTGAAGTTTCAATCGGCGGCGGCGACATGCCAATCTTGTTAGCATCCCACCAGGCGCCACGGCGCGCTTCCAGCATGAGCTTGTGATTTCCCCAATGCCGCAGATCGGGAGAGTAAGAGATCCAAACGTGAGCTCCGAGAGGTGTCATGGGCCGATGGATCAATGCCCAAAATCCATTGATCCTGCGGGGCAGCAGAGCTGCATCTTTGTCGTCGGGCGGCATCACAACACCGAATCTTTCGAAGCTCCGAAAATCCTCCGTGAGAGCCAGTGACACTCCGGG
>DATLST010000288.1:0-5505 GCA_035534055.1 Candidatus Acidiferrales bacterium | reverse complement strand
GCGTCCATCCTGGGCATCGGCTATTTGCTGCCCATGCTGTATCTGCCTTGGTCGTTGATCTACGGGAAAATTGCCGGCAACAATCCGTGGCAGGCAACGGGCCTGGAGTGGCAGATTCAGTCGCCGCCTTTGACCGAAAACTTCGCCGAGATTCCCATCATGGACCATGAAGCATACGACTACGAATGGCTGGCAAACAAGACTCAGCACGAGGTACAGACCGTTGGATAGCCAATCGATTGCGACCACGCCGGAGGAACTGGATCGTTCCGTACTGCCGCATGCGCACGAACATCCCGCCTTTCTGCGGCACCACTTTGAGGATGTCGGCCAGCAGCGCGAGGCCGCCAGTTTCGGCATGTGGGTCTTCCTGCTCACTGAAGTTATGTTTTTTGGCGGACTGTTTTGCGCCTACCTCATCTTCCGCAACTGGTATCATCCCGCCTTCGTCGCCGGCAGCAACACGTTGGACATCACCCTGGGCACCACCAACACCGCCGTCCTCATCTGTTCCAGCTTTACGATGGCCATGGCTGTGTATAGCGCTGAAATACGGCGTCGCGGTCAGTTGATTCTGTTCCTGGTGCTGACGATTGTGCTGGGCAGCGCGTTTCTTGGAATCAAAGCTGTCGAATATCACCAGAAGTACGTCGATCATCACATTCCCGGCCTGGATTTTTCTATTCAGGAATTTGTACACCCAAGTAATCCCAAGGCCATCCCGCTGGCGCCCGATATGGCGGAAAAAACGCAGTTATATTTTTTCCTGTATTTTGCGATGACCGGAATGCACGCCCTGCACATGATCATTGGGATCGGACTCCTCTTCATCATGGTTGCGCGCGCCTCAAAAGGCGCCTATACCGAAGGCCATGTCATACCCGTAGAAAACTTTGGTCTGTATTGGCACTTTGTCGACATCGTTTGGATATTCCTGTTTCCGTTGCTCTACCTCATCAGCCGCTATCGCTAGCGTCCGGCGTTGTGTGCAGCAGCATTTGATCTGGCCCGCAACCGCGGGAATTATGGAGCACTGAGCATGACCGAGAAGACCCAAGAAACGCATCAGGATGCGGAAGTCCATGTAGTGAAACCGCCGGTATATCTGGCCATCTTCCTTGCGTTGCTGGCGCTCACCGCTCTCACCACCGGCATATCGTTCATCGATCTCGGCGTGTTCAACGCCGTCATCGCGTTGGCGATCGCCTGCTTCAAGGCATCGCTGGTGGTTCTCTTTTTCATGCATCTCCATTACAGTTCGAGGCTTCTCAAACTGACGGTGGCCGCGGGCATATTCACCTTCCTTCTGCTCATCAGCCTGACCATGACGGACTACATCAGTCGTGCCTGGGGCATGTTTTAGGCAGGGCCCCAGTGCGCGCCGAACTTTGAATCGGCCCAATGAAAGATGCGGATCAACAGGCACGGCTGCGCCGCTTCTGGGGAGCGGCAATCTTTTCGCTAGGCGTCCTGTGGGGAATCTCCAACATCGTGTACTGCCCCATCGCGGCGCTGACCAGCATCGTCGGCAGCTCCTGGTTGGAGGTAGCCATCATCCTTGCCGGCGGCCTTCTCACCTTCCTCGCCTCCACCCTGGCTTTTTTTGATCGCAGGCTGGCATCCATGTTTCTGCTTTCAGGCGGCTTCATCCTCCTGGCGGTGGCCCTATGCGGACAGCTGCTGCTCCGCACCACCACCCACGGCGTCATCAATCTGCTCCTGCTTTTCCTGTCCGGCGCCGTCGCCCTCGCTCTGGGGATTTTTGGGGCGAGTATTGATCGCAAACGCTGGCCCACACTGCGCGATCTTCACTGAAGCCCCACCATTCCTGTTGAGATGTTTTCGACGGCAATTGAAACTGCGGAGTGCGATTTGGACAAGTAGAGTCCTACAATGGCAGCACGGATTCCCCGGTCGGTGAGACACCGGATATCGATTAGTGCGTTGGCCTAGTATCGCTAGTCGAGATCGGGATAGATAAACACAAGCCGACTTGTCGTTACTGATGCGGAATTCTAACCCGGCGAGTGCGAGCTGGAAACGAGCCCGGAAACGATCGGATCAGCTTGCGGGCCTTTGTCGCGAGCATTTCGAGAGGCTATTATTAGGGTTTCATGAAGCGTTCACTTGCGAGGAGCGATCCAAAGTGCGCGAAGTGCCAGCAGGTGCCCATTGAGAATCACGGCCGGTCTGGCAATCCAAATCTGAACTCCAAGGACCAGCAAGATGACAAAAGGGCAAACCGGAAGTCAGCAAGCTGTTATCTCGAAGCAGGCATTTGCTCGCGCCCAGCTTGGGCAGTCTTTCGCGGAACATGACCTAATTCGCCAGAACTCGAAGCTCTTCGTTGAAACCCCCGCGATTAGGGCAGCGCACGACCTCAATGGAGGCAAGACTTTCTTCGTCGGAAGACGAGGCACCGGCAAGACCGCGATCACCTACTATCTCAAGAATAGGTACCCCAAGAACACAGTTCTGCTCATTCCTAAGCTCCTGTCTTCCGCGGACGCGTTCGTCTCATTCGGTTGGGATGAACGGATCAAGCAAAAGCCGTTCAACACTCTGGTTTCTGGATTCGTGCGCGCCATCCTCGATGAGGTAGTGCTCGAATGGAAGAAACAGGGGCTCTTCACGTTCCGTGCTGCAGACGGAAGTGAAATAACGCGAGAGCGAAATGTCATCGAGAATTATGAGTTCGATTTACGACTCCTATATCTCATTGAGGAGGGATTCAGCTTTCTCCAACCCGATAATCCGAAGGAATGGCTCAAATTCAGGAACCGGCCAGCCAAACTTGCGGAGGAAATTACGAACGAGTATGCAAACCAAGCCCGGATGCGCCAAATCATCCTAATCGACCGCTTAGATGACGAGTGGGATGAATCCAATAAAGCAGTCACTTTGGTCATGGCTCTAATGCACGCGTGCAATGAAATTCGGGCGATTACACCGGCGGTCCGCCCAATGGTATTTCTACGGGAAAATGTATTTGATCGAGTCCGTGAGTTGGACAGCGAATTCTCGCGCTTGGAGACGTCCCTAGTTTCACTCGATTGGACTCGAGAGTTACTTCGCGAGCTTATTGAAAGACGCCTAAATGAGGGGCTGATCACAAAATTTGCCCTTGATGGGTCCACGTGGAGAGCCTTCTTTGAGGGTCAAGATTCGCAAAGCCAAGAACGAGTTTTCAATTACTGCCAGTACCGTCCTAGAGACATTCTTCTTTATACCTCTACCGCCCTCGGAATTGCCCAATCCCACCAGAGGAGCCGGATTGAGATTGCCGATCTAGATGAATCGCAAAAATCTTTCTCCGAGAGCCGTCTCAAAGAGCTTGCCGACGAATACGCGGACAATTATCCGCGATTAAACGTGATTCTGAGTCGATTTCATGGACTCGGAACAGAGTACACGATCGGAAGCGTCGAGGACTTTATTAAGAAATTGCTTGTCGACGAAGAGGTCAAATCGGACTGCGGAATCTGGGTTTACCAATTCACATCACCCGAGTTGTTTATCCAGCTCCTTTACAACGTGGGATTCTGGGGCGTAAGGGAAGCCAATGGGAAAATTCGGTTCAAGTCTTCTGAAGCTGAGAATCCCGGAAGCCTGATATTAACAAACGATTCTACAGTCGTTGTGCATCCGTCTTACGCAGACGGTCTTCAGCTACAGAACAGCGTAATAACCGCGCTCGGCGATGATGTATCGCTAAGAACCTCTGGCCTTATCAGCGATGTCCCAGCATCGTTCTCCACCATCACCTATCGTTCGAAGCTTGAAGAGCTTTCAGCTGAATTGGCCACGCTCCCGACTGGGAAAGGAACTGCCAAACAGTTTGAAGAGGTAATCGGAGACGTGATTCGGCTTTGCTTCTTCAGGTCTCTTCACAATGTGGAAGCAAAGGTGAGAACGATTGATGGGACAGTCATTCGCGACTGGATCGCTTCAAACAGGGCTGCGGCTGGGTTCTGGGCCATCATTCGAGACAAATACAGCGCCACCCAGGTTATTTGGGAATGCAAGAACTACGCTGACCTCAAAGCCGACGACTTCCACCAATGCCTCTACTACATGACTGAACAAACGGGACGCTTCATGATCATGGTCTGTAGAAGTCAGGAGCCACTCCCTCAGCATTTTTTCAATCACGTCAAGAGGGTTTTTGCGTCGTCAAACGGAGTTGTCCTGATCCTTCGCGAGTCGGACATCAAGACCTTCCTCCGCCAAGCGCTTAACGGCAAGAGAAGCGAGCAGCACCTTCAAGACCTATTCGATAACACCGAGAGAATCATCTCTTAATTTGGGCAGGTGGCCGAGGTCTCGGGAACGCTCCCCAGCCATGAATGGGGGTGCCCAGGGTCTCGCCTTTGAGACCCGGGATCGCACGAACCCATCCCCGCCGGAGATCAGTCCCCGCAAACGCGGTAGTGTCCCGGAACACTTCTGGAATGATGCCAGATAGCCGAGTCATTCATGGACGATGCTTCTGCTCAGCTCCTCGAACATCCAAATCGCACCGACGCCCACCCCCCATTTCCACCCACTCCACGAAACAATTAGGATGGAACGTTGGACCCTCTCCAACTTGGGAGCTTGCACATGACCAGCACTGTTGCCCCGCGCCCGCAATTGGCGCACTTGTCCGCCCAGCTCAATGAGCTGAAGCAAAAGGGAACGTATTTCCATTTGCGCGTGCTGGAAGATCAGCAGGAGCCCGTCTGCACCTACGACGGCAAGCGGGTCATCAATCTCGCGTCCAATAACTATCTCGGTCTCACCGCCCATCCCAAACTGCGGGACGCCGCCATCGAGGCGACGCGAAAATATGGCGTGGGCTCCGGCGCAGTCCGCACCATCGCCGGTACCATGCGCATCCACATGGAGCTGGAAGAAAAAATCGCGCGCTTCAAAAATGTCGAAGCCTGCGTGGTTTTCCAGTCCGGCTTTACCGCCAATGCCGGCACCGTCTCTTCCATCCTGGGCAAAGACGACTTCATTATTTCGGACGAATTGAACCACGCCAGCATCATCGATGGCGCGCGCCTGTCCCGCGCTAAAGTGAAGGTCTTCCGCCATCGCGACATGGCCCACGCCGAACAGTTATTGCAGGAGGTTCAAAACGAACCAGGCCACAAACTGCTGATCACCGATGGCGTGTTTTCCATGGATGGCGATATTGGCCCGGTCGACAAGCTCTGCGATCTTGCCGACAAATACGGCGCCATCATGATGGTCGATGATGCCCACGCCTCTGGCGTGCTGGGCCGCAACGGGCGCGGCAGCATCGACCACTTTCACTGCGATGGGCGCGTCGATGTTCAGGTGGGCACGCTCTCGAAAGCCATTGGCGCGTTGGGCGGATATGTCTGCGGCTCGCGCGATCTGATTGACTATCTCTACCACCGTGCGCGTCCATTCCTGTTCTCCACCTCCCACCCTCCATCCATAGCAGCGACGTGCATCGCCGCGTTCGACATTCTGGAGAACGAGCCGGAACGCATC
>DATLST010000287.1:0-7228 GCA_035534055.1 Candidatus Acidiferrales bacterium | reverse complement strand
GCGAAAGTTGGTTTTGGGAATCTCGGAACGCCTATCCGCTTCGCCGCGTCGCATGTTCAGTTCGGCCTCGATCGCGCGCATTTCCTTGTAGGCGATGACAAGAAAGTTGCCTGAGCCGCAGGCCGGGTCGAACACGCGAATTCTTGCCATACGGTTGCGCAGGTTCAGGAGCATGCGGAGATTTTCGCCAGTCTCCTGAAGCTTCGCGCGCAGGTCGTCGAGAAAAAGCGGGTTTAGCACCTTCAGGATATTGGGCACGCTCGTGTAGTGCATGCCAAGCGCACCGCGCTCCTCGTCCTCCGCGACCGCCTGGATCATCGATCCAAAGATATCCGGGTTGATCTTTTTCCAATCTAGGTTGCCAATGTGCAGAAGATAGGAGCGCGCGATCTTGCTGAAACGCGGCACGTCCAAGCTGCCCGAGAAGAGGCCGCCGTTTACATAAGGAAATGCGTCAGCCCATCGGGGAATGTTCGCCGCAGCCCGATCCAAGGCCTTGGTGTTCATTGCGCGGAAAAGCGTACTGATAACGTCGTGCGTGTTCGACGAGTCCCTGGCACTCATCTGCTCGACCGTGCTGGTGAACAGGTCGTTGTTGAAGATCCCGGTGTCCTCGGCGAAGAAGCAGAAGATTAGCCGCGCCATGAAGTGATTCATGTCGTGGCGGCGCTCGGCCGCGCCCCATGCGGGGTTATCTTTCAGAAGCTCAACATAGAGCCGGTTCAGGCGGCTGGTCGCCCTGATGTCGAAGGCGTTTTCGGTGATTTGCCTGACGGTGGTGATGCCCGCAAGCGGCAGGAAGAAGCCGAAATGGTCAGGAAAATCCTTGTAAGCACAGGCAACGGTTTCGCCGCTCGCCAAGTCCTCCGCTTCAAAATCCACACCGTCGGTCGCCAGGATAAACTTCGCTCTCGCTTTGGCGGTAGCGGGGCTCCCCTTCAGCGCCGTCAGCGTCTTCGTGATCTGTCCCGTGTCGCATGTGGCGATGTGAATGTTGTTGGTCTGAAGAACTCCGTCAAGGTCCGATTTGTTCGACGCGCCGGCGCGCAGCCTCTTGATCGTCGTCTCCTTGTTGCCGAAAGCTTCGAGGAAGGCATACGGAAAGTTCTCAGGCTCAAACGGCTGATCTGCCAATTGCGAAATGGCTTCTTCTATTTCAACGGCGTTCAAGGGTGCGCCCCTCTGACGTGACAACGTAACTGATGCCGCCTTCGTCGTGGTGCAATGAGTGTCACAGATTGCGGATTCTGTATTGTAGAGCCGCCTTGCTAACAACAAACTTCTTGGCCCATTCCTCGATGGAAGTTTCATCCTCAATGTCGATGGGCGATTCCTGGAGAATTTCGTTGAGTAAGTCCGCGGGCATCAACAGAGCGGCTGCGAATTGATTCGCCTCTACCTCGATGCGCGCCTCGCCGGTCGCGGAGGAACTATCGCGCTTCAAGACAGGTTCAGCGAACCGCTTGTCGACGTGGACTTCGGTCGTAATGTGCTCAGGGTGGAGTTGTAGATGTGCGATTTCATGAGCGATTGTAAATCTCTGGCGATTGGGATGATGAAGCGAATTGACACCGATGATCGGGGTACCGTCCTTGATGAAGACGAATCCGGATAACTCCTCGTCGAAGGGGGCAAATCGTACGCGGGCTCCGAGAGACTTGGCTATCTTTTCCACGGGCACTGGGATTTCGTGAACGCTCAGACTAGAGAGGAGTTTGCTAGCGCGGGCTTCAACGGATTGTCTTGACGGTTTTGACATCGCTCTTTTCCTTCAACTTGGTTGCTTGGTTCATGCGGCCGATCAGCAGAGCAATCTGTTCCTTCTGTTGGGGTTTCAAGTCGCTCGGTAGCGGAACCTGGACCAAGTCGCTTGACGAGCCGCTCTTGGCCTGAGGCAGCAACTCTCCAGGTTTCATGTCGAAAGCTTCGGCAAAGGCGTAGAGGTGGTGAACGAGAATTCTTTGTCGTCCGGTTTCGATATTGGCTAGGGTCGCCCTGGAGATTCCGAGCATGCCGGCAAGCTTTGTCTGCGGCAGTTCCAAGCGGCGCCGCCGCTGCCTGATGATACCGCCTACGGTCTTGTAGATTGGCTCCAATTCCATCCAGACGGTGAGCATAATGATCTACAAGGGGGCTGTCAACTTCAAGCACAGACCGTGTGTAATAAGCACTTCAACTACGTGCTTGACACACACGCTTCTTCGCGGCCATAATATAAGTGAATTGATTTTTTAAACGGGCTTGCGAACTTTACGGACGGCTACAGGAGGAACATACGATGAGCGAGGAAAAGAAAGAACACAAGGTCAGAATCCATATCGATCGCAAGCCTTACGAATCGCCGGACCCGACGACGGGTTCCGCTCTCTACACGCTTGGGAAAATCCAGGCGGGCTACGAGTTGTTCAGAGAGGTTCGAGGTGACCACGAAGATGAGCCAATTGCGAACGACGGAGCAGTAGTTCATGTGAAGGAAGATGAGCACTTTTACAGTGCTCAGGTTACTCTCAACCCGGGTGCGGCATGAGCGGAGAAGCAATTGAGGACTTGATCCCCGAAGCTGATCGGGAATTTCTCGCGGGAAAAAATCTGAAATTCAGCGCGTCGCGGGTTGGAGGCGATACCCACGTCGTAATTCATGAATTCGATTTTCCCGAAGCATATAGACCCCGCAAGGCCAATCTGTTGATCATTTTGCCTGCGGGGTATCCTAACGCAAATCTCGACATGTTTTGGACTGAGCCTGTCGTTAAGCTCGCGAACGGGAATGTGCCTGCCCGTGCTGACAGCCATACGAGCTACAACGGCGTAAGTTGGCAACGATGGTCCAGGCACTTTCAAAATGCGTGGCGCCAGGGCGTCGATAATCTAAGAACGTTTGTTACGACGATCCGTCGGGAACTGGCTCGAGGCGTATGACGAGGTACACCCTTACCTTTTTGGAAGCAGATTTTGAGCAACTCCGGGAGGCGTTGAACTCGTCACCGGGTGTCGAAAACGCTGCCTACCTTATTTGTCGAATAAGCCGGTCCGAGTCTGAAGTACGTTTGCTGGTGCGGGAAGTCATTCCCGTCGAGCGGGAGCACATCCTAGAGGCGTCCGCCGTCCACATGAAGATCGCTTCAATTTCTTTCCGCACTGCCATGAAGCGGGCCGATGCGCAGAAATGCTCGTTCGTTTTTGTACATACACAGCCTGACGGGCAACCGAACCATTCCGCTCAAGATGATCGCGAAGAGGCGCCGCTGTTTCGTACGGCTTATGCGCGTATTCACAGTGAAACTACGATTCACGCGAGCCTGGTTTTCACCGGCGGCAAAATCAGCGGTGCCCGTGTGTGGCTGTCGGACGGGACAGTCCATCCAATAGAACTCATTCGGATCGTCGGGAAGCGACTTCATTTCTGGTTTTTAAACTCCGATGACCAGTCAAACCCAGAGTTTTTCGACCGCCAGATCCGGGCATTTGGTCGTGAGCTTCAGCCGCTATTACGGCGGCTGCGAATCGGAGTGGTGGGAGCCGGTGGAACCGGCTCGGCCGTGATCGAGCAGTTGACCAGACTCGGTATCGGCTACCTGCTCATTTCAGACGGTGAGAATTTTGACCCTTCTAACGTGAACCGGCTCTACGGATCTCGGGTCATCGACGAAGGCTTGCCCAAAGTGAAGATCATTCAACGCTTAGTCGCCGATGTAGGCCTCGGCACGAGAGTCCGCCTGCTGGCGCGTCCGATAACGTTTCGGTCGGTGCTCGAAGAGCTCCGGACGTGCGATGCAGTTTTCGGCTGCACTGATGATGAATGGGGCCGTTCGCTTCTGACACGGTTAGCCATCTATTACGCGATTCCTGTGTTCGATATGGGCGTGAAGATCGATTCCAAAGACGGTCTGATCCGATCAATTAACGGACGCGTTACGACCCTCATGCCTGAAACAGCGTGCCTGTACTGCCGGAACAGAATTACCGCTGAAGGGGTCGGCTTCGAATCGCTCCGTGCGATAAATCCCGAGCGAGCAGAGGAGCAAGAAAGGGAAGGCTACATACCGGAACTTGGTGAACCGGCGCCGTCTGTCGTGCCGTTCACAACAACGGTGGCTTCATCCGCGATCGGGGAATTTCTGCACCGTTTGACCGGCTTCATGGGAGCGGATCGGAATAGCTCCGAGGTACTTCATCTATTCGACAGCACGATGGTTCGGCGAAATAGCAAGCCATCGCGGCCGGAATGCTTCTGTGGAAATCGTGCTTTTTGGTGCCGAGGTGACACTCGACCGTTATTGGATATAACGTGGCGGAGTGAATGAACCTGTTCCGTAAGCTTCGACTTTTCTGGCGAAACCTGCGCCGCAGGCGACGTATCGCTCGGGTCGTGCGAGTTGAAAGCATGGCTGACGTCCCACGTAAGTTGAAGGGCGAGCTTTACATCGTGGTTGGCTCCAGGCCGAAGTGGGCGATTCTCGCCTGTCCTTGTAGATGCGGAGAACGTATCGACGTTAATTTGATGGAGAACCGTCAGCCTTCCTGGCGCCTTTCGGCAGATGGGAAAGAGGTCTCTCTGCATCCTTCGTTATGGATGCCCAAGGAAAAATGCGGTAGCCATTTCTGGATACGGCAGAATCGAATCGACTGGGTGCCTTAATCGGAGATTCAGCAAGACCTAAGGAAAGCGAAAGCAGGCCCGGATTTCAGTGAGTTTCGAGGATGCGAATTACGCGACGGTCTGCGCCCTCGCGCGGGACCGCGACGTTTCGGTGGCGTGGATGGTGCGTCAAGCGGTGCACGGCCTGCTGGAGCGGGAGAAGAACGAGGGGAGCAATCTACAGATGCCATTAATTCCCGGTATGGCTAGGCAAGACTATTCGCGAAGTTGAGTGAAAAGATGGGAAATCTGACTACATATCCGCCGGGTTCCGGACTCGGCCTTCTAGCAGGGTGTTGATGAAAGGGCTAAATCGCGAAGTTGGCTTGGTCGGATGACTTGACGAACTGAGTATTGAGGTTGCGGGTCGGATAGATAGCAGGTTAGTGGTCGCAGTTGCAGCTTGCTGGCGACTCGATTCATTAGTTGGGACAGAGCTTAGCGATCCTCAGCAGGTTGTAGGCGGCACCGACCATGTAGGCGGCGAAACTGGTCCGCTCGACGCCCCGATAGCGCGTGCGGCGGAAGTTGCCGACGGTCTTGATCCAGCCGAAGATCTCCTCGACCCGCTTGCGCACGCGCTGGCTGACTGAGTAGCCCGGCCAATTGGTGGTGCGGAGGTCGAGTGCCGAGCCACCCCGCCGCCGTTCATTCTGGGCCACGTGGGGAGTGACATTGAGCGCGCGGCAGCTCGCCACGAACGCCGCCGTGTCGTAGCCCTTGTCGCCGGCCACCGTGATTCGGCGCGGCCCGCGAATCGCTTGGAGCATCTCCAACCCTTGTTCGCATTCGGCCCGGCCGCTGGCTTGACCCACGCGCAGATCGATCATTAATCCGTTGCGATTCTCCATCAGTACACTTTCCGTGTAGCAGAGCCTGGCCTCTTTGCCGGCGCCCTTCTTCGCCAGCCGCGCTTCGGGATCAGTCGTCGACTGGTGGGTCGCGTTTTGGCGCCGCTCGCCGTGGAAGTCCACGCTCGGATTGCCCGGGTCATCCGGCGGCGTGCGATCGCTGCGTTCCTCATCCTTGGGGCGCAAGCTCTTGAGCGACGCCCACGCCTCGATCAGCGTGCCGTCCACCGTAAAGTGCTCGTCGCTGGTCAGCTTCAGTTCGCGCGCCTGCGCCACCACGGTGCGGAAAAACTCGCCCGCCACGTCGTGCTCCAGCAAACGGCCCCGATTGCGGCTAAAGCTCGAGTGATCGAAGCTGGGCTCGTCCCAGTTCAGGTCGAGGAACCAGCGGTACAAAAGATTGTAATCCAACTGCTCGCAGAACATCCGCTCACTGCGCACCGTGTAAAGCGCCATCAAGAGCGAGGCTTTCAACAGCCGCTCCGGCGGAATCGAGGGCCGGCCCACTTGACTGTACATCTGCTCGAACAGCGGCGAGAGTTCTTTGAGCGCCACCTCGGCCAGCGCTTTGATCAGCCGGATCGGATGGTTGGCCGGTACCCGCTGCTCCGGACTCACCAACGTCAACATCGTGGCTTGTGGCCGATCGTATCCCCGCATCTTCCTCCGCCTCCTCAACTCCACCGCCTTCGTTCAAACTATACAGACGCTTAACCAATCATCGATCCGATCGAAAAGGAATTTCTCAACACCCTGCTAGGGCTCCCGCTCCAAAACTTCCCGTATCCGGCGCCGCTAAAGTGGGTGGCGGTACGGCAACGATTTGAGGAGTTCCACCAGAATCTGACGTTGACGCCCGATCAGTTCCTAGACGGCATCACCAAGCGCAACGGCGTCGCGAGTTGCCTGAACCGGCACTATTACCGTTCAACGTCGGGCACGGATAACAGCTTCTTGATCGGTTCGTGGGCGAAGGATTCGGCCATCCGGCCGCCGCGCGACGTGGACATGTACTTCCTTTTTCCTCCCGCGGTCCATGGCCGCCTTGAGAGTTATGCGTGGAATCGGCAGTCGGCGCTGCTGCAGGAGGTGAAAGGCATTCTCGCCGGAACATATCCGGATACCGACATGAGCGGAGACGGACAGGTAGTACTGGTCGGGTTCGGAACCTTCAGCGTGGAAGTGGTCCCCGCTTTCCTGCTCACCAACGGCCGATATTGGATCTGCAACACCCATGATGGCGGCTCCTACAAAGAGACCGACCCCTGGGCCGAGGTTGGCTATATTGAAGCCGTTGATAAGGCCAACAATCGCAACCTGCGGGCGCTGATCCGTATGGTCAAGGCGTGGCAGGCTTGTTGTTCAGTGCCGATTAAATCGTTTCAGCTCGAACTGCTGGCGGCGGATTTCCTGGGGAAATCGCCATGGCGGCTCAATAACTTCTTCTGGTTCGACTGGATAAGCCGCGACTTTTTCGCCTATCTGTACCATCGCGCCAATTCGTTCATCGCGGTGCCGGGAACTCTGGAGACCATCTTTCTGGGAAACGAGTGGCAAAGCCGGGCGGAAAGCGCTTACTGGCGCGCGGTAATTTGCTGCACTTGGGCATGAGGTACGTCTGATAAGTCCGTCGTTAGTGACACCGTATCGTAAGGGCAACAAGACCGATCGCAATGACGCGGAGGCGATCCTTGAAGCGGTTTCCCGGCCGACCATGCGATTCGTAGCGGTCAAGAGT
>DATLST010000286.1:0-7289 GCA_035534055.1 Candidatus Acidiferrales bacterium | reverse complement strand
CGAAGGAACAAATCGCGAACATCCTGAAGGCTGCGAAGACGAAGCCCACTATGCATTTGGCGATTGGACTGGCCTTGAAGTGTGGATTACGAGAGCAAGAATTGATGCATGTGGAATGGACCGACGTTCATGTTGCGGATATCTGCGTCCGGCCGCGGCAGAAGAGTCACAATCGAAGATCAACGCGATCCAATGGTGATCAATGGTGAAATGGCCGGGATGATCTCCCGGCCATTTCTGTTATGCTGCTTTCGATCCGAACTGTTTCGACCGCAACCATTCGGCCGTCAGAACGGGATCGAATCGAATCATCGTCCCGAGTCGGTACGATGGCATTCTTCCCTGCTTTGCCAGTTGATATAGATGTGCTGGCGTACATCCCAGGAGCTCGGCTAACTTCTCCGCAGTCCAGGCGCTTTTCTTTCGTTCGATGATTTCAATTATGGTCCAATTGCAATCACCCGGCCATTCCGTAATTGTTGTTGACTTCTTCTTCACTCACCACCGCTCTCCCTACCCCGTCCGGGATTGATCCCTTTGGGATGTGTAAGCGGAATACTCTCTCCATCCTGATCGATGTCGAGATCGAAGTGAATCAGCAGAAGCCTGTAGATGTCACACGAAGTTCTCCTATTTGGACGTTCTCCCGATTGTGATTGATTGCCATGTCCACTGGAACTGACGGACGGGAGAGCGGTCAAGACTGTGACCGAATAGGGCCCATGAAGAACCATCTAGAACATACACTACGTATTGATGTTATCACACTCAAGCGGTCAAGTGCAAGTCCGCCGGGAATACTGTGGAACTAAACAGAACCTATCCTTAGATATAGAGAGAGACGTTAAAAGACCCATGGGTGAAGGTTGAAAGCATCGAGCGGAGAGACAACGCAAAAGGCTCTGTTTGGAGGTTCCGGTACAAGGATTCTGCTGGCATTCCGAAGGTCCTAACCTTCGACACAAAACAGTATCCAACACAGGCCGATGTAGCAAGGTGGAACCGCTGGCCACGTTGACTTTCCCCTACTTGCCGATACTGTGGTAGCTTTTCTTTACCGCGGTTCTCCCTTCAAGGTTTCGCAACCCGATTCTTTCAGAATCAGGCTGGACCGCCGCTCAACTTTCAACTACAGCCGGGACACCCTCCTTAAATTGAAGGTGACGATGCGATTGTCGAGAGTGCCAGAGGTGCCTTCGAGCCATTTTACGGTGCCACAGTGAAATATTTTTATACTCGCTTTGGATAACATTCGTCCTCGGCGCAACGGGAGCAGCGTGCCTCCATAAAGTATTTCTAAAGGAAGAAGTAGTATGCAGTTCAATCCTGGCTTCAACATCACCTTGAAGCCAAAAAAACTCGAATTCGAATACGGCGATGGCGTCCGCGGTCCTGCACCTGAATTTCGCAGGTTGAATGCAATCCGTCCCAGCCTGAAAGACCCAGGCTGCACAGGCCCGGACCCCGTTTACGGCATCGCCATGGATGTGGGTCGAGAACAAGATTTCCCAATACTGAAAGAACGTATGCTTCTGTTCGGCGCTGTCGCATACGCCAGCGGCCAACTAGGCGAAGAACCCGTGCGCAGCCAGGGGCACGTCCATTCCATCGCTCCTCACTGCGGATGGTCAACACCGGAATGGTTCGAAATATGGGAAGGCACAGCGATTATCTACGCGCAACAACGTACCGAAGATGACCCCGGTATTTGCGTCGCTGTAAAAGCTCGCGTCGGCGAGCAAGTCATAGTTCCTCCCGGCTGGGCCCACTGCGTCATCAATGCCGACTCCCAGAACCGCATGGCCTTTGGCGCGCTCTGTGATCGACAATACGCTTTTGAGTACGCAGCTATCCGGCGCCATCACGGACTCGCCTGGTTTCCTGTTTTTCGCAATGGTGATCGCATCACCTGGGAACGTAACCCACACTACAACCCCAGCAAGCTCGTCGAACGCGTCGCACGCGATTACCCCGAGCTTGTCTGTAGATCTGGCGTACCTCTCTATCAACAGTTCCTGGATAGTCCCGATATGGTCAACTGGGTTTCAAATCCAGCCAGCATGCAACACCTATGGCCTACGTTTATTCCGTAGGCGTTACACACACTTTACTTCGATGCCCTTTGCTTGAAAGGGGGCAATCTGCGCATCCGTTGCCCCACTATCTGTAATCAACAAATCAATCTCATCGATTGCACATATCAGCCACGCAGCTGTCTTTCCCAATTTACTATGATCCGCAACAGCGATTTTCCTCTTGGCTTGAAGGATCATTGCGCGGTTTACCTCGGCCTCCTCCGGATTGTGGCAGGTTAGTCCCGTAGCTGCATCGATCGCATTCGCCCCAATAAATACAATATCGACAAACGTCTTCCGCATATTCTCGACGGCATTGGATCCGACCAACGAAAACCAGTCGCCACGCAGATGACCACCGACCATAAAAACGTTAACGTCTTTTCGTTTCGACAGTTCCATGGCTATATTTACCGCGTTGGTAGTCACGCGAATGTCATTGTCGGGAGGAAGGTTGCGAACAACCTCGTTTGTGGTTGTCCCAGGTGTCAAGGCAATCCCGCTTGCTGCGGGAACTAGTGACGCAGCAGCGCGGCCAATGCGCTTCTTTTCCTGCGCAAAACGTTCTATCAGATCTTGGAATGTCGAATCCCTTTTGAAGGGTTCATAGAAAAGAGGCTCGATTGAAACTGCGCCGCCGTGTGTGCGACGCAGCAGCCCGCGCGATTCCAATTGCAGAAGATCGCGACGAATTGTGGCAATGGAAGCATTAAAACGACTACGCAGGCCAAGTACGTTCACCTCACCGGTTTCTTGGAGAGCTTGAATTATTGCTTTTAGTCTGGCAGCTTGTCGGTCAGAACGTGCGGACATGGCACCCTTAAATATCACGCCCATTGAACATGTAGGCAGGAGGTTCATATAAAGCGATTGGATTCAATGCAATCAATCACATCTTGTTTTATTTGATCGTGAAGAGAGAAATAACCTTCATCTGTACGCATGGGAGGATTGCTCTTGTCTACAAGTCCTATCCGTCTGACCTGGCCCGAGCTCCTTCCCAACACGAGTCTAGGCGACACGGATGGCATGACGCGGATTGAGTCCTTCGAGAGCCAACGTGAGGAGCACCGACGACATGCCTAGATTACGAACTCCCAATGGCGCTCCGGTCTGCGAGTTGTAATGTTCACTGATGCCGACCTTCAGCGCGTCATCGAGCAAGCGGCCGGAAAAATTGGCGGCCAAATCCCGGTGTCCGTACTTTGCCAGTCCGGCGATAACCTGATACGACGTGGCAGGCCACACATCTCCGCGCCAAAAGCCGCCACTCCTATATTGATCGCTGCGCGCGTCAACCGTCGGAACCGGTAACGGCGTGTTCCAATGGGGACCTGCCAGCATCTCGGCCATGCGTGTCGCTTGCGCCTTCGTGGGAATGCGCGCGTAGAGTGGCACCATACCACCAACTGTGGCCGTCGAAAGTTTGCGAAGATCTGGACGTCGGACTGCTAGAAAACAGCCTTGCGATTCATCCCACATATAACGTCGCATGGCATTGATCCCTTTGCGCACAAAAGGACGACGACGCGCCGCCAGCGCATGGTCGCCGATAGCCTTCGCCATCTTGATAAGGCTCATCTCTGAAAGCAGCAGGTAAGACGTATTCGCGGGAATATAGATGTTTCCATACCACGCGCCGTTCTCCGGGCCCTTTGCCCGTCCTGGATGAGGAGTCAGCTGCAGTGTGTCCAAATCGACTTCGTTATCGTAGGTTTCAAACCGCGCGTCCTGAATCTTTCCATCGTACGATCCCACAGTAACCAATCCAACATTATCCAGATCGCGCTCGCGCCAGTACCAATCATGGAACGCCTCAAGATGAGGAAGTGCCGTGCGAACAAGCTCCTGATCGCGATTCCGCCGGTAAACACGCTCGACACCCCAGCCGAGAAGCGGCGCCTGCGAATACGCAGGAAATGTCAGCCACCTCTTTCCGTTAAATCCGGGCGGCCCGCTGTCGGGCGCGATGAAGTTCGCAATCATGCCACGGGCGTACTCGGGTTTAGCGTGGCTCCATCGATCCTGAAAATCCCAGAAATTGTCGTAAATGCCGCGAATCAATTCCACCTGCCCGGGCAGAATGGCAAGCAGGTCGGTAATAAAAGTCGTGTCCCATATCCATTGCCCCCGATACCCTCCTCCGGGAGTAAGCCATGCATGACGGAACGGTGGTTCGGCGCTCACGATTCGATCTTCGATAGAAAATCGATATACATTCTCGGCAAACCGAAGCATCTCAGGGTTTCTGGGCACAAATGCAGAGCGGACCGCTCGCTCCATTTCTGTTTGCGGCGCCGGATCTGATTCATTTTTCGAACTGCCGGCAGCCCACGACGGCAGATACAACGCAGCCGTAGCTATGCCCAGGGAGACAAGAATGGAGCGGCGGCCATAGAGCATGTTTGTTTCCGCGGAAGCTGAAGAGGGAACGTCCGGCTGCACATCAGGTGTGTCACGTTTCATCGTAGTTTTGTCCGTTGTTGGCATAAATCTGTGGTGCGCACAGCACGCTCAACCACCCATTCTGTCGCACTGGAATTTGTGCTGCGCTGTCGCAACCGTTCAGAATTTTCAAAACCCATGATGACGATGCAGGTGTAAATCATGATTGATACATCTACATTATGCTTGACATAATGATCTTTTCTTCTTAATTTGCTCGGGAATGCCCAATGTGAGCTGCACCAGACTTTCCCATCGATTCGGATTCTCAATGCGCGTGCGATATCTTGGGTGGATTGCGGTTTTGGCGGTCACGCTTCCCGCAACTTTTCCGCTTTTTGCTGCTTCTAAAAGTCTCAGGCCAACCCAGCCATGGATGGACAAGTCTCTCCCCGCCGAGCAGCGGGCAAATTTGCTGCTCCAGGCGATGACGCTCGATGAAAAGATCACAATGGTCCATGGAATGGATCCTCGTCCAAACAACGAGTATGCCGGATATGTCCCGCCAAATCCGCGGCTTTCGATTCCGGCGCTCAAGTTGGCCGACGGCCGCGCCGGGGTGGGCAATCACGCCACCGATGTAACGTTGCTGCCAGCGCCCATTGCTGCTGCAGCAAGTTGGGACACAGCCCTGATGCACAGATATGGTCAGGTGCTCGGCAATGAGGAATGGGGCAAGGGCACCAATGTTGCATTGGGCCCCACCATTGATGTTGTTCGTGTGCCGGAATGGGGGCGGACTTTCGAGACCTTTGGCGAGGACCCATACTTCAACGCTCAAATGGCCGTCGCGGAGATTCATGGCATTCAGAGTCAGGGTCCGATTGCCGACGCCAACATGTACCTGACCATGAACCAAGAAAATAACCGGTTCAAAGAAAACTCAATAGTCGATCCACGAACACTGCATGAAATCTACCTGCCTCCATTCGAGGCAGCGGTCGAACAAGGCCATGTCGGCACCGTGATGTGTGCGTACATCAAAACGAACGGTGTCTACTCCTGCGAAAATCAATATCTGCTGAAAGATTTTCTAAAAGGACGACTAGGATTCTCAGGCTGGGTCATGAGCGACTGGGGTGCAACCCACTCCACCGTTGCCTCTGCCAAGAATGGGCTCGATCAGGAAATGGGCGGCGGCACATACTATAGTCAAGCTTTGAAGGCGGCGGTTGAGAATGGTCAGGTCAGCATGGCTACGCTGAACGAGCACGTGCGCCGCATTCTGGTCACGATGTTTCGTTTTGGGCTGTTCGACAAAGACCAATCTGGAAGCTGGACAACAGACGTGCGCACCGCGGAACATGCCGCTTTCTCCCGTGAGGCTGCGGAGCAAGGGTCGGCATTGCTGAAAAATGAGCATGGGCTGTTGCCGCTTTCCAACGCGTCGTCGATTGCTGTAATTGGGGCCGCGGGCGACTTGAAACCCAAAGCGCAAGGTGGCGGAAGCTCTACGGTAGTCGCGTCTTATATCGTGACTCCGCTTCAAGGCATTCGTAAACGCGTAGCAGATGACACGCGGGTTTCCTACGCGGACGGCAGCGATCTTGCCCACGCCATCGCGGTAGCGCGCACCGTGCGCGTGGCAATCGTGTTTGTCAATACAGACGAGGGTGAAGGCCGAGACCGGCCGAATCTCGAATTGCCGGGCAATCAGGATCAACTGATCTCGGCAGTGGCCAGTGCCAATCCAAACACAATTGTCGTTCTCAATACGGGAGGCCCTGTTCTTATGCCATGGATCGGCAAGATCCGTGGACTTATAGAGGCTTGGTATCCGGGGCAAGAAGACGGGAATGCAATTGCGGCTATTTTATATGGAGATGTCGATCCGTCCGGGAAACTCCCGTTGACCTTCCCGCGCACCGCGACGGAGATCCCTACCGCAACCCGCCAGCAATGGCCTGGCATTGACGGAAACTCTACTTACAGCGAAAAATTGGATGTCGGGTACCGCTGGTATGACGCGAACAATGTACGGCCTTTATTTCCATTCGGTTACGGCTTGTCTTACACCACTTTCAAACTAAGTCAATTTTCAGTAACGCCGAAGAAGATTGATTGGGCGACCAATCCATCCAACAACATTAATGCCGAGTTGGAAGTCACCAACGTAGGCAAGCGGCCCGGAGCCGAGGTCGTCGAGGTCTACGTGGCACAGCCCGAGAAGAATGGCGAACCTCCCCGCCAACTACGTGCTTTCTCAAAAGTATTTTTACAGCCGGGCGAAAGCAAGCACGTCACACTGGCGCTGAATAAACGGTCATTTTCGATCTATGATTCGACCGCACACGCGTGGAAGTTTCCGGATGGAACATACAAAATTCTGGTTGGTACTTCTTCGCGAGATCTGCCGTTGCAGAGCACCGTGGTTATAAGCAGTAGCCCTGTTTCTCATTGATGCCGGTGAGCGTAACCATGGAAGCTACGCTTTCTAATTTTCATCACAGTTTCATCCAGAGAAGGAGCACTCTACTGTGGGATTTGATCGAAGAAATTTTGTGAAGTACCTGTCCGCTGCGTTTGCCGCGCCTGCCGTCGCTTCTGCCTTACCATCCGCGAGCACCAGCGCGCAGTCTCACAAATCCGCCGGCGGCAGACGGCGAGGCTCGCCCAACGTGATTTTCATGAGTATGTTCTTCCGTCCG
Organism: Candidatus Acidiferrales bacterium; assembly: GCA_035534055.1. Lineage (GTDB taxonomy): Bacteria > Acidobacteriota > Terriglobia > Acidiferrales > UBA7541 > Palsa-295. Next base: position 121 of record DATLST010000286.1, on the reverse strand, counting down.
CGCAAGGTGCAGCGTCGCATTCCGCCGGTCTCGTAGCAATGAGCGAAGCTTCGTTCGACCAACTCGCCTCGCCGCTTCAGCAATCTCTTGCCATACTCGCCGCGCACCCGTTGACGGTTTT
>DATLST010000285.1:0-6524 GCA_035534055.1 Candidatus Acidiferrales bacterium | reverse complement strand
TCCATCCCGAACGCTTCGTCCGCCAGGCCCCCAAACCAGCAACGGTCCCAACAGAGGTCTGGATCAACAAACCGCTCAAGACAGATGAAAAAACTCACTAAATCCCATGAACACTGGTCTCAAACTCGTTGACACGCGCCGATCACCCGGGGCAGGCTTGAAAGGTGGTGAATCGAGATCGCTATTTGTCTTGTATAATCGTTCGGCAGGCGAGAGAACTAAAATCGCCGATCTTAGTGACTTAATTCCAGTTGCTGCCCTAGGGCCCGATCGCAGATCAAGAATGATCGGGTGAGGGCCTGATGCCCGGCCTCGTACCGGTCGATCTTAAAACTCGAATCGCGGGAGGAGCGGCATGAAAGCACTACGGATATTGATCGCAGACGATCATGACCTAATGCGGCGTGGTCTCAAGGCGATTCTCGAATCCCACCCAGGTTGGTCCATTTGCGCCGAGGCTCACACCGGGAGAGAGGCGGTTACGAAAGCCGAAGAGTTAAAACCAGACGTCGTGATTCTCGACATCACCATGCCGGAATTGAACGGTGTGGAGGCTGCACGGAGGATCTTAAAAGCGTCGCCGGGTACGGAAGTCCTCGTGCTCTCGGTGCATTACTCCGACCAGCTCATACGAGATATTCTGGACGCAGGAGTGCGAGGATATATCGTAAAATCCGACTCCGATCGAGATTTGATCGTTGCGGTGGAAGCGTTGGCAAACCATAAGCCGTTTTTCACTCCGAGGGCGACGGAGTTAATTCTAAGCAATTTTAGCCACAAGGGAGGCTCCTCTTCGGAAGTGCCGGAGATCATTGGGGACCGGCTGACATCCCGCGAGAGGGAAATTGTACAGCTTCTATCCGAGGGTAAGAGCAGCAAGGAAGTTGCGTCCGTCTTAAGTATCAGCGTAAAGACGGCCGAAACCCATCGCGCCAATATCATGCGCAAATTGGAAATCCATTCGGTAAGTGAGCTCGTGCGCTACGCGGTCCGAAATCAGATCATTGAACCATAACCAGCACGGGCGTCTGAGAGCCAAGATTTTTCTCAACTTGCGAAGAAGGATTGAATTCGCTCAAAGAGTTAGCGATTAAAGCCTTCTTCTTTTTTCGCGCAGAATGCCTAAAAAGCTTTCCAACAAGCTGCTAAGACTAGACCCTAGATCCGCCAAGCCAGATCGAAAACTACGCTGCTTTTAGAAACGGCGATGCGCCCTACGATACAGGAAGTCTTCGATGCTTCTACCTGATTACACGGATTCCCCTGAATCACACAGCTATTGATAATCGGTGCCGCGGATGGAAGTCTGTCCGCAAAAAAAGGAGAAGGAGAGGAAGTTCGGGTGCCTTGAGAGAAAACGAGGCGCGAGGGCTGGGCCGATTTCCCTTCTTCTCCTCCCTTTTTTTTCGCGCATGCTTGTCTCTGGTTTTAGCTTCCGTAGAGGACGTGCAGGTTCTGCAGGACATTCACACCGATTTCCCTTATGACAGGTTTTGATGAATGACCTGGGACGCGCCGAGGAAACGGATGAGGCTAATTGCAATTTCTACCGGCGAACCCTCCACGGAGGTGGATATTCGCGCGCAAAGAAATCAACCCCGTGCTCGCGGTGTAGAAACGTAAGACTGTCCGCAAAGAGACAGCTCCGAAATGATGGCCAAAAATGAGAATAAGAAGAGGAAGGTATGTCGCTGCGTCAAGGGCTTCGGCTATGCCAATAATCACTCCGCCGGGCAGGCACCTGTAGTAGTTCTGCGATCCTTGTATGGGAAAGGACTGCTCGAAATAGGAAATCTGTTTGATCCTTAGCATTATTCGTTTCTTGGAAGCCACGTTCGAGAATGAGTGATAGCATTGTGTAACTGAAGATGTATCATCTCTCTCAGAACCATTCAATAATACGGAGAGGCCATGTACACCTACATCGACTCTGTCGCGTTCCTCATCGGGCGGATCATCGTTGGCGGCTTTTTCCTTATGAACGGCTTCCATCATTTCACGAAGCTCAACATGATGGCCGGGTATGCCAAGAGCAAAGGAACACCTGCTCCCACGCTCGCCGTGGGCGGTACCGGCGTAATTCTCTTGCTGGGTGGAGCAAGCTTTCTCCTCGGTTATCATGCTACGATCGGGACAGTCTTGTTGGTAATTTTCCTGTTGGGCGCTTCGTTTGGCATTCACAATTTCTGGGCTGTTCAAGATCAACAGGCAAAGATGGCGGAGATGATCAACTTCATGAAAAACATGGCCCTGCTCGGCCTGGTGCTTATGACGGTGGCAATCCCAAGGCCCTGGCCGATGAGCCTCGGGCGTTAAATGGAGGACGGCTGCTTTGCTCAAGGGAACAAACCAAACGGAAGTTTGTTTCACGGCTTTCATTATAATTAGTGCGGAATTCGCGACTTCTCCGTGGCTGTCGTAGCTGGCGTTCCGTAAGCTGGGCACTCGAGCGTGAGTGCGCTTCCTGGCGAGACCGGATATAATCTCCTTCATGTTCATGAAGGAGCGTAAGTGATCACCCTCAAGAAAGTCTCAAGAGTAAAGACCGGCGTACTGATCGGCTCATTTCCATTCCTGGCGATGGTGATTATTTTTGTGCTTCCCTCATTGAATGCGCAAACCTCTCGATTTCACAATGCGCCCACCTCGGCAGATCAACTGAAGAATCCCTTTGTAGGCCAACGCGCGGCAGACGAGGCGGGCGCCACGCTATATTCCGCCGACTGCGCGTCGTGCCACGGCATAAGGGGTCAGGGATCGGGGAACGTGCCGCCGTTGGTAAGTGAGACAGTGCGCTCCGCGCAGAACGGCCAACTCTTTTGGTTCATTACCAAGGGCGATGCGGATGGAGGAATGCCAGGCTGGGCGCAACTATCCGAGCGGCAGCGCTGGCAAATCGTCACGTATCTGAAGTCGGGATCGCTGCTGAAGGTACAGCCTCCAGCCGATACTGCCAACCACGCGGACGCTGGCTTGTTCGACGCTCCCCCGCCGAAAGCACCTTTCACCGATTTCCGCTATGAGAAACCAGGAAACACGCGAAAGATCACAGTGCAGGATATTCCCGAGCCGTTCGCGACCGAGTCTGCGCGAAACGGAGCACAATTGGTCGCGCGCCGTGCTAACGCATGGCCGAAAGCGCCCGCTGGATTCAAAGTGAATCTGTTCGCGACAGGGCTCAATCAGCCGCGCTACATTGCCACGGCGCCCAATGGCGATATCTTTTTGGCTGAAAGCGCAATCGGACAAATCCGGGTTTTCCGCGGAATTACCGCGGATTCCAAGCCCGGCCAAGTTGCGGTTTTCGCCACCGGCCTCAATAGACCTTACGGGATTGCATTTTATCCTCCGGGACCCAATCCCAAGTGGGTGTATATCGGGGATACCGACGCAGTCATGAGGTTTCCTTATCAGAACGGGGATCTGAAAGCACGAGGCGGAGTGCAACATGTCGTGGATCTGCCGCACGGTCCGGGTCATTGGACGCGCAGCATCGCATTCACACGGGATGGCAAGAGCATGTTTGTGTCGGTCGGCTCGGGCTCGAACATCGACGACCCGGACACGCACCCGGACGAGAAAGATCGCGCCGATATTCTGGAATTCAATCCGAACCACTCGGACATGAGGATCTACGCTTACGGGATTCGCAACGCCGGGGGCGGGATCGCTATTGATCCTAAGACGGGCGAGCTATGGGCCTCAGTGAATGAACGCGATGCGCTGGGTGACAACCTCGTGCCCGATTACATCACGCACGTGCAACAGGGAGGTTTTTACGGATGGCCGTGGTGGTACATGGGTGGTCATCAGGACCCGCGCCACAAGGGCACACACCCCGAATTGCAGGCAAAGGTTATCACGCCAGACGTACTTCTGCAGCCGCACAATGCTTCACTCCAACTTACCTTCTATAATGGAAAGCAATTCCCGCCGCAGTACGATGGCGACATCTTTGCAGCCGAACACGGTTCCTGGAACAAGGATATACGGGTAGGCTACGAGTTGGTTCGCGTTCCTTTGCACCAAACCGGCAAAGCGACGGGTGAATACGAAGACTTCCTTACTGGGTTTGTGCTCAGCAATGGTGAGGTCTGGGGAAGACCCGTCGGGGTTACTGTGGGGCAAGATGGCTCGTTGTTAGTGACCGATGATGGCTCCAATTCCATCTGGCGCGTGAGCTATACCGGCAAGTAACCTTCAGGCATCATGCGGTGACTCGTGTCATTTCAGTTCGTGACGCGACTCATCCACCTTGGGAGTTTTGTTCACATCATTTTCATTCAGATCAAGTTCTGCCTATGTTGATATTCCTTTTTTCTCATCAGGCTCTGCTGGCGCCAGATCCATTTCAGAGGCGCCGTGGCTAATGGGCAAACCGAATTCGCGAATGAGGCGGCGAGCGCCGAAGGTAGGTAGATTTTTACGCAACTCGATGAACTGGGGCTCTCGGGCAGTTGGAGTTCTGCTGAGGTTGATGGAGCCGACAACTCACTCCACCTCTTCGGATTCTTGCACCTTAACCGTGCCAGAGTGGATACGATGTGAGTAGGCCTATGGCCTCTCAGAGAGGCCTCTGCTTGTCAGTCCTCTGGCCGTATGTTATTTTCGCTGGCTATGCGGTGCGGCGGCAAACTTCCTGTGCCGCCCTGGCTTTCCAAGGAGAACAATCTTGATTCGCAATTATCGCGGGCATGTGCCGCGGATCGCTCCGAGCGCGTATGTGGACCCGCAGGCGGTGGTGATCGGCGACGTGGTCATCGACGAGCAGACGAGCGTCTGGCCCTGCACCGTCATTCGCGGCGACGTACACTCCATCCGCATCGGCGCGCGGTGCAGCATTCAGGACGGTTCGGTGCTCCACGTACAGCATGACGAGTATCCACTCACCCTTGGCGACAACATCACGGTGGGCCACAACGCGATTCTTCACGGCTGCACGATTGAGTCGCGCTGCCTGATCGGCATGGGCAGCATCATTCTGAACGGCGCGAAAATCGGCACGGGGAGCATCATCGCAGCCGGCGCGCTGATTCCCGAGCGCATGGAGGTTCCCCCCGGCAGCGTCGTCATGGGCCAGCCAGGGAAAATCCGCCGCTCGACGACGGCCGCCGATCTTGACGCCATTGACCGCAATGCCGAGCGCTACGTCGAGTATGCTGCGTTGCATGCGAAATCAGTGGCGAGTGAAATTAGTGGCTAGTGGATAGTAAAATCAGTGGCTAGTGGCGAGTGGCGAGTGATGATTCGCTGGAGATGAAAACGTGTTGGGGGAAATCGAAAAGCCGCGGCACTATAAGGAACTGCTGATCTGGAAGAAAGGCATGGAACTGACAGCGGCAATCTATCGTTTAACGGCTCGTTTTCCCACGGAAGAGAAGTACGGGTTGATCTCGCAAATGAGGCGAGCGGCCGTTTCCGTCGTCCAACATCGCGGAGGGACAGGCGCGCCATGGCACAGGTGAGTTTTTACACTTTCTTTCGCATGCGAATGGGTCGCTGGCGGAGCTGGAGACGCAGTTGCTGCTGAGCGTGGAGCTGGGGTTCCGCGGGCAGTCGGACGTGGCGGAAGCGATTCAAATTGTGGCGGAGCTGCAGAAAATGTTGGCGGCTATTCGGCGGAAGCTATCCTGTTAACTTTTGGCCGCTGATCGCTCGCCAGCGACCACTTTGACCAAAGGGCGCATACGACCAATGCAATCGCCAAAGCAATTTAGGGCTATCAAAGGCACCCGCGACATTTTGCCCCCGGACTCCGTGTTGTGGAACTGGTTCGAGCGTGCCGCCCGCGATGTCGAATACGCGAGATTGCACAAATCGGAGAATTCGAAGTGACAGACGACCAACTCACTAAGGAAGAATGGGGAGGTTTCCGCGCCATCAACGGAACTCGGGATATCACCCCGCACGATTCGGGCCTATGGAACTGGTTCGAACGTACTGCTCGCAGCGTTCTGGAATCCTACAATTTTCGTGAAATCCGAACACCGGTCATCGAGCCTGTGCGATTGTTTGAACGCTCAGTTGGTTCGGAGACGGACATAGTTGCGAAGGAACTCTTCGCGTGGGTTGATTCGCGCGACGCAAACCGAGCGATTAGAAGGCTGCGCTATCAAATCAAGGTGACGGGCTCAAAACCCAGCGAGGGAGATGCGGCCACCAGAGATTTTCTTCTGAGTCTGGCTGATGAGAAAGCGTTCGATGCACTCCCACTAGCCAACCGACTTGTTCTCAGACCCGAGGGAACAGCTTCAATCGCCCGCGCGTACATAGAGCATGGGATGCAGACGCTGCCGGGGAACCAGAAGCTTTACTACATGGGGCCGATGTTCCGGCGGGAGCGGCCGCAAAAAGGGCGCTATCGCCAGTTCTACCAAATCGGCGCGGAAGTGCTGGGCCCATCCGACGCGCCCGCCATCGACGCCGAAGTGATCGAAATGCTTCTCGTATTCTTCAAGCGCGTGGGACTCGACCGCACCACGCTGTACGTCAACTCCATCGGGTGCAAGGAGTGCCGGCCGAAA
>DATLST010000284.1:0-5838 GCA_035534055.1 Candidatus Acidiferrales bacterium | reverse complement strand
TTCCTTTGTCCATTGAGCGAGGTCGAGCATGCGTCCCATCTCGACTCCTTCGATGAGTTCTTGTTGGCCAAGGCCCCTGGCCGCGCAACACGTCCCTCAAGTCTTGACCTTGACGCCCTTCGCAATCAGCTCCGCGAGCATGTTGGCCGTGTTGTAGTAGCCTGTGGGAGTTTTCTGGCCGCGTTTGGCAACGCCTACGCCGTCGGCGAGCAGGAAAAGATTCACCGTAACCTGACTGGCGAGCAAGGCGGAGGCATAGCGGAATGCGTTGTAGGCTTTCTCGCTTCCGTAGGGCGCGTCCTGAATGATGATGGTCAGTTTGTCCACGTGGGTTTACCCCTTTTCGGCTGTTACTCCGGGCCTTTACGCATGCGCGCGGGCACTTTTTATTTGCCGAACAATCATGCCTTCCCTCTGCATCTGCTCCAACAAGATTTCTCGGATCAGGTCGAACGCATCGAGGATCTTGGGATTCGCCAGCCGGTAGTACACGACATTCCCGTCTTTGCGGGTCCCGAGCACGCGCCGGTGTTTCATCATGTTCAAGTGCTGCGAAAGGTTGCCGATGGCAACCCCGAGCCGGTCGGCCATGTCCGTAACGGACATCTCCTTCTTCCGGAGCGTGTTCAAAACCTGCAGGCGCAACGGATGCGAGAAGATCTTGCACATTTCGGCGTGCCGCACATAAGCCTCGGCTTGTGAGTCGGTTGTCCGTGGATGGTTTCTTAGCATGGTCCCCCTAGCATTCTAGAGACTTATAGAATACTAGAATATCCTATGTCAAGACGGGCTTGTCGCCCTTCACTGCAAGGAACGAGGCGCCGAACTGTCCCAAAAAAGAGAACGCGCGATCGTGTTCACCCACAACGCGCGCCACTGGGGCGAAGGGCGGGTAGTACACGCACCCACGGCTCGCAGTAACCCGGAACCCGGCTTGCTGAAGTAACCGTCGCAGTTCGCCGAGGGTCCGAAAGGAAACATGGGCGTCTGATATCCCAGATCCTTTGTGGAGAGCAATCCCTATGCGATTGATTTCAAAGGCGGACAGGATTTTGGCGAACCAGAGGCATGCCGAAGGCTCTTATCCGACGCTCCAATTGTTTTGAAAAAGTGCGTTCTTGGACCGAATGGACCGAGAATCACTGTTAAATTCTATTCAGGAAATCGTTGTAAATATCTTACGCGGTGTAGGTTGCTCGTGGTAAGCGGGCCGGTCAATTTCCAAGAGCGCCTGCAAACAGAGCAGGTGGTCATTGTCACGAAATTCGATTACACTCACTGGTAGAATCATATAGTTGCAGGGGGCGTGTAGCTCAGCTGGGAGAGCACCTGCTTTGCAAGAAAGCGGGCTAAATCACACAAGTGCCGCATCTGGTGTCGCTTACGCGGATACATGCGGTGCAACCGACCTCTTGAATTGGACTGACGTTGGACCGAAATTTTCAGGTCTTGCGGGAGCACCGTTGTGTGTTGCGCGATGCGGCTTCTCATCGTTCCAAGTCTTGGCTAGCGGGTAAACAATTTCTCAATGGTCTTCATGGGATAGAAGAGACGATTGGGTTGCGTGGGAAGTGGCGTGAAATCGTGGCGTAAATAGAATCCACGCGCTCGTTCATCTTTCGCGTCCACAACAACGACCGCCGAAGCGACTTCACGGGTATTTCGGAGAGCGCGCTGGAGCGCATCCAGGAGCAACAATTCACCGATTCCCTGACCCCGGAAGTTTTCACTGACAGCCAATCTGCCCAGGAGGGTCGCAGGCACGTTCGGATAGCGGGGGAGTTTCTTCGCAACATTTTCCGGGAGATCGGCCAGATTCACCAGATGAGCGGACAACGTGTAGAACCCCGCGATTGTTGTCCCGTCGGGGGTGATGACAAACGCGGCCGCTACGCGCCTGCTAACATCCTGTCCGGCCTGCCTTTGCAGATAGCGGTCCAGCGCTTCCACGCCACAGGAAAAGGCCGCACGGTCGTGCTTGTCGCCGAGCGGCTCGATACGGTAACGAGTTTCGTCGTCCTTCTTGCTCACAAGGCGCCCAGCCGTCTCTTGTAGCGTTTGACGGCAGCCTTCATGTGCGCACTGGGCGCCGGAGGATTCAGCAACGCCCGCACAAAGACCTCGCGGTCGCGGCCAGCTAGGGTCCAGACTTCGTGCTCCTGAATGGCGCGCGCGGCGGCATCATCGGCGCTCAGCACCATGAAATCCGACAGGGACGTGCCTTTCAGTCGGGCCGCATATTCAATCCGGCGCTTCTGCTCAGGATTCAGACGTGCTTCGATGCGCGCGATCTTCCTTGGGTGTCTCTGCTGCTTCAGGCTTAGGGACATACGATCCTCACCTTGAAAGTGTACGGTAAGCTGCCGTACAATGCAACAATGCCGCAAGGACTCGCACGACCTGACGCGCGAAAAAGGCCCGCCTGTCGAAGACTTTCTTTGAGCAAGGCCCGGCTTGACGCCCTCGTCGAGGAAGCTACAACTGACGCCTACAACGAAGGTGAGCAAATCGTGGGATTCCTGACACTAATTGACGACAGCCTCGCGACGCCCTTTGAAACGAATGTTTTGGGAGTCAATGTGACCGTGGAACGAGTGGATTTGACCGAAGGAGACGGAATCGTAGCAATTTGCAGGCGAGCCGGCAAAACACAGAAGGTTCCGATCCTTGATCTTCCGCTCCCCTTCCCGCCTCCCGCGGGAGCCGAGTGGATCGCGGCTTATCGCTACTGGCGGACGGGGCGGCGATGAGCGAATTCCAATATTACGAATTTCGAGCGCTGGATCGCTCCTTGACCCAGCGGGAGATGCGAGAGTTGCGCGCAATTTCGACGCGGGCGGAAATCACCCCGACAAGTCTCGTGAACACCTACGAATGGGGCGACCTCAAAGGTGACCCGAATCGTTTCATGGAGAAGTATTTCGACGCCTTTGTATATGTTGCGAACTGGGGCACGCGCGAATTCATGCTGCGGGTTCCTGAAAAAGCGCTTGACCGAAGAACAATCGCCGCGTATTGCCAGGGAGACAATCTCGATGCGCGATGGGTAAACCATTTCCTAATTCTCCGCTTTTTCTGCGAACGTGAGAACGGGGATGATTGGGACGATGGCGACGGATGGATGAGTTCGCTGATTACGCTGCGGGCGGACCTGATGTGTGGCGACGTGCGAAGTTTGTATCTCGGCTGGCTGCTTTGCGCACAGGATGAGGCATTCGATGCAGAAGAGCTTGAGCTGCCCATTCCGCCAGGACTTGGCAAGCTAACGCCATCACTTGAGAGCCTGGCTTCTTTTTTGGGCTTGAACGATGATTTATTGCAAACAGCAGCGAAACTCAGTTCCGAACTACCCGGCGATTCGCGCATATCTCGGTCTCGGCTGGAAGTATGGATCAACGCGATGCCGGAAAAGGAGAAAAACACATTGCTGTTGGAATTAACCGAGAAGGACATTCCTAACGCGCGTGGTGTCATTCTTCAGCGCTTCGAGCATGCCAGAACTCCTGCCCGGCATCATGTCGGGGACCGGAAGCCTGCGCGGCGTACGGTCGGACATATTCTTGCTTCGGCAGAGTTGTACGCGGCTGAGAGAAGACAGAGGGAAGAAGAACTTGCGGCTGCCGAACAATTGCGTTTGGAACAGCGGGAAGCTGCCGCTCGAACAAAGCACCTCGGTAAATTGGCTGGCAGGGAAACGCAAATCTGGGAGCAGGCGGACGCGCTCATTCAAACGAAGCAGCCGAACAATTATGCCCGCGCTATACATCACTTGATTGACTTGCGGGACTTGGCTATGCGCCGCGGACAAGAAACTGGTTTTGCTTCGAGCCTCGAGCGATTGCGCGAGAATCATCAGCAAAAGCCCAGCTTCCTACGCCGGCTTGCAGATGCCGGATTGTGACGACCTCGTTATCGCGCAGTGGGATGTTCGCTACGTTCAGCAACTCCAATGCTCGCTGCTCTCCATGTCCCGATGAAAAGGACAATCTAGCAAACAGAGGGAGGTTGCGATGTTAAACCGAGAACTGCCTAAACCGATTAAGCGGGCCATGCGTTCTCTCTGTGGCCTTGCGCACGAGGCGGAACTTCGCCAAGCGCTCCACGATCTGAGCCGGGAGTTTGACCGCTGGAAGGCCTCCCGGATCGACTCCTTCGAGTTGGCTGATCGCATCCACAAATTTCATCATGGACCTAACCGGGAGATCTACGTTCGTTATGCGAGCCGCCTTCCGCTGCCATTTCTTGTCCGTCGAGCCATTGACGAAGGCTTGATCCAAACGGATTCCATCCCCAAAGAGGTGTTGCCTTACCTTGAGAATACGCTCCACTTCTAACGGGATCTTTTTCCGCGTGGATGCCGAATAGCAGCGATATGCCGCGACAAGATAAACACCAGGATCAAGCAAGATCAGCCGAGGAAGAATGCATCCGGCTCCGCGAGGAGAATGCCCGTCTTCGCAAGGTGCTTGCCGCCCACGGAATCGCCGCGGACGAGCCACTTCCTCACATCGAACCTATTGAGAGGGCCCCAGTCCCCGGCTCAGGCACGGCATTCACGCCGCACAGGAAGATAGAGCTGTTTCGGAGGCTCTTCCGGGGCCGCGAGGATGTCTACGCCGTCAGGTGGGAACGGAATGGCAAATCCGGATACTCGCCGGCTTGCGTCATGGACTGGCGAGCAATCCATTCCGCAAAACCGGAAGAGCGGAAAAAGATTGGCCGCAAGACGCGCTCGCTTCTGCCGTTGACCGATGATACCATTCGCAATCACCTGACCGGCAAACATACCCTCGGACTTTACCCGCTCCTGCCCGATGAAACTTGCCAGTTTCTTGCGGCCGATTTTGACAAGAAATCCTGGATGGCTGATGTGGCCGCGTTTGCTGAGGCGGGCCGGCGGTTTGGGGTTCCGGTCGCGGTCGAACGCTCCCGGTCCGGCAATGGCGCGCACGCCTGGATGTTTTTTGACCGCCCTGTGCGCGCGCTGGATGCCCGGAAGCTCGGATGTGGTTTGCTAACCCGTGCGATGGAAAAACGGCATCAGATTGGGCTGGATTCCTACGACCGTCTTTTCCCCAGTCAGGACACCATGCCCAAAGGCGGTTTCGGAAACCTGATTGCCCTGCCGTTGCAAAAGCTGCCGAGGAACCAAGGCAACAGCGTATTCCTCGATGAGTCATTCCATCCCTGCACGGATCAATGGGCATTCTTGGAGTCGATTCAAAGAATCCCGGCAGACACGCTTAGCGCATTGCTTCAGGAAATAGCGCCCGAAGGAAACATGGTCGGGGTGCATCTCGCGCTGCCGGATGAACAGGACGGCGAAGCCCCCTGGCTGTGGCGACCTTCGCGGAAAAAGAAGGAAACTATCATCACGGAGCCTTTGCCATCGAGCGTGCGCGCGGTCTTAAGCAATTTGGTCTATATCGAAAAACAATCTATGCCATCGGCCATGCTGGACCGCTTGTTGCGCATTGCCGCGTTTCAGAATCCCGAGTTTTACAAGGCGCAGGCAATGCGCCTCTCCACCTATGGCAAACCCCGAGTTATTTCCTGTGGCGAGATCCTCCCCGAACACATCGGTCTGCCACGAGGATGCCTGGAAGAGGTTGTCGCTGTATTCAGAACACATCGAGTAACAGTTGAAGTCCGGGATGAGCGCACGACCGGGCAACGGATCGATGCTGTTTTTCACGCGGAGCTGCGCCCCGATCAGCAGGAGGCAATCACGCAAGTGCTGGCCCATGATCAGGGCATACTGAGCGCGCCAACGGCATTCGGGAAGACCGTGGTCGGGGCCTGTCTGATCGCCAGAAGAGCAGTCAATACGCTGATCCT
>DATLST010000283.1:0-5646 GCA_035534055.1 Candidatus Acidiferrales bacterium | reverse complement strand
GCTTTCGAACCTTCAAAGCGGTTGAAGTGGCGCTCTACCATAGCCTTGGGGCGTTACCAGAACCAGAATGGACCCACAAATTTTGCTGAGGAACCATATAATCTTAGGCATCTACGGGGGTGCCCTCTGTTTAGATCTCGGACCGCCAGCGTAGCTGGCGACACAGGTTCACGAAACCTATAAGTCTCGGTAAACCGCAATGTCCTAATAGCAACATATCAATTCCGATGCTAAATGTCAACGCCTTTGAGAACCATGTCGTAGCAAGGCTCCTCGATTTCTTTCATTCCAAGACGCCTTGGCAACGTGGCCTGTGGGAATCAGGCGTAGTACTCACGCTAAGGGAAGTTCTGCAAGCCAGCGAGGCCCTTGCTGCGGGGGTCCTCACGCCTGCTGCGCTTCACAGTGTTGCTGGGTATGCGGTCGAATTGGTAGGTCGCGATCCCGCTTTTGGAGACGATCAACAAAAGAAAATCTTACAGGGCGCTCTGCGAACGGACGCGAAGAATGGCGGGATCCACTTCAATGGTGTCGATTACAGGGTAGTTCAGAACCTAGCAGACGTCCTTGGTCGCGATTACTTAAGCCATTGGTCGGGGTGCTTACAGTCTGGTCATGGTGGTATTCGCCCTGAGCGAGCGGCACGTGCCATTGCGGCTCACTTGCTCGACAGCGGGTTCAGTTCGGACTACCTGCATCGCTGGTGGTCGTACAAAATACTTTACGACATGAAAGTGTACTCCCTCTACCAACTGCTGGAAGAAGTCCATAAGATGTTATCGCGGCCGCCTAAGACTCACGAACTCATTGTGGTATTCGAGCACGCACCTATCCCAAAGACTTCGGCTGCATCATCACCTTGGCTAACCAACAAAGAAGTATCTCTGTGGCTGCGTGCGAATAGCTTTGACGTTCGCGATCTACGGCAACGCGGCGGTGTAAAGCTTGAGATAACTGCCCAGGATATCTTCGCAGCGGCCGAAAACGCCGCGGAGATGATTGATCGGCTCAAGACACGGGTAAGTCTGGGCACGTACCAAAGAATCGTGCCGATTAATCGCGTATGGATCGCCGGCGAGAATGACCCCATACCTCTTCGGTCTGCTAGGCCGAGAGTGGAAGTCCATGCCCTTAGCCGAGAGAACCAAGTTTATTCAAGTACGTTCTCTGGGCAGATTGGTGCCGGAATAGAGCTTGCTGCTCCCATGAACTCTGAGATCACGAGCGCTGCAATCGCTGGAGGCTGGGCGGCAATCGAAAGCTTGATGACTGGCCCAGGCGACAAGGAGCGGGTGCTTGCAGCCGACAGAATGGCTAAAATAACGGCCTGCTCCTTCCCGCGCGCAGAACTTACTGCGCTCTCTTACAAGCTAGAGGAACAGGGGGGTGCAATCGCGGCCCAATTGCGAGCCTGCGCAACCAATCGCGCGCGGGCGGCGGTGCTAGCGGGACTCATAACTCGTGGCGTGCCGCCTGTGTTTCCTGAAGACTCGGATGTGGCGGCGTTGGCTCGAATTTCAGCCTTGATGGCAGATCCGAATCGAGTGCTTCGGGATATAGAGCATCACATTACCGCAGCATTTCGACGCCTTTATCGGCATAGGAATATGGTTTTACACTGGGGCAAGACGAACGCGGTGGGAGTTAAGTCTTGTCTTCGGGCAGTTGCTCCTCTTGTTGGCGCTGGGCTGGATCGAATTGCCCACGCGGCATTTACTGAAAAACTGGAGCCATTGGAGCTCGCCGCGCGTGCCGAGATAAGCTTGGGAACGGTGGGAGGCCCCTCCGGGCATTCCCCCTTAGATTTACTTGAAACGATTTAGCTTTTGTGGCATCTTAATGGTAGGTCAGAAATGGCCGAGATCTAAACAGAAGGTACCTCTGGATTTCCAGACAATCCTTCTTTGACCATAAGGGGCAGCCGAAAGGCTGCCCCTTGGTATTTTCAGGGACGTCCGTACAAATCTGATGGGCAGCCTTAATAACAAAAGACTTTACGTAGGCACTTCTCTGAGGAACAGCGGCTTCGAAACCAGGAACGTTCCGAGCCTCGGCACAAACCCTGATGAGTAAATGCCAGACGGCGTAAATCTGATTTAAAGTCTGCGGCTTTTCTCATCCACTGCGGCCAAGTGATGCGGATTTTTGCCGTAAATGGGGAACAGACCGCAGACCTCCAAAACAGGTCTGCGCCAGACCGCGTAATAGTCAGTTCGACGGCATCTCGCCCATCCGTGTTTCAAGAGCCCTGGCCAGGCCTTCAACACAGCCTTTCTTATGTTCATTAAGTGCGGCTTGTGGGTTTTCGGCAACGAGGGCAGCTATTTGTGACTTTACTTTGCCTCTATTTGATCGTCCCACGTTTGCCCCTGATGAATAAATATTTGGTGCATTCGTTCTGACCACTTCTTGCTCGACTTGAATTTTGGATCCTGCACGGAAACTCGATACGACCTCTGAATAGTATCGGCATAAAAATCCGGGTTATAGCAGTCTTCCAATTCGGACTCCGGCAAGCCTGGTACACTTGCAAACGTCACGTCGCTATCGCTTAGCAGCCCGTTAAGTTTTGCCTTTTGCACCCCATCCTTTCCGGCCTTGTCATGGTCAACAAAGCAATGGGCCGCGCATAAAGAATCACGAATCAATCCCACTTTGTAGGATAGGTTGGAACCTCCAACCAGCGAATCCAGTGCAAGGCCCCCTCCTTGAAGAGCGGACTTGAGTTGCGTCGACAGTGAGGAAAGAATGGCTGTCAGCGCGACCCGATCGTCCTCCCCTTCGACAAGCAGTACGAGCTCAGCATGTCTTAGATTGTCCGCTGCGCGGACGCCCAGTATTTCGCGGATCTCTTCAATGCTCTTGGCGGGCTTTGCCTTGTTGTTGTTGACGATTATGTTAGCCGACAAATTCGATCGTTGAACGAAAAGAGGATTGTGCGTAGTCGTGACTAATTGGTGTTCGCGAGCAAGCTCGTCGAGGACCGTCCTCAGGCTATGGATTGCATTCGGATGCAAATGAGACTCAGGCTCCTCAACGGCAATTACAAAATTCTTCTGCGCCGCACCGATCTGGGAAGCGTGTCTCATGAGAGCCAACGCAGCTAAGCTCTGCACGCCGTCACCTTTGTACCGAAGATAAGTGGGACTGCCATCATCTATTATCATATTTGCCGATCGCCTCAGTGCCCTCACTCGGTCCGCGTCTGCAATTTCGAACTCTATGCCCCGGATGGCTGGCAGGAATTTCTGCATTGTTGGCTTGATGCTCTGAGAAAGCCTTTCCAGAATTGGCTTCTGCAGGTCACGAATCTTTGCGACTGCCTGCGTGTATTCGGGGGTTTCCTCTACAAGTGCGAGTTCACGCTCGATCATTGAATTGACGACGGCCTCGGCGGACTGCGCAGTCCGAATCGCGGGTATGTACTCGAATTCCAGTCGCTCGGAAACGAATCTGGCAATAGCATTCGATTTCGCCGACAGCGCAGGGCCTCCCCGGCCCCGTTTTGCGACTTTAACAGTGGCCCGTCCCGAATGATCGATCGCAATCTGAAGAGGAAGTGTGCCGTTCAGACTGCTGTGCACATTCTTCCGGAATTCTTCGATTTCCAGGTTGTCCAAAGCGAATTCAAGATTAAAAAGTGACTGTCCGTTGGGCTCCAGTGTCTGGAGCGAGATTGGGAAATCATTCTCCCAGTCATAGACACGATCCGACACGTGCAATGCGGGCATGAGCGGCCTATGTTGTTTTCCGGAAACAGCCGCGTGGACTGGAGCGACATTCTCACGCCTGCCGCTCCCTCTTAAATGCGCTAACATGGTACTGTGCTTCAATACGGCCATCGCTGTGACTAGGCCCTTTATCACATTTGACTTTCCTTCGTTGTTGGGTCCGACAAGGACAGTAGATTGGCCAAGCTTAATTTTGTGCGCCGTAATTATGCTCCGGTAATTTTCAACTGAGAACGATACAAGTTTCATATATGTTCCAGGAACGGAAGAAATGATTACTTATTCAGCAAAACCGTGCCGTTGCCATTTAAGAGAATCCCAGTCCGGCAAGTAGTGCTCGTTTTTTGGACGAAGTATAGACCTGCCAGCGCGGGGCTTGAGAAGGTGCGTCGCATCGCCCCGTTCATCGAACCGGTCCTCGGCCACCAAAATTCTGTAATCGTTGCTGATGGACCAAAATCCCTGATCGAACAGCCAGTGGGTCGTCTTAGAGAGCGCGATGCCATTCGTGGGATGGTTGCTGCCGCCCGCCTTGAACTGATGAATGTGCGCCGCGTCGAGCGCTGTCGTTCCGTTCGTGGCGATCATCCGGTATCCCGTTAGCGCGCACGTATAATCATACGCGGGGAGAACGCGGACCGCGAATTTTGCGTCGCGCTTCGCCGCATCCGTTTCAGACGCTAAGAAGCGTGTCGCGTCCGCCGTAACAATGTCTTCGGATGGCACTTCAAGTCCAGCGAGACTGTAGAGTTCAGCCCGTTCGTGCGGCTCAAAATATTTCGCGATCAGGGTGCGGCGAGCGAGGGTCCGGAACTCCTCGCTTTTCAGGCACACCAGAAACGTGCCATCTATCTGGGCTAGCGTCGCTCGCTTTCTGTCTTCCGCCGGTCGCCCGTCAGCTTCCAGCGGTTTCCAGACACCTTCAGTGCGCAAATGGAAGAACGGGAGTCTGACATCGGGTTTTGTACGCCTTCGGTCAGCAACGATCCTCCAGTAGGAACTAAACCGAAATGCGAGGTCACCATCTCGATGAAGAAGGGCTCCGTCCAGTTTGCCTTCTGCGGCCAAGTCGCAGATGACCGAAAGAAGAAGTGGCTTGTGCGGCGCAATTCCAGATGCTGGGTCGTAGTTTAAATCGCTCAGCACGTTGAGCCAACGCGTCCATTCACGGGATGCTGATAGGAGGGTACCGGTGGCCATTTAATTCTCTGTGCTGAGGGCTCTTTCGCGGAACAGGTCATCGTTCAGGATGTTGAGCAAATCGTCGGGGAGGCCTTGAGCGCGGTGGAATTCGCTGTATTCGTCCACTTTGGCGACCATGCGGCGCAACGTGTCGACATTAATGCCCTTCTCGCGGGCGACTTCTTCCTCAATTTCACGAATGCGATTCAAATCCTTCAGGTCGGTGTTCATGATGCCACCTCGTTGTTTGTTGACGATTCGCGCTACGCCGCGCCCGTCATCGGGGTCGCGCGCGGACTTCCACTTTTGCTGGATCAGCAGCAGTTCTTCGGGGCTGATGAGTTGCAGGTGAGTCTCCTCCTGCAAGGCGAGGAGTTTGGCCAGAAGCTCGCGGCGGGCGGAAATCAGCAGCGGCCCAGGGCCATTGTTGCCGTTCACGCGGCGGGGGTCGCGTTTGCCGTTGGCGGGGTCACGGTAGAAGAGAAGCGTTTCACGGAATTCGATGAGCTTTTCCATACGCTCGTCGCCGCTGGCCAGCAATCCTTCACTGGCCTTGTCGCGATCAACCACCGTACACGTCCAGCAGCCGAACCGGCTATTGCCGCAACTGGGGGTGCTGGTGTCAATCTGGATGGGACACTCGCCATTCGAGGCGCTGGCGTAGAGTTTGTACAGCGGGCGGTTGTCGCCACCCCACGGGTTCACATTCTGGAGCAGGTAAGCCCAAACGTCC
>DATLST010000282.1:0-8637 GCA_035534055.1 Candidatus Acidiferrales bacterium | reverse complement strand
TGTCAAGGACTGATTTCTTTAGACAGGGATTCTGAGAGTTGTTTATGCGACCAACGCATACAGTTTGGGGAATACCACAGGCGGCATGTTGAGCGCAGAATGAATCCGCGTGTTGTTGTAGTCCCACACGGTGCGGTAGATCTCCGCCACTAGCTCCCCCAGCGTCTTAAAGCGGTTCGGATCTCCCAGGTCAACCTTGAACTTGTCGTAAAGCGATTTCTGGTATCCGTTCTCCCAAGGGCACCCCGTGCGGCTCCGTGAAATCACGATGCCGCATCCATCCAGGATTTCGGTGAACGCCGTCGCGTCACACTCCCTCCCGTTGTCGGAGTGGAATAGACACGGGCGCGGATGATGGAGCAGTGCGTTGGAAAGCGCCTGAATGGTGAGCGCGGCTCCCTTTCTCACCGCCACCTGGATTCCCAGGATCCGGCAGGTGTAGAGATCGAGCACGGTCGCCACAAAGACCTTCTTTCCGTGCTGTACCAGTTCGGTGAAGTCCGCTGCCCAGATGTGGTTGGCATAGGCGGGCATGATCGCGAGGAGGAGGTTGGGATAGGCCCGGGAAACCCCGGATTTTATCCATTTTCTGCCTCTCCTGCGGTAGGGCTTGATGCCAAACAGACGCATGACGCTCTGCGCCCGCTGGCGGCACAGTCCCCGTGCCCCAGCAAGTCGACGGGAGCCGTAGGAGGGATGAATCTGCAGCTCTTCTTCCAGGCGAACCTTGAGGCGCGTGGGCACGCGCGTCGCTTGCCGCGCGCTGTTTGCGCCGCGCGCTTCTCATTATCGCAAAAGGCGTGCGTCGATCTTCCCCACGATGACCCAGATCGCGGCCTTCACCGCCCGCGCTCTTGGTCCGGCGGAACGCGAAAAAGTTTTGGCGTATTTGCACGGAGAACGCTTTCAAGATCGCTCGCCACCCGCTGTTTATGCGACGTTGCTCGATGAGCCGGGCTTCTTCGCAGGGATTTTTCCGCTGGTACAACGAGGAACACCGCCATTCCGGGCTGGGTTTGCTCACACCGGCCATGGTCAACTACAACCAAACCGCGCTCATGTCTGAACCTGTCAAAATTGGTCCCGAACCTCCGACACAGATAGAGTCAATGTCCACAGGGTCTGCCGCGTGACCACTGGAATCATCGGCGTAGCGTGCGCCTATCTTCTTGACGCAGCGTAACTCCATCGCGGTCAAGCCGTTCAAGCAACGGGGTGATTACACGTCGACTACTGCCAAGCATTTGTCGCAGCTCGCTCACCGTCGCAGGTCCGTGTTCGCGAATGAACTTGCGAATCAACTCCGCCGCCCGCTCTGCACTCTCCGCCGCCATCACGACTTCCGCGTTGATCTCGACGGCCTCGCCAGTGTCAATCAAGAACCGTAACGCCTTTTGTGAAATGGGATCCGGCGCGAGTTCGTTACGCGAGGGAGGATCGAATGCTTTGGCGGCCAGAGCAGAACGCAGCTTCTCGCCTGCCGCCTGAAGGTGTGCCGATAAGGCGGCCCGATGAGTTGCCCTGCGAACTAAGGAGCCAATGCGCACAAAATCGCATGTGCACAAATCTTCGAGGATCGCGTCGAAAAGGTCCGCAGCCGGCAACTCCGCTTTCAGAGTGGTTCGCACATCTGTGAGTGAAACGCCCATGTGTTCGGGATGCGTTCGATGGTGCGCGTCTATCACATCGGCTGCACGGCCACGGAGCATGTGCCATTTTGTGAAGTCAAAAACACAATCTCCGACGGGAACGACCGTGCCTTCAGCAGTGAGCCGTGAAACAGCGTCGGAAATGGCGGCTGCGCTAAATCGCGACTTCAACAACAATCGCGAACGATGCGCCACGCCGTCGCGCACGACTTGTGTAGCGACAAAGCGCAAGACATCGTCCGGCGATTGCGCGCGTTCATGGAGGAATCCCAGCCTGGTCTCACTGCGGAACAATTGTCGGCTGGAGTCCATATCCAGGACGATGCCGCCCGCCAGTGTGTTTTGTTCAGCCCAGTCGCGCACAATGAAACGATCGCCGGCAAAAACGAATGAGGGCACCTCCAACCGCAATTGCCCGAGGGCATGTTCTCCCGCGGCCAAGTCCTTCCTCTCGTAAAACGCCACGTGCGCAGCCACATTGGAGCTGCCATGATGAACGCGTACACGGGAACCGTCTTTGACAGGACGGCTTGCTCTCGGCGAAATGTCCAATCGCACGTCGAGGATCGTGCTTGGCCCCCCTAACCCATCCAAGGTTACGGTGTAGCCCCGGCGAACGTCCCCCAGCGCGTTTAGCTCAGGCAAGTTGAGGGCGGTTCGCGTGCCGGGACTGCTGACCTCAACGTCGTGATTATGAGATTGAATGCTCCGAATGCGTGCCTTCATTCCAGACGGCTGGATCACGATAGTTTGGCCACGGCGCAAGGCGCCGCCCGTCAGTGTGCCCGTGACAACTGTGCCAATGCCGTGCAACTTAAAAACTCGATCAACCGGCAGACGTGGTTTGCCGATGTCAGCCGGCGGGGGCGTATCCCCCAGAACACTTGCGAGAGCTGCTTTCAAATGGTCAAGGCCTCGTCCGCTGACGGCAGATGTAGGGACAATCGGCGCATCGGCGAAGGGTGTGTTCCGTAACTTTTTCCGGATATCGGCGGCCGCACCTTGGTCGTCCCGTGCCAGATCAATTTTGGTCAGCGCGACCACGGCGCGGCGAACACCAAGGTAGGTGAGAATTTGCAGGTGCTCCTCAGTCTGTGGCATCCATCCGTCGTCGGCTGCCACCATCAACAACGCCAAATCAATGGAGCCGACGCCCGCGACCATATTCTTCACGAAATCTTCGTGGCCAGGCACATCGACGATGCCTAGCAGAAACGACGAAGGTGGGGGCTTGGCGGACGGGAGTTCCAAATGCGCAAAGCCTAGATCGATCGTAATTCCTCGCGATTTCTCTTCTGGCAGGCGGTCTGGATCTGTGCCAGTCAGCGCTTTGACCAGCGCACTCTTGCCGTGGTCTACATGCCCTGCTGTGGCGATGATGAAATGTTGGCAACCCGACATCATTTGTTCTTCTCGCGGTGAAACCTGAAGTTGCATTCGACCCTGCCTGACGCCGATAGCTCTATTCGAGGAGCCAGTGAAGTGGGTCGCGGCATGCCAACTGCCCGTGCTGCCCGAAGCCGGCGTTGAAGTCTCTATCGCATCTCCTGTGATTCAGCCAACGTCCGAATCGCACTGATCAATTCTGCATCCTGCCGCGGGAAAACAGTACGCAGGTCGACCTTGAACATGCCGCGTGTGATATAGCCGACCACCGGCACAGTATGTTCCCGCAAACGCGCGGCGAATTCTTGGGGTTTGAGTGTAGGGTGAGCCAGATCGAGCGTGACCGAGGCAATGACCGAGCGCGGCAGTGTCCCTCCGCCGATCCGGGCGCAGCCCGCGCCCACGCTCGCTTTAAGCGGGACTCCATTGAGCGCCGCGATAATTTTCTCCGCGCGTAAGCGCAGATCATCATTCGATGCATGCAACATCTCGAGGACCGGAACGTCGGAGTAGAGACGCCTGGACTGATCGGTATTCATTTTTGAAAATATGGCGCCAGACGCGCGCAAATAGCTGTCCACGATGGTCTCTAGCGCCGACAAAATCAACTTGTCGCATCGCAGCACGCGGAAGAAAGGATCAAGCTTGAGCGCGGCGATCCGTTTCGCTTTGCCGGCGATAACACCAGCCTGCGGGCCGCCTAACAATTTGTCACCGCTGAAGCAGACTAGGTCAACTCCGTGGCGTACCGCCTCAGCGGGCGTAGGTTCGTGCTCCAGACCGGCAATTGTTTGGGTTTCGATCATTGCGCCGCTTCCGAGGTCTACGACGAAGGGCACTCGATTCTTGTGTGCAACTGCCGCTATGTCCCGAGTCAGCGGCGACTCAACGAATCCGCCCATAAAAAAGTTGCTTCGATGCACTTTTAGGATGAGTGCGGTCTCAGGAGTTATCGCGTGGGCGTAGTCCGCGCGTGACGTCCTGTTGGTCGTGCCAATCTCGCGCAACCGCGCTCCGCTTGCCTCGAGAATCTCGGGAATTCGAAACCCTCCTCCAATCTGAATGAGCTCGCCGCGCGAGATGATGACTTCGTTCTTTTGACGAGACGCCTCATCAGCCCTGTTTCGCCGCCTCTGGCCTTGGACTATCGTTGCGCATCCGCAAATATGCCGCAGGATCAATACTAGGGCGGCGGCGTTGTTGTTCACCACGGTGGCGGCTTCGGCGCCGCACAGCAACGCGAGATTGTGCTCGAGGTAAGCGGCGCGATTCCCGCGCCCGCCTCCAGTGAGCCCATATTCGAGGTTGTTGTAATGTGACCCGATCTTCGACAAAGCCTCGATTACGGCCGGGCCCAGTGGAGCACGGCCGAAATTGGTGTGGGCGAGGATCCCCGTTCCATTGATCACCGGCCGGATGCGAGCGGCGTTTAATGCATGGAGCGCGTTGCGAATACGAGTGAGCGCGACACCGAAGCCGGGAATCGTTCTCTGTTTACGCGACACCGCGAGCTCACGGCGAACAACTGCGACGACGGTAGGGCGAGGCAGCCCGGTTTCGCCAAGCGCGACCAGTATTGCTTCCACGGCCGGGATACCACGGAGGGAAGAATGTTTCATGGGCCGACCCTGATCTTCGGCTTTGCCGAACGGACGATATGGCCGATCACAGCGGCGCTGGAAGCCCGAAGGCGTATCAGCCATTTCAAAACAACCTCCAGACGCTTTTGCGGGACCGCCAGCAATAGCCCCCCGCTGGTTTGAGCATCGGTCAGGAGTGTCTTCTGAATGTTCGAAGTGCGGTCCCATTCGGTGAACCGATTCGCGTAGGCGAGATTGTCACGGCTGCCGCCAGGGATGCAATCCGCAACAATAAGGTCGAAGACTTCTTTGCTGATCACGGGCAGACTGCTCGTGGCAATCTCCGCCCCCACATAACTCGATCGGCACATTGCGCCGAGATGGCCGAGCAGGCCGAAGCCAGTCACATCAACCGCGGCTCTGACAAGCCCACGCTCGGCTAGTTCGGGCCCTGCGGTGTTCAGGTGCGTCATAGTGGCAATGGCTCTGCGCTCAAGGGATCGTTTGGTCAGACCGCGCTTGATGCCCGTGGTGACGATCCCCGTGCCGAGAGGTTTGGTCAAGACAAGCACGTCGCCTGGCCGGGCGTTCGCGTTGGTCAACATGCGGCGCGGCGAGACGAGACCGGTGACAGCAAGGCCGTAGATCGGTTCTGGATTTCGAATGGTGTGACCTCCGAGGAGGACACATTTCGCCTCCTTCATCTTAGCCGCGCCGCCGCGGAGGATGAGATTGATGGTGCTGAGTGCGACCAAGCCGGTCGGGATGCCCACCAGATTGAGCGCAGTGAGCGGGCGCCCCCCCATCGCGTAAATGTCAGACATTGCGTTGGCCGCGGCGATCTGACCGAATGTAAACGGGTCGTCGACGATGGGCGCGAAAAAATCCGTCGTTTGCACAAGCGCGCGATCGGAGCTGATGCGATACACCCCTGCGTCATCTCCTGTGGCCGAGTCGACGAGGAGATTCCGGTCTTTTATAATCGGTAGCCGGCGCAGAACCTGCGTCAGAGCCTTTTGGCTGAGTTTGCCTGCTCAACCCGCGCAGGAGGACAGTGCTGTCAGCTTTCGAATTTGGTCGCGCGACATGCGTAATCCCCTCCTTTCGGAAAGTTGAGAGAGAAGGCTTGCGGGTTCAGGAAATTTAGAAAAGATTGGCGGAGAGGGTAGGAATCGAACCCACCCCCCGACACGAGGTGTCGGGGCAACGGCTTTGAAGACCGCGACGACCACCAGGCACGTATCACTCTCCGGGAAAACTCTTGAATGAAAAGGGATGGCAGCGAACGTAACGTTTCAACAAAAGGAAAGATCTCAACACACTGGTTTGACGGCCTTGAAGATTGCATTGAAATCGGGAAAATCACCGGTTTGGAGTTTGGAATAAAGCGTCTTCCCATTAACGACGACCTTAAATGCGCCACGGCCTGAAGGCGCCAAGCTGAGCGATTTGATATTCTCTTTCAGAGCCAGTAGATTCTCCGCCAGACCGACGGCTTCGGGCTCGTAGTTTCAAGCTCTGCAATACTGGATGGTAATTTCCACGCTCATTGGCGGCTTACATTCCAGTTTCGTTTGATTTTTCGACGGACCGATAATATACACCCGACTGCCTCGCGACAGAATACTCCACCACGCGCCCCGAAGCGCAAACTCAAAGGAGAATTGGGCCACGGCTAGTGAAAAGCTACACGGTAGGCAATCGGAAGCCCGAGCTTAATGATCGTTCGGAAGGACTATCCGTGGTATGTTGTGCGAAGATCGAGTACGATTCCAGCTCGGAGGGTGCGTGGCTCTCATCGAGTGGAGCATGACGAAGCGCTCCTGGATATTTGCCCTGGCGCTCCTTTTCGCCTCCAACCTCGCTGTGGCTTAAGCAGGACAGTATGGCGAATTCCGGATCGTGGTCCGGCGTCATCATCAACAGCGGCTGCACCGTCGATGAGGCCTTTGCCGAAGCCGCTAAGCGCACGGAGAAAGTGCCGAAAGCAAAGCTGGCGTTGTATGACGATACCACCCGGAAAATGTACGAGCTCAGCCCTCAGGCCCAAGCCATGGGGCATTTGGGGAATAGCGTAACGGTCCACGGGGCGCTTGAGGCCGATACCATTCACGTCTCGAGTTGCTCTCTTCGTTTGGGCTCCCCATCGGGCGGAAGGCACCTGTTTTTTCCGCTCGCGACCAATTTGGCCAGGAACAAACTCTGGAAAGTCTGACGGGATCGCACGGCACGGTTCTCCTCTTCTTCCGTTCCGCGGTTGGTGACCGTACTGCAAAGGGCAGCTGGTTCAGCTGCAAAACGCCAAAGCAAGATTCGAGAAGCAAGGGATTGGACTCGCCGCGATCAGCTACGACACGGAAGCCATACTGAAATACTTTGCGGATCGCCGCAAGATCGATTTTCCATTGCTCGCCGACCCCGATTCCAGGATCATTCGCGCCTACCAGGTTCTGAACGTCGAGGCCACGGTGCAGTTCAAAGGTATGGCCGGGCCCGGATATTTCTTCATCGACACGAAGGGGGATATCCGGGAGAAATTTTTCGAAGCGAAGTACCGACAGCGGCTTTCCGGAAACAACGTGATTGCAAAACTCTTTCCGGAACTAGCCCAAGAAGTCACGGGCACTATCGAAGCACCCCACCTTCGGCTTGCGGTTGAGCAGTCCGATCGCACCGCCGTTCCCGGGAGCCGTATAACCTTGACTGTGGAAGTGCGGCTCCCGCTGGACGTCCATGTGTATGCCCCAGGAACGAAAGGCTACAAGACGATCAGCCTCCTGATTGATCCAGCGCCCGAAGTGCAACTCATGCCAGCCGTCTACCCTCGTTCGCAAATTCTCTATTTGCCGGCCAATCAATGAGCGCGTGCCTGTCTTCGAGGGCGCATTCCGCACCAGCCAGGACGTGCAAGTGGCCACGGCGTCGGACTTCAGCAACTCGCTTGGTGCGGATGGTAAATTCGTCACGATTGCGGGTAAGATCGAATATCAAGCCTGCGATAGCAAGATTTGTTTTCTGCCGGCCTCGGTCCCGGTTCAGTGGCAGTTGCAGATCGTGCCTCTCGATCGGCAGCGAGCGCCAGAGGATATTCGGCATAGATAGCGCACCCGTCGGTGCGACCTGTGTTTTTTGGGTGAACTGACTTTCCCATGAGTGAAGATGCGTCGGGCCAAGTGCTCGCGGCATCAGCTAGGAGCCAGCCATGTCTGACGTGGTTTACGTTTCCAAGGTGCGCATCGAGCGGAAAGTTGGCCCGCTTCGCATTGCCTTTTTACCTGGGGAATCGCAGGCAGTCACTTTCAACGTCCACGGCGCGATCGCCGAACATTACAAGGTCGATCCCGTCAAACTGAAGGAACCCCATGCCTCGACCATCGACTACGTGATCGCCGCAACCGCCGGTTGAATGCTCGGCACCTTTGGAGGCGCGCTGGAAGCGCGTCGCATCGATGCAAGCAACGGCAAGCTCGTCGCGAATGTGACCGGTGAAGTGGAATCAGAGGAAGGCGTGCTTGTTATCCGGCGTATTCACGTGGCCATGGAATTAGCGGCGCCGGAACAGGTCCGCGAAACCGTGGAGCGCGTGCATGAAATGTACGCGATGCACTGTCCCTTGTATCGCACATTGCACACGGCGATTCAGCTAACATCTTCTTTCGTTCTTGTTCCTTCATCTCGAGGCTAAGCGCCGGCTGCCTGTTGCTGGTTGCGCGTTGTTGTCTGGAAGCTGGGAGGAATTCGAGCCCTTCAAGCGCGGCATATCGGTTCTTGCGGGTGCGGCCTTCCTGATAAAAATGTCGTCGGCCGGGCCGCGCCCCACGAGCTGCATTGTGTCCCCGTTAACAATAAAATCGGCCTCGATTTTGCCGGGCTTTCGGCCGTGACCTGACCGGGCTTTTTTGTACCGGCCGACGCGAGAGAGAATTCACGAGGAGGACGGCTGGATATGGCAATCAAGAGGTATAAGGCAGAACAGATCGTGACATTGCTGCGTCAGGTCGAAGTAGGAATTGCGAACGGAA
>DATLST010000281.1:0-33311 GCA_035534055.1 Candidatus Acidiferrales bacterium | reverse complement strand
CGGCGAAAAGAAAATGCTGGTTTGGAACGATCTCGAGGCCGACGAGAAAATCAAGGTCTACGACAAGGGCGTACAAATGGAGAACCGCCAAGGCGTCTACGACTTGCTCGTGAGTTACCGCTCCGGTGACATGTGGGCCCCGAAAGTCGAGCAAACCGAGGCGCTGAAGTTGGAACTGGCCTACTTCGTCGAATGCGTGAAGGAAAGCAAGACGCCGCACAATGATGGACACGCCGGCCGGCGAGTCGTGCAGATGCTCGAGGCAGCCGACAAATCTTTGAAGGAAAAGGGAGAGATCGTCCAGCTATGAATGACCATGTTTGCATCGCTCCGGACGTACGATTAGGCGAGAACGTTCGGCTATCGAAATTCATTAATTTGTACGGCTGTGAAGTTGGCGATAACACTAAGGTCGGTGCGTTCGTCGAAGTCCAGAAGAACGCCAAAATTGGCAGGAACTGCAAAATCTCCAGCCATACGTTCATCTGCGAAGGTGTCGCGATCGAGGATAACGTCTTCATCGGCCATTCTGTGACCTTCATCAACGATTCGTATCCGCGCGCTACGGCACCTGGCGGGGAACTGCAAACGGAGAATGACTGGAAGGTCGAGCCGACGCGCGTGAAAAATGGCGCCTCGATCGGTTCTGGTTCAACGATCTTATCCAACGTAACGATCGGCGAAAATGCGATGGTCGGGGCCGGCAGTGTCGTCACGAAAGACGTTCCCGACAACGCCATCGTGGCAGGAAACCCCGCGAAATTCCGCCGATTTATTAATACACCTGTGGAGGTGCAAAAGTGAGCAGCAACGGAAACAATGGCCATATTCCCTTCGTTGATCTTGTGACGCTTCATAAGGAACTGCAGGATGAGCTAGTGCCTGTATTTCGTACAGCGCTCGAAACTGCCGGGTTTATTGGCGGCCCCATGGTCGAGCAGTTCGAGACGAACTTCGCGAGTTTCTGCGATGCGCGCCATTGCGTTGGGGTTAGCAGCGGAACCGACGCGCTGCGCTTTGCGCTTATGGCGGCTGGCGTTCAGTCCGGTGAAGTGGCGATCACTGTGCCGAACACGTTCATCGCGACGACAGAGGCAATTTCCCAAGCTGGCGCACGTCCAGCATTCGTCGATATCGATGAGCGTACCTACAACATGGACCCATTGAAGCTTCAGGAATTCCTGGAAACTGAATGTTCCCTGGATCGAGAAACGGGTCGGCCGTTCCATCGGGGGCTGCAGAAGACGATCTCCGCTGTGGTCCCTGTCCATCTCTACGGGCAAATGGCCGATATGGATCCGATCCTAGGGCTTGCGCGCCGCTACAATCTGATCGTGGTTGAAGATGCGTGCCAGGCTCACGGAGCAGAATATTTTTCAGCGAAAGAAAATCGCTGGCACAAGGCTGGTTCCATGGGCCATGCGGCCGCGTTCAGTTTTTATCCGGGCAAAAATCTCGGCGCCTGCGGCGAGGGCGGCGCTGTGACGACCAACGACGCGGAGATCGCGCGAAAAGTTCGCATGCTGCGCGATCACGGTCAGTCGAAAAAGTATTACCATGACATCGAGGGCTACAATGGCCGACTTGATTCGATTCAGGCGGGAATCCTGACGGTCAAGCTCCGGCATCTCGCGGAATGGAATCGTAAGCGGCAGGAAGCCGCGCGCCGGTACAATGAGCTGCTGTCCTCGGTTGACCGCGTTATTGCTCCCTATGAACCAGAATCGTCTCGCGCTGTGTACCACCTCTACGTAATTCGCGTGCAAGATCGAGCAGGTTTGCAGAAGCATCTTACCGATGCGCGCATCGGCACAGGGATTCACTACCCTGTCCCGCTTCACCTCCAAGGGGCATACGCGCAATACGGCTACCGGATCGGCGGCTTTGCAGTCACTGAAGCTGTTGCCGCTGAAATTGTCTCCCTGCCGATGTACCCGCAGCTCCAGTCTGAGCAGCAGTCTCAGATTGTTCAGAAGACGACGGAGTTTGCTGCTGAGGGCTCCCATCGCCACAGCGTTGCTTCCGATTAACACTGCTGTCCCGGCAAGGTCATCGGCCACGCAAGCGGTACATCGCACGACTCCCAGGATCAAGGATGTCAATCAGAGACATTTCGCTTAGGGCGTATTACTTCACGAGGCCGACTGTGCCCCAGTTTGTGCGAATGGGGGCGAGGCGGCTCCTGGCGAAGCGCTCCATGCGGGTGCATTCGAACTCCTGGCCGATCAATGCGCTGGCAAGTCGGATGCCCGAGTGGTGGGCCGGTTGGCCGGACGGCAAGAAGTTCGCATTCGCTCTCACACACGATGTCGAAGGCGAGGTCGGGCTGGGGCGGTGTAGGCAGTTAGCCGAGATGGAGATGAGTCTGGATTTCCGCTCCTCATTTAATTTTGTCCCCGAAGGGGAGTACCAGACGCCAAAATCCTTACGCGATTTCCTCACAGGGTACGGATTCGAAATTGGCGTGCATGACCTACGGCACGACGGCAGGCTTTATTATTCCCGCAAGACTTTCAAAGACTCGTCGTCCCGAATCAATCGGTATCTAGCAGAGTGGGGAGCCGTAGGATTTCGGTCGGGATTCATGCGTCACAACCTGGATTGGGTTCACGATCTGGACGTCCTGTACGATGCGTCTACGTTTGATACGGATCCGTTTGAGCCGCAACCTGATGGCGTCAATACAATTTTCCCTTTTTGGGTAGGCCGTGAAAACGGGTCTGGGTACGTCGAGCTTCCGTATACCTTGGCGCAGGATTCGACACTGTTCATTCTCTTGCGGGAAACAACCATTGAGACATGGACGCGCAAACTCGACTGGGTGGCCCAATATGGTGGCTTGGCATTGGTCAACGTGCATCCCGATTACATGAACTTAAATGGGAAACGCCGTACAAGCGAATACGAGGCGCGTCTTTATCAGGAATTGCTGGAGTATGTTTCTGACCGCTATGGTCGAGCAGCTTGGTTTGCTTTGCCGCAAGACATAGCGGCGTACGTGCGCGGCATGATACAGCATCTGCCGAAGGAAAACGTCAGATTACAATCCGCAGTTCAGCCTATGAGGGGTTGCGGGCCCGGCGCAGCGGAGAAGCCTGGATCTGCGCGACCAGGCCAGTATCAAGTGGTAGATCGGCGTCGGGCAGCGGATCTCGTCCCGCGTCTTGATGGAAAACGGGTGGGCATGGTCATGTTGTCCCATTATCCGAAAGACCCGCGCCCGCGGCGTGCGGCAGAAGCGCTGGTTGGCGCAGGTGCCCGAGTTGACTTGATTTGCCTCACACTTGACAAGCAAGATGCTCGGCATGAAATCGTGAAGGGCATCAATGTCTTTCGGATCCCAATTCGGCATTCGCGTGGCTCTGGGATCTCCTACATGTTCGAATACTCCGCTTTTCTCCTCGCTGCTGCGGTTGTTCTTGGCTGGCGTTCCGTGGTGAGCGGTTATGACCTGGTGTACGTACACAATATGCCCGACATCCTGGTTTTAAGCGCGCTCCTTCCTAAGGCGTTTGGAGCCAAAATCATTCTCGATCTTCACGATCCCATGCCAGAGCTGATGATGACGATTTTCGGGGTTGAACAGAATGCGTTTGGTGTCCGTCTGCTGCGGCGGCTCGAAAAACTCAGCATCGGCCTCGCGGATTCCGCGATCACGGTTAACCGCGCGTGTGCGAAGTTATTCACTTCCCGGAGTTGTCCATCGGAGAAGATGAGCGTTGTCATGAACTCACCCGATGAGCGAATCTTCCAGATTCGCCCTCCCTCCGCACACGCCACCATGAGCCGCGCTTCGCAAAAGCCATTCGTGGTCATGTATCACGGATCCCTGGTCGAACGAAATGGCCTGGAGCTGGCAGTCGATGCATTTGAACGAGTCCGGGAGCTTGTTCCTGGCGCGCAATTACGCATCTACGGTTGGAAGACACCCTTCCTGGAAGGAGTCATGCGCTCGGTCGCAGACAGGGGTCTGCAGCAAGCAGTTCAATACCTGGGGCCGAAGTCGTTAGAGCAGCTCGTCGAGGCCATTGATGAGTGTGACGTGGGGATCATACCGAATCGTCGAAGTGTCTTTACCGAACTTAATACGCCGACGCGTATATTCGAATATCTCGCGTTGGGCAAGCCTGCCATCGCACCGCGCGCAGGCGGTGTTTGCGACTACTTTGATGATTCTTCTTTAATCCTGTTTGAACTCGGCGACGTAGAAGATCTCGCACGGAAAATCTTATACGCGTCCTCTCATCCTGCCGAAATGACTGAGATAGCGAAGCGCGGACAAAAGATACTTGGGGAGCACACTTGGAGCCAGGAAAGACGGCGGCTGATAAAAGTCGTCGCCAAGCTGTTAGATAAGAAGATCCAGTCGCCCGACTCCGGAGAGCCGAGAGGGGCAGTTTCGGACCCAGTGCTATTATCTCAACCATTGAATTCCCTTACTGCGTTACGTGCCTTCGAGACATCCTGGATGCCTCCCGAGACCGGTGCTCAAGCGAACTACGAAGAATAGAGGAACAAATGTTTAAGAACGCCGCTCAAGTTTTTGAGACTGTTCGAAGTGGCTTTTATCATCGTCGCGTCTTGGTAATCGGTGATCTCATGTTGGATCGGTATGTTTGGGGAGCGGTGGACAGAATCTCACCCGAGGCTCCGGTTCCTGTGGTCCGCATTGATCACCGGACCATCTGCGCGGGCGGGGCCGCAAACGTTGCCGCCAACCTCAACTCACTGGGCTGCAAAGTATCTTTGGCAGGCGTGTTAGGTGCGGACGAAGACGGTCGGCAACTGCTAGAGATGCTCGAAAACTCAGGCATTGACAGCAAAGCCATTGTTTCGGTTTCCGATCGGCCGACGATCTGCAAAACACGCATTCTGGGAGGCCGCCAGCAAATGCTTCGCTTGGACATGGAGAAGCCGGGAGAGATCGAGTTGGAGTTGAGGAACAAATTCCTTTCTGTGGCAGAGGCACAGGTACCCGGCTCTTCGGCCATTATTCTCTCCGATTACGGAAAGGGATTGCTGAGCGAATCCGTGTGCCAGGCTCTTATTGGCCGCGCTCGTGACTTCGGAATACCCGTTCTTGTTGATCCGAAGGGCCCACGCTACGAAAAATATAGCGGATGCAATGTGATTTCTCCGAACCGGTTAGAACTTGGCGCCGCCGTTTCCACGGACTGTCAGAATTTGGAGTTGCTGCTGCAAAACGGCGAGCGCCTGCGCTCGGATTTGGGAGTTGACGCTTTCGCTGTGACTTTGAGCGAGATGGGAATCGCGCTCCTGGACCCTCAAGGTATTCACCGTTTCCCCGCTTTGGCTCGCGACGTTTTCGACGTGTCCGGCGCGGGCGACACGGTGATCGCAACGATTGCTGCCGGTGTTGTTGCCGGATTACACCTGCACGACGCAATTCGGCTTGCGAATTTGGCTGCTGGAACTGTAATTGCAAAGCTTGGAACTGTGCCGGTTTCCTCAGCAGAATTGCAGGCTGCCCTCGTAACCGTCGGCGAGACAGGCCGCGCGGATAAGCTCTGCTCACCGGAGACGCTCCTGAAGCGCGTCGCGCAATGGCGGATTGCAGGCCAGCGGATTGCATTCACCAATGGCTGCTTCGATCTCCTTCACATGGGGCATTTGGAGTTGCTCCGGCAAGCAAAACAGGAAGGTGACTGTCTGGTTGTTGCGCTGAATACCGATAGATCAGTTCGCGCGCTTAGAGGCGCCGGCCGCCCCATTATCTCTGAGGACGCTCGCATAAATCTGGTGGGCGCGCTGCCGTTTGTTGACGCTGTAGTGCTCTTCGATGAAGAGACACCGGTCAATCTGATCCGGGCAATACGCCCCAATGTGCTTGTAAAGGGAGCGGATTATTCGGAAGAAGAAGTCGTTGGCGCGCATGAAATGAAAGCCTGGGGCGGGCGAGTGGCTCTGATTCCGCTGCTCGAGGGTTTCAGCACGACTGCAATTCTCAAGCGGGCGGTTGCCTCCCTGCAAGATCCTGCTCATCACATCGTCCAATAATTTTGAATGGCGGAGATTTTCTGAACGGCCGGCTGCCCTGCGTCTTAGCGCACGCTTAGAAGGAGACATGCTCGTGGACAGAATCAAGAAAGTCGTTGTCGTAGGCCTCGGGGAGGTGGGGCGACCGCTGTTCGACCTCGCCTCAAAGCAGTATGAAGCTTTCGGAGTCGACGTCGAGCCTCCAGCAGAGAAGATCGATCAAGTGGACGTCATGCACGTCTGTATCCCATTCGGGATCGATGACTTCATCGGCGAGGCGGCGCGGTACATCGAGATGTTCCGGCCCGCCTTAACGATCATTGGCAGCACTGTGGCGGTCGGAACCACCCGCGCGATTGCCAATCGGACCGGAGCTGCGGTCGTGAACAGTCCGGTGCGCGGCAAACACGTGAAAATGCTTTCGGATGTGCTCCACTACACCAAATTTGTCGGAGCAATCGACGCACTCTCCGGCCAGCAAGCGGCCAAGCACTTTGAATCGCTGGGCATGAAGACGCGCATTCTCTCTTCCCCCGAGGCAACGGAGCTCGCGAAGCTCACGGAGACAACGTACTTTGGGGTGATCATCGCTTGGGCCCAAGAGGTCGAGCGTTACTGCGATCAACTCGGGCCGAAATATGATGAGGTTGTTTCGTTCTACGAAGAGATCAAATATCTCCCGCCAGTAAAATATTTTCCGGGAGTCGTCGGCGGCCATTGCGTCATGCCAAACATTGAAATTCTGACGCACTTGGTGCGTTCCGAGCTCCTGCGTGCTATCCAGTCATCGAATCGGCAGAAGATCGAGCGTGAAGCCCGTCTGAGCAAGGCGAACGCCTCTCAAGAAAAAGAGATCGCGCAAAAGGCTGCGTCCCGCACATGAGAGAACAACACGCTCCGGAAGTGTCAAACGATATGGGCTCACGCACCTCGCTAGCCTCCTACGTTTTAATCACTCCCGCTCGTAACGAAGAGGCGTTCATCGAGAAGACTATCGAGTCGGTGATTCATCAAACCTCCTTGCCGCTGAAGTGGGTGATTGTGGACGATGGGTCCACCGACAAAACCACGGAGATTGTCGGCCGCTACCTGGCACAGCATTCGTGGATTGAGATGGTCCAGATGCCCCAGCGCCGGAATCGCAACTTTGCTGCGAAAGTGCATTCTTTTAATGCCGGCTGTGAACGGGTCAAAGGCCTGCAGTATCAGATCATCGGGAACCTCGATGCGGATATCTCATTTGACAGCGATTTCTTCGCATTTCTCCTTGAGAGATTC
This sequence comes from Candidatus Acidiferrales bacterium, assembly GCA_035534055.1. Lineage (GTDB taxonomy): Bacteria > Acidobacteriota > Terriglobia > Acidiferrales > UBA7541 > Palsa-295. The sequence continues at coordinate 26,036 of DATLST010000281.1, read as the reverse complement.
GCTGAGGATCAAACTCTCGGCGTGGCTGGAACGATTTTCCGGGAGGAAGGATACAGCTCCGAGCGGCAAAGTTTCGAGGGTCACCGCCATGTTGCAGGGGGCTGCCAGTTGTTTCGAAAGTTGTGCTTTGAAGAAATCGGTAGATTCGTACCAAATCCGGCTGGTGGAGTCGACTGGATAGCAGTTACGACCGCCCGTATGAAGGGCTGGACGACTAGGTCATTTCGAGAAAAATCGTTCTTCCACCACCGGCATCTGGGTATGGCAGAGCGCAGTGTTTTCGCCGCGACATTCTCTTACGGCGAGAAAGACTATTACCTGGGCGGCCACCCGCTCTGGGAATTCTTCCGAGTCCTTTATCGCATGAAGAACCGGCCCTATCTCCTCGATGGCTTGGCATTGGGGCTGGGCTATTGCTGGGCGTTTCTTCGCGGCACACCACGCCCTGTTAGCCGCGAGCTAATGGCATTTCACCGCAAAGAGCAGATGCAGAAGCTCAGGGCGATCTTCAAATTGCTGCGAAGGCTCCGACGCGTCGACAATTTCACGGTGATGCAAAAAGAAGACGGTCCAGCGCGGACTATATGAATCAAGCATTGTCTAAAATGGTTCCTGCCGCAGTCTCCCGATTCACAAACTGGCTCGAGCGGTACGGCGAAACGTCTTACGATCATCAGAGCTTCTTCGCGAGTACGCTTGGCCGGGGCGCGAAGTCGCTCTATTACCGGAATCGCCCACTCGGGACGCTGGCTGTTGCTCCCATGGAATTCTGCGAGGCGTTTCTTCCTTCGGCGCGCACACTTTTTTGGCAACCGCAGCGCTTCCCGATCGCAGACGCTCACTATGCGATGGGCTACGCTCTCCTTGCGCAGCTTTATCAATCGGAGCCGCATTACCAACGAGCTGTTCACTTCCTCGAAGTGCTGCGGCAAAGCCGTTGTCCAGGCTATACGGATTATTGCTGGGGATATCCTTTCAATTGGGAGACGAGAACTGGCACCATCGCCGAAGGCACGCCACTGATCACCACAGTGCCGTACGTTTACGAGGCCTTCTCATACGTGTACGCCATTGATAGGAATACGAAATGGCTTGACGTCATGCACTCTATCGCCGAACACGCGGCCAATGATTACCGTGATTGGGAGACTGGACCGAATACCGCGAGCACTGCTTATACGCCGGGAGCGGAAGATCGTAGAGGCGTCGTTAATGCGAATGCATACCGCGCATTCTTGCTCTCGCAGGCGGCTCATGATTTTTGCGATGAGCGGTACGCGAAGATCGCGGCTCGCAATCTCAATTTCGTCCTTGAGTCTCAAAATCCGGATGGATCCTGGTATTACGCAAGAGACGGCAGAAGCGATTTTGTGGACCATTTCCATACCTGCTTTGTTCTGAAGGCGCTCGCGAAAATTGAGCAGTTTGCCGGCGAGGTTCCGTGCGGGTCGGCGATCGAGCGCGGCGTTGCATATTACGCCAGAAGCCTGTTCGATGCGCGCGGTTTGCCTGCGCCATTCTCCCAAGCGCCGCGGCTCACTGTGTATCGGAGGGAACTGTACGACTACGCGGAGTGCATTAATCTAGGGGTGCTGCTGCGAGACAGGTTTCCAGAACTGGACGCCATTCTCTCGCGAGTCATCGCCGACCTGCTCGCACGTTGGCAAAAGCGCGATGGCTCATTCCGTTCGCGCGAGCTTTTGATCGGCTGGGACGATGTCCCAATGCACCGCTGGGCGCAGTCACAGTTGTTCCGAAGTCTGTGCTTCTTACTCTATCGAAACGCAAACCAGTCTGCCCGAACTCTCGCAATCAGGCCGGTTCAATTACTGGAGCAGATTGCTAAGTAAGCGGCATCCCATGTGCGGCATTTGCGGACAATATAATTTCGGAAATCGCGTGCCCGTTCAGCCTCGGGACATCAAAGCAATGACCAATACCCTCCTCCATCGAGGCCCTGACGATGAAGGCTATTACGTTACGGGACCGGTTGGACTCGGGTTTCGCAGGCTGTCGATCATCGATTTGGCTGGTGGCCATCAGCCGATGTCGGACGAGGACGAATCTGTCTGGGTGATTTTTAACGGTGAGATCTACAACTTCCTTGAGCTAAGGCGCGAACTAGAAGGGTACGGCCATCGGTTCCGTACTAAATCCGACACAGAGGTCATCATCCACGGATACAAGCAGTGGGGCGATGAGGTGCTCAACCGCCTCAATGGCATGTTCGGTCTCGCAATCTGGGACGTACGGCAGAGACGCCTGGTTCTCGCCCGCGATCCATTGGGAATCAAGCTACTTTACTACAGGGTTGATGGTGACTGTCTGTATTTCGGCTCGGAGATCCGTGCGATTCGGGCCATGATGACGGGCGCGGCCGAGATCGATCCTTTGGCACTTAATCTCTTCCTGCGCTACCGCTACACGCCATCACCTTATACGATTCTCAAAGGCGTGTGCAAGCTTGCCCCGGGAACCAAGCTAACGGTTCAAAGCGGCTCTTATGAGGTAAGCCGATGGTACCGATTCAAGCCTAATCCTTTCGCAGCAACAATATCGCCCGACGAAGCCAGGGAAGAGTTGCGAACGCTCTACAAGGAGGCGGTCCGGCGCCAGCTCATTAGCGATGTGCCGGTTGGCTTGCTTCTGAGCGGCGGCGTTGATTCCGGCTTACTGCTTGCGTTGATGAATCTCCAAGGGAGTGCTTGGCCGACTTACACCATTGGATACGGCTCGACCTTCGCCGATGATGAATTGGCGGATGCCGCGGAAACCGCGCTGACACTGGGTTCGAAGCATACGTCCGTCACGATTTCGAGATCCATTTTCGAGGATGCACTGCCGAAGGTTGTTGCAGCCCTCGAGGAACCGATTGCAGCTTCCTCGATTGTCCCGATGTACTTCGTATGTGAGCGAGCCAGCCAAGACCTTAAGGTAGCCTTGGTCGGACAGGGGCCGGACGAATTGTTTGGCGGTTATCGTCGTCATCTTGGCGTCCGCTACGGCGCGCTCTGGGCACGATTGCCTACCTGGATGCGCAGTTCAATCGCTTCGGCCGTCGCCGCCCTGCCGAGAAATGAGACATTGAAGCGGGGAGCTTACTCGCTGGCAATCCCAGTTCGGATGCGCAGGTATCAGCACGTTCTGTCGATCCAGCCGGGAGACCACGTCGACAAACTGTTCCAGGATGGACTCCTGCCTCCCAGTTCAGGCGACGCGATACTGGAATGCTGGGAGGGCCTTGATGATCTCATGGCCGCAACGGATGAATTAGGCGGGCTCCAGTTCCTGGAAGTGCGATCCACACTGCCGGACGAGCTTCTCATGTACGCGGATAAGCTCTCCATGGCGCATGGTCTCGAACTTCGCGTCCCTTATCTCGACAAAGAGATCGTCGAATTTGTCGAAGGACTACCGGCAAGCTTTAAGGTCCGAAATGGCTCCGGGAAATGGCTGCACCGTCAGGTGTCTCGGACCTATCTTCCTGGTTCGATCTTAAACCGGCCAAAACGCGGGTTTGCTGTCAATGTCGTGGATAATTGGTTCCGCGGGGCCATCGACAGCAGGATGGCCGAGAGCCTCGTTGACAGCAGTTCCAAGATCTATCAATACCTTAACCCGAATGCGGTCAGCAAGCTCTTGGAGCAACATGGCTCAGGCCGACAGGACAATCATAAAATGCTGTTTAGTCTGGTCGTTTTTGAGGAATGGCTGCGGGCGCATGAGGAGCCCGTGGCAGCACTGAGTTAGGGGGCAGGTGTTAATGATTGGAGTCGTTGCCGGTTCTGGGGAAGAAGCTTTGGTCCGGGAATTCTTCGAACTGTTCAAGACCCCGTGGGAATTTTACCGAAAGGATCAACGGTATGATGTTCTGCTTTGTGCAGGAGATGGCCAGTTCCAAGGAGCTGCAAAACTCGCCGTCGTCTACGCGGGTAGGAAGACGCGTTTTGACAACGAGCAGAACATCCGAACCGGGCTCCCACGAAAATACCCCCGCATCTTCTCGTACGATGGAAAAGGAATCCCGATCTATGGGGACACCATCGCCTTTCCGGAGAAAGACAGGGGTCTGCTGGCGGATGAAGATTCCCACGAGTGCACGGCATATCTCGACCAGCATAGAGAAATCGCGTTAGCAAGGATCGGCTACGACCTATTCGCTGAGCTTCGTCTATTGCTGACAGTGGGTCAGCCTGCTGCCAACGCCAATATACCTACGCTGGAGCTGCATATTGCCTTCCTGAGAGACTTAATTACCAGATGCGGTGTGTCTTTGGTTGAGGTCCCTCCACTTCCGCCTGGATATTCCTTTGTCGCTTGCTTGACCCATGATGTCGACCATCCCTCGATCCGTCAACACAAATGGGACCACACAATGTTCGGGTTTTTGTACCGGGCCGTCTTCGGTTCTTTGCGGAATCTTATCCGCGGACGGATGTCCGTTCGGGACCTGATCACGAATTGGGCGGCGACCCTGAAGCTGCCATTTATTCATATGGGTCTTGCAAAAGATTTCTGGCGGGATTTTCCCGATCGTTACTTAGAAATGGAGGACAATGTCTCCTCCACTTTCTTCATTATTCCTTTCAAGAACTACCCGGGAAAGAGCGCCGATGGTCTGGCTCCAATGTATCGTGCGGCTCACTATGAAGCTCGGGCGATTGCAGATTTGATCTCCAGACTGACGACTGCCGGTTGTGAAATTGGACTCCACGGAATTGATGCGTGGCTCGACGTTTCCAAAGGCCACGAGGAACTTGACGAGATTCGCCGCCTAACGGGAAGCGCGGAAGTTGGCGTGCGGATGCATTGGCTCTATCATAACCATCAATCGCCTGTGGTTCTGGAAAAGGCCGGAGCATCCTACGACTCAACGATTGGCTACAACGACACGGTGGGGTATCGTGCGGGTACGACGCAAGTATACAGACCGCTCGAAGCCACTCGGCTACTCGAATTACCATTGCATGTGATGGACACGGCTTTGTTCTACCCCGACTATCTTGATCTGTCTCCACAAGATGCGAAAGTAGTTCTCGGTCGATTGGCAGACAATGCAGTCCAGTTTGGCGGTTGCCTCACAGTCAACTGGCACGATCGCAGCACGGCCCCTGAAAGGTTGTGGGGTGCGTGTTACGGTAATCTAGTTCAGGATCTGAAATCTCGATGCGCGTGGTTTGCGACAACCGGGCAGGCAATTGCTTGGTTTAGAAAACGTCGATCGGTAGTGTTCGAAACGGATTGTCCGGAGACGAACGCGATTCGCGCAAGGGTCGCGGTCGCTCACAGCGATAATCTTCCCGGTTTGCGATTCCGAATCCATGAGGTGCGGAAGCCAAGCGGCGCCGGAACTCGCGGTTCAGCAGGCTACGTCGACGTCGCGATCGATGAAACCGTTGACAACTGTGTTCCGTTGGGACTGACCGTCTCGAACGGAGCCGAAATCAGCTGAGATTTCGGAGGAACTACAGCGGGTCAACGATTCGGGTGCACTTTTCGGAGTAGCAGAAATCGTCGTCATCCTGAGGACGATCTTCAAGCTGCTCCCTCTGCGAGCATTGCTTCAAGCGCGACGAACGCAGCCCTGAGCGGATTCATACGATGTCCCCCACTTTAGCGCTATTCCTTTGGCTCGTCCTTCTTTTGGGGCTGCTGCGCTTCGACCCCGCCAAAGATTCGGGGACTTCGCTCGCTTTGTGGGTGCCTTTGATCTGGATGTTCATTGTCGGATCGAGGATGCCTTCGCAATGGCTCGACATGCAAGTGGGGACGGCGGCCCAGGCCTTTGAGGAAGGGAACCCGTTGAATCGAAGTGTTTTTTTGGCATTAACTCTACTGGCAATGGGCATACTACTGTCACGGTCTTTCAAATGGAGCGGTTTCCTGACGCGCAACCGTGTCCTCATTGCATTTGTTTCTTTCGCCCTCCTCAGTGTCCTCTGGTCCGACTTTCCTTTCATCACTTTCAAACGGTGGTTTCGCGACCTCGGCAATTACCTGATGGTGCTTGTCATTCTCTCCGATCCTCACCCGTTAGAGGCTGTGCGCACCGTGCTTCGTCGCCTTTCCTTCTTACTGATCCCGCTTTCGATTGTGGTCATTAAATACTATGGAGAAATTGGCAGGCACTATTCACAGTGGACAGGCACTGCGACATATGTGGGAGTGGCAACCAGCAAGAATATGCTAGGCCTGTTGTGCTTGGTGAGCGGCATTTTCCTGTTCTGGGATACGGTGACGCGCTGGGCTGAACATAAAGAACGGCGAACACAACGGATCATCCTCGTGAACGTCGCGTTTATCGCCATGACGCTCTGGCTGCTGCATCTCGCCCACAGTGCGACCTCGAGCGTGTGTTTGGTCATCGGCTGTTTGGTGATTGCTGCGGCTCATAGCAGGTTTGGCAAGCGGCATCCCGGTTTCCTCCAGGTGTTGTGCCCGGCGTCATTCTTTCTGTACCTGATTCTAGCATTCGGTTTCGGCATGAATGCAGAGATGGTAAGCGACGTCGGACGGAACCCAACCCTCACGGATCGAACCTTCATATGGAAGATCCTGCTGAGTATGAAGACCAATCCGCTCGTCGGCACCGGATACCAGAGCTTCTGGCTTGGCTCTCGGCTCCAAAGAGTTTGGCAGAGCTTTCCTGGCATAAATGAGGCGCATAACGGTTATCTCGATATCTATCTAACGCTGGGGGTGATGGGACTTGTCCTCCTTGTTGGATTCCTCATCGCTAGCTATGGAACAATCTGCAAACGGATTAGGTCCGCTTCTGCCCTCGCCTCGCTCAGCTTAGCCATCTGGACAATATTACTCTTCTATAACGTCACCGAGGCGGCATTCGATGGAGGTTTGTTGTGGGTGATGCTCCTTCTGGGAGTTGTTGTCATCCCCGAATACGCCGAGGCGCGAGTGGCAAGTCCGGTTGTGTGCGAAAATGCGCCAGTTACGGGACGGTGGCCGAGTACTCCAACGGAGTCCACGCGGTTTGCGGAAATGACCAGACGATTCTCCGCAGCATCGCGAGGCAGCTACCAGAAAGGCAGATAATGCTGGAAGTCAGTGGCAAGGAAATTCGTGTCGAAGGTAGGCTGATTCGAATTGCTCACCTCGACGGAGAAGGGTATCAATTTCTGGACGACCCAGAGGCAGCGCTGGGAGTCATCCGAGACTCTGGAACCAGGGTTGACGTTTTCACCTTCATACAGAAAGTGTCTGACACGTCGCCGCAGTACAGCTACCCCATGGAATGGGACAACATGGCCGTCCTTCCCGTTTCGAGCTTTGATGAATGGATGAAACGGCAGATCGATTTCAAGGTTAGGAATAGGGTCCGGAAAGCCGCGAAAAATGGGGTGGTCGTGCGGGAGGTGCCCTTCGACGACACCCTCCTTCGGGGTATATCCTCCATCTATAATGAGTCGCCCATCCGACAGGGCCGACGTTTTTGGCACTACGGCAAGAATCTCGAGGCCCTGCGGAGAATGAAAGCAACTTTCATTGATCGTAGCATTTTTATCGGTGCCTTTTTCGAAAATAACCTAATTGGCTTCGCGAAGCTCGTAACCGAAGAACATCGAAGCCAGGCTGGCCTGATGCATATTCTTTCCATGATTCAACACCGTGATAAAGCTCCGACAAATGCCCTAATCGCCCAAGCCGTTCGATCCTGCGCCGACCGAGGAGTCTCGTACCTTTGGTACGCAAACTTCTCGTACGGAAAAAAACAGCGCGATGCACTGTCCGAATTCAAGCGGCACAATGGATTCCAGAAAGTCGAAGTCCCTCGGTATTATGTTCCGTTAACAGTCGCAGGCAGGACCGCCCTCCGTCTGGGTCTACACCGCAGCAGTAACAACTGGGTTCCTGAACCCGCCGCCGCCACATATCGCAGAATCCGAGCATTGTGGTATGCAAAGAGATTCCAAAGCCCAAAAGAAACCACCTAACAGAAGGCGATGCTGATGCCAGGAATCCTCGGTTTCATAAGCGGAATGCCGCCCGAGCAGGCAAAACGAGAGCTTCGCCAGATGCTCGACGACTTACGCCACGAGGAGTTCTACACGGCGGGGATGTGGGCGGACGAGTCGCTCGGCGTGTACGTGGGCTGGACCGCGCGAAAAGACTCCTTCTCCGACGGGATGCCTGTGCGAAACGAGAGGCGAGACGTGGTTCTCGTCTTTTCCGGAGAGGAATTTCCTGAGCCTGGGACGGTTCAGCGTCTGAAGGAACGAGGACACGATCTCGACGTTCACGGACCTTCCTATCTTGTGCACCTCTACGAAGAAAATTCATCGTTTCCGTCGGTTTTGAACGGCAGATTTCACGGATTGTTGATAGACCGGAGCCGTGGAACAGCAACGCTCTTCAACGACCGCTATGGCATGCACCGCATTTACTACCATCAGTCAAAGGATGCGTTCTATTTCGCTGCCGAAGCCAAGGCAATTCTTGCAGTCCGCCCGGAACTCCGGCGCGTTGATCCTCGCGGCCTAGGTGAGTTCATCTCCTGCGGCTCTGTCTTGGAGAACCGCGCACTCTTCCAGGACATTGACGTTCTGCCGCCGGCTTCGACGTGGGTTTTTCGGAACGGCTCGCTCGAGCGGAAAGGCAGCTATTTTCAGACGAAAGAATGGGAAGAACAAGAGCCGCTCGATCCGGAATCCTACTATCGGGAGCTCCGCGACGTTTTTGCGCGAAACCTCCCTCGCTATTTCACGGGCCGGGAGCGCATCGCCATGTCCCTGACCGGCGGCCTCGATACACGAATGATTATGGCCTGGCAGAAGCCGGATCCCGGAGCCCTTCCCTGTTACACATTCGGAGGAATGCTCCGCGATTGCCAGGACGTTACCTTAAGCCGGCGGATTGCCGGCCTTTGCAAACAATCTCACCAGGTACTTCCGGCAGGGCAGGAGTTTCTGGCGCAATTTCCTTACTATGCCGAGCGCGCCGTCTATTTGAGTGATGGATGCGCGGACGTAAGCCGCGCCCCGGACGTCTATCTGAACGAGCTGGCCCGTGAAATTGCTCCCGTGAGGATGACGGGAAACTATGGTGGAGAGGTCCTGCGCGGAGTCCGGGCGTTCAAACCAGAGGAGCCGGCGGGCGGCCTATTTTGCCCCGAGGTACAGCGCCAGATAGGCCAGGCGAGCGAAACCTATGGCGGCTTGGTCCATGGCCACCCGGTTTCTTTCGCGGCTTTCAAGCAGTTTCCTTGGAATCATTATGGCGTCCTCGCAATCGAGGAATCTCAACTTTCGCTGCGAGCTCCGTTCCTGGATAACGACTTTGTGCGGACAGTCTTTCGCGCTCCGCGCGCCGGTTTGACGAGCAATCGAGTCTCGTTACGACTGGTTGCCGATGGAAATCACGCTCTTCTGCGCATCCCGACTGACCGTGGTTTGGCGGGCGAACGGGGACGCTTCTCGAGGGCCGCTTCGCAGGGTCTGCTCGAGTTCCTATTCAAGGCCGAGTACGGATACGACATGGGAATGCCGCAATGGGTAGCCCGGATCGACCATGCTTTTTCCCGCTTCCATCTCGAACGGCCATTCCTCGGCAGACACAAGGTCTTCCATTTCCGGATCTGGTATCGCGATGCGCTCGCGAAGTACGTGCGGGAAATGTTGCTCGACCCGCGCAGTCTCTCCAGGCCGTATATCGAACGAAAAGGCCTCGAGGCCGTTGTACAAGGTCACCTCAAAGGGAATCGAAATTACACGGCGGAAATCCACAAGCTCCTGACGCTTGAGATCCTTCATCGGCTGTTTCTGGATAATCTGGAGACTGGCGCTTCGAGTGTACGCACCGAACTCCCCTTAGCGACAAGTGCCGTTCAGTAGGCGACAGCCACCGGGTTCGCCGGAGCGGCGGGAGCCGTTGCCGAGCTGGTGACATCCAACGGATGCGGGTAGACGTAAGGCTTGTAATACACGCTCCACGTATTCGTTGTCGCGCACTGGTAGAGCGTCTGCGTGTCCGTCGCCCAATAAGCTACAAGCGGCGTGCAAGTCGATGGGCGCGCGGAAAGCAAACCTGATCCAGTCCCGCTGGTGCCGTTGAAACTTGACGTGTACTGATAATAATCCCGGTTCGCGGCGAGTACAGAAGAGTCAGATGTACCAATCTCTGGCCTAGAATAGCCTGGAACCGGATTCCATGTATCGAGCCATTCGTAATTTGGCTCTAAATTTTGATGCGGCCACGTCAGCGTGCTGGTAACTGTATCAACTGCGTTAGGAAAATCACCAGATAGAAGGTCGCTTTTCCCTTGCCCGGGCTGGTCGATACAAGCATATCCAGACGTGGTTACTGTGTTTTCGTCCCACGCGGAGCCGGTGCCGTTGAAGGACGTTCCGCAATAGCCCCAGCCATTTGGAGCGGCGGTTTGAGAATAGGCGGAATTATCTCTCCTCATCGAGAGCATATCAATGAGGGATTCAAATCCAACCGGGGCCGAATTGCCCCAAACAAGGGCCGTGCCGCTGCTGTCGAAAAACGCAGTGAATGTTGGAGTAGAGTTTGACCCATTAAGTGTGTTGTTATAGATTTCTTGTGCTCGGCAGCCGCGAATTCGCCCGGAACCTCCTGTAGGGTGAGTCTGCACCCCTGTATCATTCATGGTGTTATAGCGAATCACAAGACGGCCTCCCATGGAACAATCATCTACGTAGGAGGCGTATGTGCCGTTGCCACTCAGCAGGCCGCTGAAGATGTTGTTCTCTATGAAAAGGAAATTACTTCCACTGAAATTCGTGTTGTCGGCCCAAGAGCCGTCGCCAAAGGAGTCGTTGTTATAACTGTCCATCCACACGGTAACAGATGAACCAGAATCGAAGACGCTGTGGTCCACCACGCCGTAAATCCAACCTGAAAATTTTACTATCACAAAGGTTGCGCCGCCCGTGTAGGTATTTCCATTGAAATGGCAGTGGTCGAGACGAAGATTCTGCGAATCTCCGTCAATTGCTACTATGCCGTTGTCTTTGGCAGAATTTCCGGTGCCCCCCTCAACTGTAATCCCAGCGAGGCGAAAGTGTGAAGATGCCGATCCGGTTGATATTGAAAGCAGCGCACTGGTACTAGCAAAATCGTCCACTATAACGGTGGCATCCCCACCACCGGTCACACCGAGATTCCCAGCCCCTAAAATGGAAAGGCTGCTGCTACCAGACGGTACCGTCAGGGTAACCTGGGTCGTCCAGTCGCACGTTCCTGCGGGGATGTTCACGGTCGTGGTTGAAGAAACTACAGAATTGAACGCAGCCTGCACGTCCGTCGTATTACACGAGGCTGCGGTGATGGTTTGCGCCTGCGCCCCCGCACCGAAAAGAGCACTCAGGAACAAAATGAATGACAACCATTTTATCGTTCTGGTCACTGATGGGCTTCCTTTCGAGCTGTGCCGATACTCGCACCCATATATTGCTCAGAAACAACAGCAAAATCAACCGCTCTCCGGAGCAGGCCTCAGGGGCTTGCCGAAAGGACGGGTAAAGCACCACCTTAGCCCTTCCGGGCAGCCTGTCTCCCTCCCTCCGCTTACCGCTGCCTCGCCAAAAGGAGCAAGGGTATGAAGATCGCGTACTTGATGCTTGTCCACAAAGACCCACAGCTTTTGAAGAGAGCGATTGCAACGCTTTCCACCGAGGACTGTGCGTTTTTCATCCACATTGACCGCAAGGCGAATATTCAGGAGTTCCGCAGCATTGGCGGCGACAATATCTTTTTTAGTGAGCAGCGGATACCCGTCCATTGGGCGGAATTTTCTCAGTGCGAGGCGACAATGGAATTAATCCGGCAGGCGCTGGCCGGCTCCATAGACTACGATTACCTTGTCTTTTTGCAGGGCGCCACTTACCCACTAAGAGGGGGCGAGTACATTCAGCGATTCCTGGAAAAGAATCGTGACTTGGGGTTCATGAACCTAGTGAAAATGCCAGCGGCAGGCTACCCGCTTTCCAAAATCAACACGCTAAGGTACCCGTCCGATAAGCCGGTCCGGCGCCTCGCTTCGAGGGCGCTGGCAAAGCTGGGTCTGGCTCAACGGGACTACAGGAAACACCTCGGAGGGCTCGATGCTTACTCGGGCCATGCTTGTTGGGCTCTGTCGAGAAACGCGTGTCAGTTCATAATGGACTTCGCGACGTCGAATCCTCAGGTGGTGGAGTACTTCCGAAACACGTTTGTGCCTGAGGAATCGTTTTTCCACACAATTCTGGGCAATTCGCCGCTTCGGTCTCGGACGCGAAAGAATCTCGTATACGCTGATTGGTCCACATCCCTGGGCGAGCACCCTGCCATGCTTAATGAAGGACACGTCAAGTTCTTCAAAGCGCAGGAAAAGGTATGGGTCGATGACGAGTGGGGTTCCGGAGAAGTTTTGTTTGCGCGAAAGTTTTCCGATGAGAACCTCCAGTTAGTGGATCGCATCGACGAGATGATAAGGCGAAAAGAAGGGCAGCATGCCTCCTCGCTCTCAAGAGTTAAACTATGAAGCCGGTAGTCTCAATTCTGATTCCTGCATACAACGCGGAGGAGTGGATTGCTGACACACTCCAGTCCGCGATTGCGCAAACTTGGCAGCGCAAGGAGATCATCGTCGTGGACGACGGCTCCCGCGACCGAACGGCGGAAGTGGCGCGGCGATTTGCCTCGAAAAATGTCAAAGTTGCATCCACGGAGAACCAGGGTCTTTCGGCGGCTGTAAACAACGCCTACCGGCTCTGCCAAGGCGATTACATCCAGGAGCTAGACGCCGATGATCTTCTGGCGCCGGACAAGATCGAAAGACAGCTCGCGGCCCTGCGGAAAGGGGACAGCAGGCGAATACTTCTTTCCTCGCCGTGGGCTCCCTTCTATTTTCGAACCAACGGCGCCCGTTTTGTTCGCAACTCCCTCTGCCAGGACTTGTCTCCCGTCGAGTGGCTCCTGAGGAAGATGGGCGAGAACCTTCACATGCAAAACGCGACTTGGTTGGTCAGCCGGGAACTGGCTGAAGCCGCCGGTCCCTGGGACGAGCAGCTTAACTACGACCAAGATGGCGAATACTTTGTCCGCTTGCTCCTGGCATCCGAAGGTACCCGTTTCGTGCCCGGCACCGGAATTTTTTACAGAGCCACCGGGTCAAACCGCGTCAGCTACATTGGCAACTCCGACAAAAAAAAAGACGCGCTGCTTCTTTCGATGAAGCTGCACATTCAGTATCTCCGCTCGCTTGAAGAAAGCGAACGCGTCCGAAAAGCCTGCTTAACTTACCTGCAAAATTGGTTTGGCAGTTTCTATCCGGAGCGGCCCGATCTTGTCGCGCAGGCGCAGGCTCTCGCCGCGGAACTCGGTGGCCGCTTGGAGCCTCCGCGCTTGCGCTGGAAGTATGCCTGGATGAAACCGATCGTGGGATTGAAGGCCGCAAAACGTGCGCAGATGGCGCTTCCGCAGTTTAAGGCCTCGCTGGTCAGGCGCTATGACAAAGCAATGTTTCGCCTGGAGAATCGCCGCAATAAGAATGCCAGCCGAGTTACCAACGTCACGCCCGCCACTGAGGCGAATGACTGAGAAGAAAACAAAGCCGCCAAGTTCCGTCGGGCAGACCGACAGGATCATAGCAATCTGGGAAGAGCACTTGGAGGTTGCCAAGACGCTTCCCAGACTGGCCGCATCTGTCTCAAGCGCTGTTGATATCATCTGCTTTTCCCTGTCTGCGGGCGGCCAACTCCTCATTGCCGGGAATGGAGGATCAGCGGCGGACGCGCAGCACATTGCTGCGGAACTTACGGGCCGTTTCCTGCGTGAGCGGCAACCCCTGCGCGCCATTGCGCTGCATGGAAATGCGTCGGCTCTGACCGCAGTGGCAAATGACTATGGCTACGATCAGGTTTTTGCCCGCGAACTTGCCGCCCATGCCCGGCCGGGAGATGTGCTGCTGGCGATATCGACCAGCGGCAATAGCCGCAATATCCTTCGCGCAATCGAAGTGGCGCGTCAGAAGAGCGCCACGGTGATTGGACTGACCGGTGATTCCGGCGGGAAAATGAGTCAGGCCTGCGATCTTTGTTTGTGCGTTCCCTCCAAATCGACGGCGCGGATTCAGGAAATGCATATCACCATCGGGCACGCCATCTGCGAACTGGTGGAAGAGAAGCTGGGAAAAGAATGAAGCAGAATTTGCGAGGCATTGAGGGCCCGCCAAACGACACGGGCGAGCGCGAAATCGCTTTTGATTGCCGGTTTTTCCTGGGGGATCGTCCCTGCCGGTGGCACAAATCTCATGGCGCACTTTGCACATGCGAGCACTACCAGCGGGTCCAGCATCGGCTCTTGATCATCAAGCTCGACGCCATGGGCGACGTACTCCGGACCACCGCGTTGCTTCCCGCGCTAGCAGAAGCGCACCCAGGAGTGGCGATCACGTGGATAACGAGGCGCGAGTCACGTCCTCTGCTTGAGGGAAATCCCTACATCACCGAGATTGTTGATTACGGCGAAGACGCGTTGCTGCAGTTGCAGGTGCGTACCTTCGATCGCGTGATCAATCTCGACGCTGGCAAGACTGGTGCCGCGCTGGCCAGTATGGCAAATGCAACGCAGAAGGATGGGTTCATACTTGACGCGCGAGGCCGCGTGCAGCCCACAAATCCTGCCGCGCGGAAATGGCTGGAAATGGGCATTTTCGACGATTTCAAGCGCCAAAATGCGAAGACCTATCAGGCCCTGATGCTGGAAATTATCGGCCTTGGCGGAGCACGCCACAGATATGTACTCGAACTGACGGACGGGGAACGGGTGCGCGGCCGTACGCATCTGCAGCGGTTGGGAGTTGATTTCTCGCGTCCGGTCATCGGTCTGAATACCGGAGCCGGACGGCGATGGGAATTGAAGCAGTGGCGCGAAGACGGCTACCTTGAATTGATCGAACGCTTGGCGAGGCGGGACACCGCGCAGTTTGTACTGCTCGGGGGTCCAGAGGAACGTGAGCGCCATCACCGGCTGGTGTCGCGGTCTCGCGTGCCTCTGATCGATAGCGGGTGCGATAACCCGGTGCGACATTTCGCCGCGATTGTCGCCGCGTGCAATCTGGTTGTGGCCGGAGATACGCTGGCGATGCACCTGTCACTTGCTTTGGGTCGTCCCACGATTGCATTGTTCGGGCCCACTAGTTCGATCGAAATTGAAATGTATGGCATGGGTGAGAAAGTCGTGCCCCGGATGGATTGCCTTGGTTGTTATAAACCTACGTGCGACTTTGTGCCGAACTGTATGGACCTGATCACGGCCGGCATGGTTGAAGCTGCGGTCGAGCGGCAGTGGCCTCAGATTCGACCAGCCTCATCATCCGATCAGCTTAGCGAACAGTCTCTTCGCCTGTTAGACAAACGAGGGTCGAGCAGATGACGATCGGAACTCAAAGACACGGCAGCATTGCGGAGCTACCTATCGTGGTAACGTCTGGCGGGTCTCGTACAATCGCAGTGGCCATTCTTACAGGCGGCAGCGACAAACCCTACGCATTCGGCTTGGCAACGACGCTCCTCTCGAGAGGGGCAGCGATAGACCTGATTGGTAGCGACGAGCTCGATTGTCCAGAATTCCGTAACATGCCTGGATTGACGTTCCTCAAGCTACGAGGCGATCAACAGTTCAATGCCAGCTTCGTAAGAAAGGCGTATAGGATCTCAAGTTACTATATCAAGCTGATTCGATATGCCGCGACAGCCAAACCGAGAATCTTTCACATTTTGTGGAACAACAAGTTCGAAATCTTCGATCGAACGCTCCTTATGCTTTACTACAGGTTCTTGGGTAAAAGCATCGTAATCACAGCGCACAATGTGAATGCAGACAAGCGGGATTCTCAAGATACGCTGATCAATCGTATTACACTTCGAATCCAATACCGGCTGGCTCACCATGTTTTCGTGCACACGGAAAAAATGAGACTCGAACTCATCGAGGAGTTTGGCGTGCACGGGGGCCGGGCCACGGTTATCCCTTTCGGGATCAACAATGCTGTTCCCGACACGCTTCTCACCTCGCGCGAGGCGAAGCAACGGCTGGGCATACGAGATGGTGAAAGGACGATTCTGTTTTTCGGTAGGATCACGCGGTACAAGGGGCTTGAGTACCTGATCGCCGCATTTCGCCAGATCATCGCCCGACATCGCGACTATCGGCTGATCATCGCCGGCCGGCCAGAACCCGAAGACTTCGAGAGATACTGGCGTCCACTCCAGAAGCTAATCCATAAGGAAGTGGGGGGTGATCGAGTGCTCGTCCGGGCGGACTTCATTCCCGATGACGAAACCGAGGTCTATTTTAAGGCGGCGGACGTTCTCGTTCTGCCCTATCGGCACATCTATCAGAGCGGAGTCTTGTTCCTCGGACAAAGCTTTGGTCTGCCGGTTCTCGCAGCTGATGTGGGATCCCTGAGGGATGACATCATCGAGGGAAAGACGGGATTCGTCTTCAGACCTGATGACTCAAGTGACTTGGCGCGAACCATCGAACGATACTTCGCCAGTCCGTTATTCGCCGACTTAAACAACCAGCGGCATGCGATACGTGATTACGCGACGAAGAGGCATTCCTGGGACCCGGTCGGCCAGATGACCATGAGTCGATATGCACGCCTAATCGGACACAATTTCAGGGAGTTGGCCGATCGTGACGTACCAAGCATGTCTCCGTCGGACTGACCCAAGCCAAAATCGATAATCGATCCGCTTCTTTGGAAGCAAAAAAAACAAACGCTTCACATCCTGCGTAGTCACACTCGCCACATGATTAGCGCTTCAACGATTTAGCATGCCCGCACAAGAACAATTATTAGACGCGTTCAGTACCGCTCATTTGCAAGCAGATCTGAGGGGTCGATCTGTCCGCGCGGGACTGGTAACGCTTACATCGCAGGGCACCCAGTTCTTTATGCAATCAATCGCAACTGTAGTGCTCGCGCGACTGCTGACCCCCGGTGACTTCGGACTGGTGGCCATGGTCACTGCTGTCACGGGCCTGGGTTCTGCGTTTGCGGATCTGGGTCTGTCTGAGGCGACGATCCAGCGCGAAGAGATCACTCACGATCAAGTCAACGCGCTTTTTTGGATCAATGTCGCCATAGGGGTCGGGCTCATGGTCGTCACAATGGCCCTAGCTCCCGTGTTGGCTTGGCTCTATCGGGAACCGCGTCTCGTACATATCACATTATTGCTGTCCTTTACATTCCTCATCAGCGGATTACGGGTGCAGCCCGATGCCCTTCTCAGGCGCCAGATGCGCTTTGCATCGCTCGCGATTCGCGATGTGGCTGCGTATGCTTTGGCGGTCCCTCTCGCGATCACGATGGCGTGGAGAGGATCTGGCTACTGGGCCTTGGTCGCTCTCCCCGTGACACTGAATTTGACTGGAATGATACTTTCCTGGCTGATGGTCAAATGGAGACCGGGCTTGCCTCGTCGAAATGCCAATGTTCGTTCCCTGGTCGTATTTGGACGTGATGTTGCAGCCTCCTACCTTCTGTTTAATGTGAATCGCAGTGTCGACAACGTCCTGATCGGATGGTATTGGGGAGCCGCTCCGTTAGGTCTATATTCGAGGGCCTATAATCTTCTCATGCTGCCTGTGCGCCAGCTTAATGCTCCGGCTGCGAGCGTAGCTGTCCCCGCCTTTAGCCGAATCCAGTGCGATCCGGAGCGCTATGCAAGATACTATCTGCGCGCCATTAGCCTGATCGTGTGGGTCTGTGCCCCGCTGTTCGGGTTCCTCTTCACGGGCGCATCACCCGTGATCGTCCTGTTACTTGGAGCGCAGTGGCAGGGAGCGGCACCCGTCTTCCAAATCCTCGCGATTTCCGCTTTGGGACAATTGCTTCTTGAGTCGACCGTCTGGCTGCTCGTAAGCCGCGGGCAGGCGGACCGACTCCTCAAACTCCTGTTGATCATTTCTCCAATCATTATCGGCAGCTTTGTCATTGGGCTCCCCTTCGGTATTAAGGGAGTAGCTCTTTCATATTCAGTGGTCTTACTTGCGATACTCCCTTGGATACTCAAATTTGCTTTTCGCGGCACGACCTTGACTTTGCCCCGTCTTGGACGAGTGCTCCTGTACCCGGTTTTGTTTTGCCTTCTCGGTATCTGTCTTGCAAGGCTCGCACTGCACTGGATCGGTCCAGAGCGCCCAATTCCGCAGCTCCTAGTTGTAGGTCTAGGTTTCGCGATAGCTTATTTGGTCTCGGCGTTTATACGTCCCGCACGCGAAGAGATTACCTCTCTGAGGAAAATAATTGCAGAATTGCGCCCCTCCAGCCAAACCACCTAGACAGCAGCCTAGTCTAAGCTCCGCGGCGATTCTCAGGACCTGTAGTTTCGGAGGATGGGACTCCTCGGTTGTTGACATGGATCTCGGCTTGTCAAACCAGGAGCATGGGGTTACGAATTGCACCGCTGGGATTTTCATCGCGAATCTACGCTCGAGTCGCGGGAGTGGAAATTGGCCAAAGTTGTAATCGCGGTCGAGAAAGTGAACAGGCTGGATGCCACATGCGTCGGAGCCGCGGCTGAGCGCGGGCGCGATTGAGTAAAAGAGCGGTGCCGCGGCTGTAATTTGCAAACGGCCGTGACAGTGATCTCCTACTAACCGGGTCAGCGACCGTTCTTTGAAGCAGGAAAGGCGTTTACCGAGCACACGAATCAATCAGCAGATCCGGAAGAACTCACAGGAGTGAGAGATGACAATGGAAAAGACCGGGCAGATGTACGAGAAGTTTCTCGAGGAATATGGCTCTGACGACGCGGTGAATAAATATACCACGGGGACAGCAGGGTTCGGGATCAAGTATCTGCTGCGCAACGACTATGCCAGGGTGTATCTGAGCGTCGTGGATTCTTACTTGAAGACTTCGCCGACACTGCCTGTTCGGCTCTTAGAATTCGGCTGTGGTGGAGGGATGAACATCATTAGCCTCGTCTCGCTTTTGGAAGACAAGGGAATCCCTGTGGAATATGCCTATGGAACAGACTTCTCCTCACGCCTGGTTCACGTTGCAGAGGAGGAGGCCAAAGCTGGTTTATCGGCCGGTCTTGCAGGAAAAGTGAAATTTCATGTCGCGCGCAACGAGCGGCTGCTGGAAGATCTAGCCGCTGCATGCAGCAGGCCTGTCGAGGACCTCGCCGGTTTCTTTGACCTAATTGTGGGCGTGAACACATTTCGGTATTGCCATCGGCTCGGAAAGGCACAGGACAGCGCTGCGGACATCTTTCGATTGTTGAGCCCGGGAGGAGTGTGCATTATCATCGACATGAACAACAGATTTCCTGCTTTTCGAAGCCGTTTTAAAGATTCAGCTCAAGAGTCGGCAGAGTGTTATTTGCCTACTCTCGAGGAATACGCCTCTCCGTTGGAAACTGTCGGGTTCGAAATCGTGAGGAAGGCAAACTTCTGCTGGATTCCACATTCGGCAGGGGTCGCTCTCACGCGCTGCTGCCGCCTTCTGAGCCCATTGTTGAATCTTGTGGCTCCGAGCCGCGCTATGCGTTCGCTAGTAGTAGCGCGGAAACCCGCCTGAAACGATTGCAATCAGAGAGCTCCCATCAAGAGGAATCATTCTTGGCAAGGCTGGCAATCATCTTACACCGAGGCAGTCCAGGACCGAAAGAACTCCGGCTGAGCCATATTCTTGACTTTTTTGGTGTGCCCTGGACGGCGGTCGATGCCTCTCATTTCGCGGACCTGGACAGGAGTCCTCTGGAATATGCCGTGTTCGGATCGGTCCAGGCAATCGCAGTGGCATTGAAACAGCGACAACGACCCAGCTCCCCACTTTTGCGACCGGGTGTTTTCTACGCGTACGCAGACGACGAGCGAGGTCCTTGCGAACGTGCGCTCCAGTTTCTATTGGGAAATGCGAATTTGTCACTCCACGAGGTCCCTCCCGGCAATCTCTCACTGAACGTATCCAGTGAGTTGGCCGATATAGTTGGACCAATGGCCGGTCTCGAAGTCTCGGTGCGAGGGCGGAATGGAGATGCCGTTCTAATTGGAGCGGGGGCGGAAGGAAAATCAATGTTTTCGCCCATCATCTCCGCTGCCGGTGCTCCGATATTCCTTCAGTCCCAGCACGACAACTCCTCCATTTTTCTGTGCACAAGCTCGCAAATGGTCGACATTGACCAGCCGGTGGGCCAAGGCTTCTACGACGTGAAAGAACATTTCTGCTCTGTCGTTCCCCTCGTTATGTTCATCAGATTGATATTCCCCGACGTTGCTTGGCGACCGCAGGAACTCGGCGCTTGCCTCATCATTGACGACCCTCTACTCAGATCCCGGTATGGGTTCTGTGATTTCGCAAAGTTGCGCGATCTCATGCGACGCCACGAGTTCACAACTAACATAGCCTTCATTCCCTGGAACTGGCGTCGCACCTCTCGTGCTGCAGGCGACTTCTTCAGAGAAGAGTCAGAGCTTTTTTCGGTATCCATTCACGGTTGTGACCACACTGCAAGCGAGTTTGGGACGACGTCGCTTGAAGTCCTGCATGCCAGAGCCCAGCTGGCTCAATTCAGAATGAGAAATCACGAGTCCCGAACAGGCGTTCATCACGATGAAATCATGATTTTTCCGCAGGGCGTTTTCTCGTCCGCATGTCCAGAAGTTCTCAAGCGCGACGGCTTTCTTGCCGCAGTCAATACCGAAGTTGTTCCTGCGGACTTTGGCAATGCGCGGACCAGAATCAGGGATGTTTGGGACGTGGCCGTTATGAGTTATGGCGATTTCCCAACTTTCTCGCGCAGGTATGCTTTCCATGGGTTGGAGAATTTTGCCTTTGATTTTCTCTTGGGCAAGCCCTGCTTAATCGTGGCTCACCACGGCTTCTTTAAGGACGGTGGCACTGGACTGATCGAACTGATTGAGAAGCTCCATTCTCTAAACTGCTCGCTTCAGTGGCGCAGCTTGGGGGAGGTTATCCGCAGAGCCTGCCGTCGCCGCGTCACCAACGCGGGTGGTGCGGAGGTGGAGATGTATGGCGCCGAACTGTTGATTGACAACCCTTCGGATCGTGTGCTTGAAGTGAAGATCCATAAGCGAGAAGCGCATGCCGATCTAATCTCTGAAGTACTTTGCGATCGGAAACCGGTGACTTGGGAAACCGAGGGAGACTGCATCGCCTTTGAGGAGCGAATCTTGCCGCGTAGCCAGGGACGCGTCCAAGTGTTCTATCGGGAGCAGGCCGATTCCCCAAAGTTACGCCGATCCTTACGGTACGAGATCTCGGTGGCCCTAAGGCGGATCCTCTCTGAAATGAGAGACGGTTATCTCAGCAAGAGCCGCCTATTGGCCCCGTTGTCTCGATGCTGAAAAGCGCTCAACGGCGAGGGCCAAATCAGGTTGTCGAGCGCAGCAATGCATGTACCACGCGTCTCTAAATTGGTCTCATCCAGGATCGCGGAAACCCTCTCGGCGCGGCGACACAAAAGCTCAGTCCGCTCACGCTCGCGGATCTGCAATCAGCAAGCGCCAAATTTTCTCTCGGCAAATCTGCGAGGGATTCCAGCGGAGAGAGGGCGATAGCACCTGTGCCGGTTTACCAGATTGCACCGCTGCGCGATCTGCGATGGGAGAATCTCTTAAGCAGGAACTCTTGCGCATCTGTCTTCCACACGACTGGGTGGCTGGAAGCCCTTCGCCGGACTTACGGATACGAGCCCATTGTCTACACGACGTCTCCGCCGGGCAGCGAACTTCGCAACGGAGTCGTCTTTTGTCAAGTTGAAAGCTGGCTGACCGGCCGTCGGCTTGTGTCGTTGCCATTTTCAGATCACTGCGAGTCGCTGGTCGATAATCCGCAGGAACTGCCACTTATTCTCGGCGCATTGCAGGAGGGAAGGGAGCGGCCGCAGGCATGGGACTATGTTGAAATCCGGCCACTTTGCCACCGCGAGATCAAAACGAGTTTTCACGAATCCACGTACGATTACGCGCTTCATCGACTCGATCTTTCCCCCAGCCTGAGCCAGCTTTTCGGTAACCTGCACAAAGACTCGACGCAAAGAAAGATCCGCCGCGCTGAACGGGAAGGTCTTCGGTACGAGGACGGGCGCTCGGAGGCGCTGCTCTCGAGTTTTTATCGGCTGCTTATCCTCACTCGCCGGCGCCGCGGCGTCCCTCCGCAGCCGTTGCTATGGTTTCGCAACCTGATCGATTGTCTGGGAGAGGGGCTCCACATTCGCGTCGCATTCCAGGGTTCGCGGCCTATTGCAGCCATACTCACACTTCGTTATAAAAACACTCTCGTCTATAAGTACGGCTGCTCCGATGCGCAATTTCACAACCTGGGCGGGATGCAGCTGTTGCTGTGGCGGTCGATCGAAGAGGCAAAGAGCACTGGTTTACGCACATTCGACCTCGGACGTTCAGACTGCGACAATGCGGGCTTGATTCTCTTCAAAGAGCGCTGGGGCGCGATCCGCTCTTCCTTAATTTATTCGAGGTATACCATCTCTGCTGAATCACGCGACAACTACAAGCCGCGCGAAGCGCAGTGGAAGCTGCGAATCGCCAAGCGGTTGTTGTCGCATGCCTCCGGCAAGCTTCTTTCGATGGCCGGGGACGCCTTATACAAGCACATTGGCTAGCTGGATGATCGACCACCTGGCGCTGTCGCCGATGCCGTGGGGATTCACGGCCGCCGGAACAGGGAATTGACGCGGTATAAAAAGATTTCTACATAAGGAGACATAGGTCCGCCAGACTTCCCCTGCAGGCATATCTAATAGCATTATTTACATAAGCTTGCATAAGATTTGAATGGCCCGTTGTTTGCACGGATTGTGCTCTTACGTATCAGGTCGAACGGAAGAGGAATGCATGCCCCGTGCAGGCGCGCCGAGCGTTGATGGAAACTCGCGGAAGGTGGGACCGAGGATTGGTTTCATTGCCAATGGCTGGAAACGTGATGCTAGAGTCTGCGACTGACGTATCCGCAACACGAATTGCTGCTCCGGAGAGCGACACGACCGCACGGCTCACGCGCATTTGGCAAGAGATGCTTGGCGTTGAATCCATCGGCCCCGAGCAGAACTATTTTGATCTGGGCGGCGACTCAATCCTGGCAGTTCAACTTTTCATTCGAATCGAACAGGAATTCAACGTCAAATTGCCTTTGGCGACGCTGTTCGATGCCCCCACAATCCGCGAGCTCGCCGAGGTCCTCGAACGAGAAACGTCCGCTAGGGGCTGGTCACCGCTCGTGGCAATCCAGCCGGATGGCTCGCGCCCCCGTTTATTCTGCATTCATGGAGCCGACGGAAATGTTCTCATCTATCGAAACCTTTCGCGGCATCTGGGACCTGACCAGCCATTTTATGGTTTGCAGTGCCGCGGATTGGACGGCAGTTGCCCGCCGTTAACACGAATCGAGGACATGGCGTCCCTGTACATCAAGGAGATTCGGAGGGCCCAGCCGCACGGTCCCTATTTCCTCGGTGGTTATTGCATGGGTGGAACGATCGCGTTCGAGGTGGCTCAGCAGCTTCAGGCCGCTGGAGAGCGAATCGGCTTGCTGGCATTGTTCGACACTACCGACTGGTCCAAGATTCCCGCGCCGTCGTTCTGGGGCAAGAGCTACCGTGCCGTCCAACGGCTTGTGTTCCACGCGGCCAATTTCCTCCGTCTTGATTCCCAGGGTAAGGCCAAGTTCCTTTCAGAAAAGGCGAGGGCGTTCCGCAATCGAATCCCAGTATGGCGAGGCAGGCTTCTCGCAACGTTTGACAAGCATTCACGCGCGAGCACCTCACAATCGCGCGTATCGGGACAGATCTGGCGAGCAAATGACCTCGCTTGCGTGAATTACGTCCCGAAGCCGTATTCAGGCATGCTCACGGACTTCCGGCCGATAAAGCAATACAGGATGTATGACCAGCCCAACGCCAAATGGGATCTACTGGCGCAAGGCGGCCATGAAGTCGTTGTCCTGCCCGTATATCCGGCCGGCATGCTTCTCAATCCATTCGTCGAACACCTAGCGGTTGTGCTCAAACAATCCATCGACGATGCGATTCGCAGGTGCCAAGCCCGTTAGGGAGTTCGCTCACTCATGATTGGCGAACCATTAGAAATGGTTGAGAGCGTGACCCGCGACAGAAGTGCGAGCGCGACGATCGACGCGCTTACGCCGATTTGGCAGCGCGTTCTTGAACGCTCATCAATCTGCCCCGAGGATAATTTTTTCGATCTCGGAGGTAATCCACCGCTCGCCTGCAAATTGTTTAACGAGATAGCCAAGGCGTGTGGCCGGGAGCTGTCGCCTGTAACAATTTACCGCGCGCCAACGATCGCCGCTCTGGCCGCGCTTTTGGACCAGCCCGCCACGCCGCGGTTTCCGCCACTCGTGTTACTCAAGGCGGGCGCCGAGCAGCCGCCGATTTTCATCGCACACGGCCTCGGCAGCAGCGTGATGGAATTCTTCGATCTCGTAAAGCACATTCGAACATCTCGCCCGATTTACGGACTCCAGGCCAAGGGTAGCGATGGTGCAGCACCACCTTTTACTCGCATCGAAGACATGGCCCAATTCCATCTCGATGCAATTAGGAATGTGCAACCGCGCGGTCCTTATACTCTGATCGGTTATTCGCTTGGGGGTGTAGTCGCGTTCGAAATCGCTCGACGCCTCTCCGCAAGTGGGGAAGAGGTTGCATTGCTGGCCATGATTGATGCGTACCCGCACACCGAACCCCTGACACTTTGGAAACGCATTCACCTGATTGCCGCCCAGCTCCGCTATCGCGTTTCGGATCTCATCCGGTCTGCGGCATATCGGCCTGTCCCCGTTCCGCTCAGTCGTGTTAGGGCGCGGGCGCGTTTCAGCGACTTTCTAGCGTGGACTCGATACCGGCCCCGTTTTTACAATGGAAAAATCATTTTCGCGCGCGCCGAGAGCTCCCATTACCCCGATCCCGTAGCAACCTGGTCGCACCTTGCATCCGGTTTCGAAATCAAGACTGTCCCCGGCGACCATCACGGAATCCTAAGAGCAAACTCCAAGAGCTTGGCATTGGTACTTACTCGTCATTTGAAAAATGAATTCTGAGAGCAATGATTCGCAGAGCGGTCCGGAGAACGCGTTGTCGAGTTGGATCATAAAGACCCTCTCGCCACTTTCGATGTCGAACACAGGCCAATGCCGCACGATCGGGTCTTTGACGGAGCACGCGCGAAGTGGGGAAGAAGAAACTGGCGAGCAGCAATGACCGGAGCCCGACATCCCGAATGGCCGCGATCACAAAAGCGGACGGAATGCCTTTCCATCGGCCCGGCATAAAGTGCCGCAATGAAGTTAGGAAGGAGCAAATCACATGGTTCGAAGCCTGGTAGAAGGGATGATGTTCTTCCGCGATCGAAACACGACATTTTTCAATCCTGACTCGTTCCCCTGGGTCGCGACGATAGAGGCCGAGTGGATGGAAATTCGGAAAGAATTGGATTCGCTTCTTGTCCGCCGAGAGGAGATCCCCAATTTCCAGGATATCTCGGACAAGCAGAAAGTCCTCACCGAAGGCGAACAATGGAAGACTTTCTGGCTTTATGCGTATGGCGAAAAAGCCGAAGAGAACTGCGCGCGATGTCCGGAAACCGTGCGCCTGCTGCAGCGTATTCCTGGAATGAAGTCGGCAATGTTCTCCATTCTCGCGCCCAGAAAGCACATCCCCGAGCATCGCGGGATGTACAAAGGAGTGCTGCGTTACCATCTTGGATTGATTATTCCAGGGCCGGAAGGCAGCTGCAGGATTCGAGTAGGAAAAGACGTGCGTTCCTGGCAGGAGGGAAAGAGCCTGATCTTCGATGACAGCCACCCGCACGAAGTCTGGAACGACGTCGATTCCTATCGCGTGGTGTTGTTCGTCGACATGCTTCGCCCGACGTTCTTTCCGGCGTCTCTGTTGAACCGGATGATTGTCTGGATGATCGCTCGGACGCCCAGCATCGCGGGACCGATGGACCGCGTGCGGAAGTATGGCCGCGCCGCCGGGAAACCGGTGAAG
>DATLST010000280.1:0-15967 GCA_035534055.1 Candidatus Acidiferrales bacterium | reverse complement strand
GGTCACAAGGGACGCTCTGGTGGCGCTGGCAGGCGGATCCAATCTCTCGGCATCCCTATGAAATCACTGAAACCGCTTGAATTGCCTATTGTTCCTCATCCGTTCTTTTAAACCAGTGCTTGTTCAGAGGTTCCTTAGGATGGATCAAGCATCGATAGATTTTTCACGCTTGAGTTTCGTCGTGCCAGGTGCATCGGTTGTCTTAACGGGGAACTATGGCCTGGACACGGGACAACTCGATTTTCGGGGAAAGCTGAGATTGCAAGCCCAGCTTTCCCAGACGATGACCGGAGTGAAATCCTTTTTTTTGAAAGCCCTCGATCCCTTCTTCAAAGGCAAGAATGCCGGCACCGTTGTTCCCATCAAGATTACCGGCACCAAAGATCAGCCGTCCTTCGGCCTGGATTTTCACGACAAGGCAAACAGAGAATAGCTGCGTACCCTTTCTATTTCCCGGCGAGAGCGTTCAGGCCCGCTTGCGCGCACTGTTCATCCTGTGCGCTTGCGCCGCCGCTGACTCCAATTGCGCCAATCACGTTTCCATCGACGACGATCGGCAACCCACCCTGCACCGCGGTGAGGCGCGGCAATGTCGATAGGGCCGGATTGCCTTGATTCAGCGTATCTTGCAATGCCTTGGGCGGCCTTTTAAAGGCGAGGGCCGTGCGTCCCTTAGCCTGCGAGATGTCGATGCTCGCAAGCTGCGAGCCGTCCATGCGCTCAAGATCCACGAGATTTCCTCCGTCGTCGAATATGCTGATCACCATGCTCCAGTTATTTTTGGCCGCTTCCGCTTCGGCCGCCGCTGCCATCTTTTTGGCCGCGGCAAGGCTCACGGTCTTCTTTTCCAAAAGCTGCGCGGGCGCGGTGCTCGCGGCGGCTCCCACGAGAGCCATGCCAAGCAGGATTGCCAGAGTATTCCGCATGATCATCTTTTCTCCTTGTCTTTGAGGCGGGCAAAATCTAGCACGAGACCAACGAGCGCTGAAAGTATCTTTACCTTCGCAGGTCCACAGAAAGAAGGAGGAGCGTGGAATCTTCGCGCTGGACAGGGACGGCCCGTGTGCGGTAGATGTTGGCACGCAGAGTTTGCAGGTTCGAGGCCTGAACGGCTCGCGGCCCGAACCAGAAGTCTCGATGCCGAGACATTTGCATGGGAGGCAGTGATGGCGATGACGAATGATTCGCGACGTTCCTTTCTGAAAGGTGCAGCACCCGCAATTGCAAGCGGGCTCGCGGCGGCAAGCCTTGCGCGGCCGCTGCTTGGCAATGAAATCGCTGGGATGAAGAGCGCGGCGTCTCCCGAGGACCATGACGAGAACGAGGCGATCTGGAGCCACGACTATTGGGCCGCGCGCGGCGAGATCAAGCTCTACATGTTCCGCAAGCGAGTGGGTGTGCCGCAAAAGAACGCGAAGCCTTTGCCGGTGTTGTTCCTCGTTCACGGCTCATCGGTATCGTCGCGACCGAGCTTCGATTTGACAGTGCCCGGCCACGGCGAATACTCCACCATGGATGTCTTCGCCCGGTACGGATTTGACGTCTGGACCATGGATTTCGAGGGCTATGGCCGATCCTCGAAAGCGGAGGGCAATTCCAATGTTGCCGACGGCGTGGAAGATCTGAAAGGCGCGGTGGAAGTGGTCGCGCGGGAGACAGGCCAGCAACGATTGCATTTTTATGGCGAGTCTTCGGGCGGCCTGCGCGCGGCTGCATTTGCGATGGCTCAGCCGGAACACATCGGCCGCCTGATGCTCGGAGCATTTACGTATACGGGCAAGGGATCGCAGACGCTGGAAAATCGCACGAAGCAGGTCGATTTTTACCGCACGCACAATCTGCGGCCACGCGATCGCAACATGATTCGCAGCATATTCACGCGGGACAAGCCGGGCACTTCCGATCCGGCCGTGGGGGAAGCTTTGGCGGATGCCGAACTGCCCTTCGGCGACAGCGTCCCCACCGGCACATATTTGGATATGACCGCGAACCTGCCGGTGGTGGACCCGCTCAAAATCCAGGCTCCCGTGCTTCTCGCCCATGGCCAATATGACGGAATTGCGACAGAGGAGGACTTGCTCGATTTTTATCAGAAGCTGCCGACGCCCGACAGGCAATTAGTGATCCTGCCTGGACTGGCGCATTCGCTGACGATGGGTAAAAACCGCGCGCTCTTCTGGCACGTCGCGCACGGATTTCTCACCATGCCGGAACCTCAGGAAGTGTAGACGAGAATTGAGGAACTCGTTCCGAAGCAGGACTGGCGATCACGCGGGGCGGGGACACCGGATGTCCTGCTATTCAATTTTTGGGGACTCTGTGAACCGAAGAGCGGGGTCTGAAAATCGCAAGCTCAGAGATCCCGGCGGCCTTCCATCGCTTTTGACATGGTGACTTCGTCGGCATACTCGAGATCGGAACCCACGGGGATACCCATGGCGATGCGAGTGACGCGAACACCCAGCGGCTTGATCAGCTTCGACAAATAAACAGCGGTGGCTTCGCCCTCGGCGGTGGGATTGGTGGCGATGATGATTTCCTCCACCGTGCCGCCCTTCAGCCGCTCGATCAGGCTCTTGATCCTCAGCATGTCCGGCCCGATGCCCTGGAGCGGCGAAAGCGCACCGCCAAGCACATGGTAGAGACCGTTGAACTGCCGTGTCTTTTCGACCGCTTGAATATTCGTGGCTTCTTCCACCACGCAGATCGTCGCGCGGCTGCGCGTCGCGCTCGAGCAGAACAGGCAGGGGTCGGCATCCGTGATGTTATTGCAGATCGAGCATTCGCGGACTCTCTCTTTCGCTTCGCGAATCGCGTCGGAAAGTGCCAGCGCCTGTTCGCGATTGACGCGCAGCAGGTGGAAAGCGAGCCTTTGCGCGGTCTTCTGCCCGATGCCGGGCAGCCGCTTTAATTCGTCGATCAACCGCGTTACGGATGGGGCAAAATCAGGCATAAGCTCCCGCCGCGTCCGCCTCGTTTCCAGGGACGGCACTGCCAGAATTCATCAAAACAGGGGAAGTAAGATTGACCGAGAGCCGCTGATTTTTGGAGATCTGCTGGGCTGAAAGCATCCGGATCAGAACAGGCCGGGAATCTTCATGCCCATTAGTCCGGGTATGCCGCCTGTAACGTCTTTCACCTGCTTGGAGAGCTCTTCGTCGACGCCGCGCGTCGCTTCGTTCACCGCGGCAAGCACAAGTTCTTGCAGCATCTCCTGATCCTTGCTCTTGAATACATCCGGATCGATGCTGACGTGGACGAGCTGCTTTTGGCCGTTCATCTTCACGGAGACCATCCCGCCGCCGGCCGATGCCTCCACCGAGATCTCGCCGATCTGCTTCTCGAGCTTCTCCTGTACCTGCCGGAACTGCGAGAGCATCTGCTGGAGTGCTTTGACTTCCATGTTTTATTCCTCGCCCGGGCGTTTGATCTTGGAAATCTGTCCGCCAAATTTTTCGAGCATCGCCCTAACGATTGGATCTTTTTCAAAACGGGAACGCAACTCCGAGCCGCGACCCGCCCCAACTGCCCGACTGCCTGCATCCAGTTTAACACACACACGCAGAGGCTGGCCCACCACTTGATTCAAGACTGTGCGCAAACGTTCCATCGGATCGCGCGCCTGCAACATTTCCGCGAGCGCGCGGCTCTCCGTGGGAAAGAAAAGACGCAACTCACCAGCTTCAATTTCCCAGCGCGTGGCATGTTCGACCATGGACCACAAAAATTTCTGTCCCTGGAGCGCCGCTTTGATGGCGTCCACTTGCGCGGATGCCAATCCGTTCTCCACGTCTTCCGCCACGCGCGCCACGATTCGCGGCGGGGAAGCCGGGATGGGCGCCGTGGATGTTGCGCTCGCCCGCGGCGCACCTGGTCCAGAAGCGCCAGCAATTACGGGTTGCACGGCCGTGGCCGTTGCGGCCGGATCGGGCGCCATACGCACCGCGGCTCCGGTGGCAATGGAGGCTCCCATTGGAACTGAAGCTTCGGTCGCAACTGAGGATGAGGCAACGGATTGTCCCGGCGGGGTTGCGCGCTGCTGTGCGACCGGCAACTTCACAGGCGGCCGTGTGGCAGCGCCGGCATCGCCACGAAGCTCCGCCAAAACTTCCTCCAGCGGCGCCAGCCTTTGCGCGTTCACCAGCTTGAGAAGCCCGAGCTCGAGATGGAGACGCGGATCGGGTTTGCGCCGCAGATCGTCGTCGGTGGCGAGCAGAATATTGAAAAAACGAGTAAGGTCCTCTTCGCCGAATTGCGCGGCCTGTTGCGCCAGGCGCGGCCGCTCTTCCGCGGGCGCCGCAACCAGACCGGAATCCGCGCCGCAAACCCGAGCGACCAGCAGATTGCGAAAATGGCGAATCGCTTCGCGGCAGAAGTGCTGCAGATTTTGACCGTCGTTGATCAGCAGATGAACCAGGGAAAGCGCTCGCTCCGCCGATTGCGCCGCGATTGCCGCAACGAGTTCGTCGAGCACGCTTTCAGACACAACGCCCAGCAGTTCGCGAACCTGCTTGTCGGAGATTGCATCCCCGCAATACGATATCGCCTGCTCGAGGAGCGAAAGACCGTCGCGCAAGCTGCCTTCCGCCGCGCGCGCGAGCACGGACACAGCGCCGGGGTCGATGGTGAGGTTCTCTGCCTTGGTGACGCGCTCGAGCTCGCCGGAGATTTCCTGAAAAGTGAGCGATCGGAACTGAAAAAGCTGCGCGCGGGACTTGATCGTCTCGACCAGGTCTTCGGAGCGCGTGGTGGCCAGAATGAATACGACGCGGTCGGGCGGTTCCTCGAGCGTCTTCAGGAGCGCGTTCGAGGCCTCGTCCGTCAATTGGTGAGCCTCGTCCAGGATCACCACTTTGTAGCGGCTCGCCGCGGGCGCGTAGCGCACCATCTCGCGCAGTTCGCGGATCTGGTCGATGCCGCGGTTCGACGCCGCGTCGATCTCAAGCACGTCGAGCGAAGTTCCCGCGGAAATTTCGCGGCAGGAATCGCAGGTGTTGTCCGGCTCGGCGGTGGGGCCTTTTGCGCAGTTGAGCGCCTTCGCCAGAATGCGCGCGGTGGTCGTTTTCCCCACGCCGCGAACGCCCGAGAAAATGTAGGCGTGCGCGACACGGTTTGATTGGATGGCGTTGGCGAGCGTCTTGGTGACATGCTGCTGCGCGACGATTTCGCTGAACGTCCGAGGCCGGTATTTGCGAGCGATAACCTTATAGGTCATGGGAAGGAATCAACGGTCTGTGCGCGCGATGAGAGGAACTTCGGGTACTCTGCGGCACACGAAACTGACCCGTTACCGTTGCTCCCTTCCGGGCCTGGCGGAGTTCGCGGGGAATCGTTGCACAGAGCCCGAAGTTCCACCGATCGGCAACCGCCCGGCGAAAAGTGCCGCGGAGCGGTCGCTTGGCGAAGTCTAGCACAGCACTTCGCGGCGCGAAAGCGACGGAGCGCAACGGCGGCAGCAGCTAGCATGCGCAGTACGCGTCAGCGCCCGGCAGAGAATGTGATGAGCTGGTGACTTGTCTGTTCCGCGCGTTTCCGATGCGCGGTTTGCTTGGAGAGACTGTTCCTGCGGCCAGCTGACCGCATTTCCCATTGTCGAAGCGGAAAAGGACGAGTAATTTCAGTTGCGCAAACCTCTCCTAATTCTCTAAACTTGCGACGGTTCAAGTGAACGGGAGTTACTTCAGGCCGACCGAGTCAAACTGAATATGCAGCGAAGCTCAGCCCTCAGAGCCGCCATTTCGATTTTGTGTCTGCTGTTTGCAGGCGTCGCCGGATCAGCCTTCGGAGCGAGGGCCCGGACCCGGACGAGCCGCTCGCACCGCTCGTACCGCGCGCGCGTCATAAGCAAATATGATCCGGGTAAAGACGACGTTGTTTCCTACGACGATCCTTTGATCCGCCAGACCGCACTCGATGCCTTGAACCACGAAAAGGGATCGGTGGTGGCGGTCGATCCGGCCAATGGTCGAATCCTCGCGATCGTCAACCAGAAAATGGCATTTTCTTCAGGCTTCGAGCCCTGCTCGACGATCAAGCCATTCATCGCCCTTGCGGGACTGGAAGAGGGCGTGATCACGCGCGACATGATGATTCGCGTGGGCAATCGCCGCTATATGAACCTCACCGAGGCCATGGCGCACTCGAACAACAATTTCTTCCAAGAGGTGGGCACGCGTCTCGGTTTCGATCGGGTGATCAAATACGACCGAATGTTCGGGCTTGGCCAGCGCGTAGGGTACGACATTCCGGAAGAACAGCCCGGATCGCTGCCGACGCATCCTCCTCTCTTCGGCGGCGTGGCGCGCATGTCGAGCTTCGGCGCCGGGATTCGCATCACGCCATTCCAGCTCGCTTCGCTGGTTTCCATGCTCGCGAATGGCGGTACGCAGTACTACCTGCAATATCCTCGAACGCCGAGCGAGCGGCTGCACTTCGAGCCGCGGATTCGAAACAAGTTTGACATCCAGCCGCTGCTGCCGGACGTTCGAGAGGGAATGCTCGCCGCCGTCCTGTATGGAACGGCCAAGCGAAGTTACGACCCGGACGGCGAACAGGCGCTGGGGAAGACGGGCACCTGCAACGACGAAGGAGTGGGCGGACGGCTTGGATGGTTCGTGTCCTACGCGGATCAGGCGAACCCGAAGATCGTGCTCGTTGTGCTCCTTCATGGCGGTGCGCGCATCATCAGCGGTCCGCACGCGTCGGAAATCGCGGGCCGTATTTACCACAACTTGTACGAGCGAAATTATTTTGCCGATGAAGATACCAGGCGGACCTCCGGTGGCGCTCCGTCGAGTGGCATCTCGCACTAGGATTTATCTCCCCGGCGGTATCCAACACTCCTGACCACTCGTTCGTTGCCACGTTTTCCTATCCACGGTTGGACCACGCCTGGACGATTGCGCGCGCGAGGGGCGATACGTTAGAGTTGCTTCGGATTCCGATGGAATATCCCGCGCTGACGAAGTGCTTTTTAGACGCCATAGACCGCCACGCGAATCCGCGGGCGCAACTGTATCGGACTGCGTCCGGCTGGCAGCCGATTTCAGCGAACGAAATGCTGCGCCGCGTCGCGGGCCTTTGCAAGGCGCTTTTCGAGCTGGGAATTCGCGCCGGGGACCGCGTGGCGATCTTCGCTCCGAATTGTCCGGAATGGCACATCGCCGATTTCGGCATCCAGGGAATCGGAGGCGTCACCGTACCGATTTATTTCAATGAGTCGCCGGACCGGCTTACCTATATTTTGGACGATTCGGGCGCGCGGATCGTGATCACGTCGGGCGAAGCGCAGGCGCAAAAAATCGGCGAGTGCCGCGCGCGTTTGACGACTGTGGAGCAAGTGATTTGCGCCGGCGCGCCGGCGAATGTGAAGGGTGAAATCCTGAATTATGAGACGCTGATCGCGACGGCCACGGATGCGGAGATCGGCGAGTACCGGCGCCACTGCGCCGACGTGAGCGCGGGCCAGCTTGCCACGATCATCTATACGTCGGGAACAACCGGAGAACCGAAAGGAGTGATGCTGAATCACTCGAACCTGAGCTCGAATGCGCTCGATGCGCTCGAGCAATACGAGTTTCGGCCCAGCGATTTATCCCTGTCGTTTCTGCCACTCTCGCATGTCTACGAACGCGTGATGGATTACGGCTATATCTTCCGGGGAATTTCGGTTGCGTATCTGGAACGAATGGAAGATGTAGCACAAGCTCTTTTGGAAGTGCAACCGACGATGACCGCGGCGGTTCCGCGGTTCTTCGAGAAGATGTACGCCAACATTATCGAGAAAGGGCATCGCGAAAAAGGCGTCAAACGGCAACTGTTCGATTGGGCGCTGCGCGCGGCCGCGAAAGCGGCTCCCTGGCGGGTTTACGGGAAGCGAGTATCGGCAGGGACAAAGCTCCAATGGCGCTGCGCCGATGCCCTGGTTTACTCGAAGATTCGCGCGGGAGTGGGGGGGCGTATCCGCACGTTCGTGTCGGGGAGCGCGCCTCTGGCGCCGGAACTGGCGGAATTTTTCTGGTCGGTCAACCTTCCCGTTTATCAAGGATACGGACTGACGGAGACATCTCCGATCGTCGCCGCGAACCTGCCGATCGCAAATAAGGTTGGCACCGTGGGCCGGCCAATCCCGCATGTGGAGGTCCGCATTGCGGAGGATGGAGAAATCCTTGTAAAGGGACCGTGCGTGATGCAGGGCTACTACCGCAAGCCCGACCAGACGCGCGAAGTGTTCACGGCGGATGGATGGCTATGCACAGGCGACATTGGACGACTCGATGAAGACGGCTATTTGATCATCACAGACCGGAAGAAAGAGCTGCTCAAGACCGCGGGAGGGAAGTTTGTCGCGCCCGCCCCCATCGAGAATCTTCTGAAGGCATCCGCATTCATTTCGAATGCGATGGTGGTTGGCGACAAGAGGAAATTTGTTTCGGTGCTGATCGTTCCGAACTTCGCGGCGATCGAGGCGGAAGCGCGCAAAGCCGGCCGCGAGCCGCCGGTTCCTTCGCAGATGGTTTCCGATCCATGGGTGCGCGACCTTTTATCGGGCGAAATCGAGCGGGTGACGTCGTCACTCGCGCAGTATGAGAAGCCGAAGAGGTTTGCATTGCTCGCCCAGGATTTTTCCTACGCCAGCGGGGAGCTCACGTACACCCTGAAGCTGAAGCGGCGCGTGATTGAACAGCGATACGAAGACGTAATTGAACGGCTTTACGCCGACGTGGAGGAGCCGAAGCCCCAGCATATGGCGTAGCAGACACGTCTCAAGCCATTGTTTGACAGTACGAGAATTAAAATGGACGCTGGAGAATCCGAAGACGCTCCGGCAGTCATGGAGGCCGGAAACCGCATGGAACCGCACGTTATTGAATTACTTGCAGAGATGCAAAGGCAGGGGCTTGAGCACGATGCGCGTGAGACCGATCACTCGCGAAAGATGCTCAATCTTGAGCCCGGTACGGCCCAGCTCGTCAGTATTCTGGCGCGCAGCAGCGGAGCGACGAGCATACTCGAGATCGGCACGTCGAGCGGCTATAGCACGATCTGGCTGGCGTCCGCGGTGACGGCGGGTGCAGGCCGCGTTGTCACGATCGATCACAGCGCCGAAAAGCAGGCAATGGCGCGGGAGAACTTGCGACGAGCCGGTTTGCTCGATCGCGTGGAAATGCGCCTCGGTAAGGCGGGCACCATTCTCCCAGAGCTTAAGGGGCCATTCGATCTTGTGTTTATCGATGCCGACCGGAAAAACGCGCCCGAGAATCTTAAAATACTGCTGCCGAAACTCGCGCCCAGGGTGTTTTTACTGGCCGACAACACACTTTCACACGCCGAAGAACTCGCGGAATACTTGGCAACAGTGTCCAAACTCGATGGGTTCGATCACGTGATCGTGCCGATTGGAAAGGGCCTAAGCGTTGCGTATCGCGGCCCTCGCTAACGAGCGCGTGTGTGAGTCAATTCCCGATTAACTTATCGGGAGGCGGCGCTCGTTAGCGTCTATACCGGTTCCGAATGTTGCACGATGAAGTTATAATCCAGCGGTTACGCTAACGACATAACTTTGTGATCAAACTGCCCCGCATATATTCCGAAATTCTGCCTGAGCGTCTAATTGGGAGGCGCGAAAAGAGCCAATAATTGATCTTTCGAGACCTCTTTTCGCAAATCGTCAACTTCGATTACCGAATCGAATAGGTTCCTTTTCTTTTCCACCAGTTCAGCTATGCGGTCTTCAATTGTCCCCGGCGTATGGATGCGAAAGACCTTAACGGGCTTATCCTGCCCAATACGGTGAACTCGGTCAGTCGCTTGATCTTCAACGGCGGGATTCCACCAGCTGTCGTAATGCACGACACAATTTGCCTCCGTTAACGTCATCCCGTGACCGCCAGCGAGAAGGCTTATCAAGAAAAATGGCACAGTCCCTTTCTGAAACTCATGTTTCATTTGAGTGCGAGTCTTTTCGGGCGTTGTACCATCGAGGTAGAAATATTTGAGTTGGCGATCATCGAGAACGCGTCGCAGCAAGACAAGCATGCGGGTGAATTGGCTGAATATTAGGGCCTTTTCACCGCCCTCCACCAGCTCCTCTAAAATTTCCACAAATGCATCGAGTTTCCCAGACCTATCATAGATTCGCTCCGTGTCACCGGTTATGAGAGCAGGATGGCAACATATCTGTTTAAGTCTGAGAATCGCCGTCAAGATCGAAATATCGATCTTCACTTTCGTCTCGGGAAGATTGCGAATCCTATTTTGTTCTTCAAGAGCGAAACGCTTATATAACTGAGCTTGCTCGGGGGTTAATTCACATTGACGATCCATCAGAATTTTCGGTGGCAAATCCTTGGCGACATCGCTTTTTAAGCGCCGCAACTTAAATGGATCAATCCGCCCTTTCAATTCCGCCGATGCGCGTTTGTCAGAATGCTTCATGATAGGAATCTCGTACTTTTCCCGAAACTGGGACTGCTTTCCTAAATACGATGGCATCAAGAAATCGTAGATCGACCATAGCTCACTGAGTCGATTCTCAATGGGCGTTCCCGTCACGGCCAATTTGTGTTTGGCCACCAACCTCTTGCACGATTTTGCCGTAGCGGTCTCGTGGTTTTTGATCTTGTGCGCCTCGTCCAAGACAATGTATTCCCAAGCGATGTTCGAGAGAGCCTCGATATCTCTCCCTACAATGGCGTAGGTGGTTAGGATTGCATCATATGAGTCGAGGTTCACCAAGACGGACTTGCGGTTGGCCCCCACATACCGAGTAGTTCTAAAATCGATCGGAGAGGTAAATCTCTTGCAGTCGTCTTCCCAGGCACTCAAGACGCTCGGTGGGCAAACGATCAGAGAGGTCCGGGATCCAGGCAAGGAATGAGCCTCAAGCAATGCGGTCAACGTTTGTACGGTTTTCCCCAATCCCATCTCATCGGCCAGGATGCCGTTCAGTCCGTATTTCCTGAGAAAACAAAGCCAGTCATATCCGTGTCTTTGATAAGGACGCAGCCCATCCCCCCGCAAACTGCCAGGCAGTTCTTGTTCTTCAATCTGCGAGAAGTCCTCTATCGAAGCGAGGAACCGCCTATAGGCTTCGGAAACATCAATCTTTGCTACTTGTTCAAGCAAAGACTGGACTTCGTAGAAGTTTCTTGATGGCGTTCTAAATTGCCCTTTCACTCGCTCCAATTCAGGGATTTGAGCTAACTGCTTCGAGACTCTAGAGTGGGTTGGGCGGTCCATTCGAATCCAAGTGTCGTCCTCTTTGACGAATTGCTGAGCGGCATCGACGCGTTCGATTCTCTCGTACGGGATTTTGAATCGATCTTCCTCATACCGTACGTCGAAGGATATCCAGGGGCCATCTATGCTTAGTGATACCTTGGGTTCAAAGGAAGAGGTTATTACCTTTTGCTGCTCGATCTCAGGAGCTACCCGTGCTCTAGTTTCCGCGCGCAACCGGGCTAAGTCGTATAGCAAGAACAGCGGTATTTGGTCATTCTGGAGCGTTGTTGTCCCAACTTCTGGGACAAAAGTTTGATACTTCTTCTCCGGCGGCTTGTGCAGGTAGGCAGAGCGGTAATGAATGTATTTCGATCCTTCTACCACTCTTGCCTGGTTTGGCCCTTCTATAACTACCGACGAATCCGAGTCAGAGAGAGCAGTCTTAATTTCAACTCCCGCATTAGCTTCCCTAATATCGTGGACATACTCTAACGGTCGGTTATCTACCCGTACTCTTGCTGCACTCTCAGCGAATTCGACTGTCGCCTT
The DNA here is from genome assembly GCA_035534055.1 of Candidatus Acidiferrales bacterium. Taxonomy (GTDB): domain Bacteria; phylum Acidobacteriota; class Terriglobia; order Acidiferrales; family UBA7541; genus Palsa-295. The sequence goes on along the minus strand of DATLST010000280.1, from coordinate 4,195 downwards.
CGAGCGCAAATAGCTGAGAAGATCAGGAACTTCTTTTTCATTGAAGACAAACCCTCGTCGGGGGTCATATACGGGATCCCAATCCGCAAGTTGGCGCAACGTGTGGCGATTCCTGGGCGACACCCTCACATATCTGGCTCCGAACTTCACGCGCGCAGGAAGGTTCTTAAGGTCGCTAAGGCTATGGGAGTGCCCTTTGTGAACTAGCTTGGCGTCCACATAAACGACATCCCCCTCGGGAGAAGCGCTCACATTGACAGTGATATTTTGTTTCGCCGGAAAAACGCGGGAGAAAAGAGAAGCCAGAGAGTCCTTTAGGGCAGAGGTCATTTCGGTCAGCCGCTATGCGGCCCAATCCTTGCAGAGCAATTAGGCTTGCTCCAAAAATGTTTGAGTCGCTTTCTCCTGCTTGTCGGGCGGATAGCCGTGCTTGCGCAAAATCCGTTTGACCATCGTGCGAAGCTTGGCACGAACGCTTTCTTTCACCGTCCAATCGATTGATGTGTTTTTGCGAACGGTATCGACCAGTTCCCTTGCGATTGTCCTCAGAGTCTCGTCGCCCAAGATTGTCACTGCACTATCATTCATCTCCATGGCGTCATGAAATGCCAATTCTTCATCTGGAATGCCGAGTTTTTCGCTTTGCGCATGTCCTTCGCAAGGTCAATAAGTTCCAGATATAGCCTTATATAGCCTTTAGCTCGGCGTTCGATGCAAGTGCCTCTTGCAGCTTGCAGAGCAAGGACTCTTTCGTAAAAGGCTTGGGAAGAAAGACTAGCTCGGAATCGACGAGGGCAGACTGCGAGAAGCCTGTATACCCCGATGTATAGACCACCTTCATGTCCGGCCTTATCGAAGCCAATTTTTCGGCCAACGCCCGGCCATTCATTCCTGGCATCACCATGTCGGTGAGTAGAAGATGAATATGGCCGTGGTAGTTTTGAGCAATCTCAATCGCTTTCTCCGGATGTTCGGCTTCGAGCACGGTGTAGCCGCTGCCAGCCAGCAAACTACGCGTTAGCTCCCGAACTGCTTCCGCGTCCTCGACTAGAAGTATCGTCTCCGTGTTGCTCTGGGAAGTGACCAAATTGACGGGTGTTTTCTGAGCGTGAGCTCGTTGTCCCGTCCGCGGCAAGTAAATTTTAAATGCCGTCCCGTGTCCCAGTTCACTGTAAACCCAGATATGACCACCGCATTGCCTGACAACTCCATAGACGGTGGAAAGACCCAACCCGGTGCCCTTGCCGACTTCTTTCGTGGTAAAGAAGGGTTCGAAGATGCGGGCCTGCGTTTCCGCATCCATTCCCGTTCCCGTGTCGGAAATTGCCATGTACACGTACGATCCCGGCAGTTGAGGCGGGTGCCGAAGCGCATAATCCTCATCCAGATCAACGTTCGCCGTCTCGATCGTCACCCTGCCGCCTTGCGGCATTGCATCCCGTGCGTTTACGACCAGGTTTACGATGACCTGCTCGATTTGTCCTTGATCCGCTTTTATGTATCCCAGTGCGGGATCGAGCGCAGTCTTCAGGTCAATATCCTCGCCGATCAAACGGCGAAGCATCTTTTCCACATTAAGGACAATGCCATTGAGTTCAAGAACCTTAGTCTCAAGCACCTGTTGCCGGCTGAACGCCAATAGTTGGCGGGTGAGGGAGGCGGCGCTATGACCCGCCTTCCTGATTTGTTCACACTTCTTTTTCAGGGGATCATCTTGTGGCAGACTCTCTTCAATGACTTCGCTATAGCCGATGATCACGCTCAATAGATTATTGAAGTCGTGGGCGATTCCACCAGAGAGCTGGCCAATGGCTTCCATTTTTTGCGCCTGGCGAAGCTGCTTTTCCAGGAGTTTCTGTTCCGTCGTATCCCTGAGGATGGACATCATGCATTTTTGTCCCGCGACTTCTATAACTTCAGATGAATTCAGGGCCGTGCGGTGTTCGCCGGATCTGGTGCAAAACATTATTTCGTTGTTGCGGACCGAACCTTGTTTTCTGAGCATACTCACAAGCTTGGCGCGTTCTTCAGGACGCTCCCAGAACTTCAGCTCCTCGGACATGTGACCGATGACCTCCTCGCGCCGATATCCCGTGACGCGCAGGAAACTCTCGTTTGCATCAATGTAGCGGCCTTCGGCAATTGTACTGATCGTGATGGGTTCGGGATTCGCGTTGAATGCCATGCGAAATGTCTCTTCCGCCTTCTTGCGCTCGGTGATGTCGATCAGGGTTTCCTCATTCACCGCGGGTTCGCCATCCTTGCCCTCGACCAAGTGCGCGCTTCCGAGTAGCCACACGGGACTCCCGTCTTTTCGCCGCAGGCAGTGTTCGTAATTGGTGAGGCTTTTCTCTTCCTCAAGCCTGGCGATGAACGAATTCCGGTCTTCCGGATCGAAGTACCTGTCGCTCATCGGAGCCGCCTTCAATTCATCACATGAGGCGTAGCCAAAGATCCGAGCGCAGGTTTGATTGCAGTCTAAAATGGGGCCATCCAGAGCCGTCCGCATCACTCCGGCCAGGCTTCTCTCGAACAGCAATCGATACCGTTGTTCCGCCGATTCCAGTTCCAAAGTCTGAGCGGAGTACCGCCGGTCAAACAAGGACGTCAGTATCGCAAGGCCGAGCACCAGCAGCGTCACCATGACGATGCCAGTGGCACCCAACGCCGATATACTCACCGCGTGCGATAGATCCGGGGCCGCGCCCGAGGGCATAAAACTGGCCGCAGCCATCCCCGTATAGTGCATAACTGGAATAGCAGCGCCCATGACGACGGCGCTCGTAATTTTCCGCCAGGCGCCATCCCTTCTCTCCACCCTGGCAAGGAACGCCAACCACAGCGCTACAAAGGAAATAACGATCGCAAGGACAACGGACAGAACTACAAGAGCGGTGTCAAAATGGCACATTGCGGACAAGCGCATGGCATCCATGCCGATGTAGTGCATTGCGGCAATGCCCGCACCCATGGGGATACTTCCGGCCACGGCCCGCCAGGCTCCCATTCGCTCCCGGCTCACCACATACAAGGCCACGGCGGAAGCCAGAATGGCTGCGAGGAGAGATAGCACGACCGTCGGCCAGTCATAGAGCACCGGGATTGGCAGGCTGAACGCCAGCATCCCAATGTAGTGCATGGACCAGATGCCTAGCCCCATCGCGGAGGCTCCGCCCATCAACCAAAGGGCCCGGACGCCGCCCCGCGCCGCCGTCACTCGTCCCGCCAGATCGAGTGCCGCATAAGACGCAAAAATGGCGATCACAACGGAAAGAGCCACAAGGCGGTAGTCATACCAACCGACGAAGGCAATATGGACTGGAGGCATGCGAGAACGTTATCACGGGCGCATTCCGCGTCAATCAGCCAGCAATCATGGGCTACCTAATCGGTTAATGGACAGGCACGGTTAGGGAGGCGGTTTCCGATTATCGGTGTAACCATCTTAGTGGAAGCGGATCATCGAAGCCGGAGGAGAGCCAAATTTTCGCAAGCGGCGCCGTGCGGGGATTGAAGGGATTGTTTGCTTCCCACAAGGCGACTTCCAGGGATGTGGCGTCCGCCGAGATAGAATGCGGACATATCGCATCGAGCGGATGGCGGCTGGTTTCATTTGCCGACTGCCATCCTCGCTGCTCGCCGTCCTGGCGACCTGGTGGTGAGCGGCGCATTTTTACTTACGTTTTCCTCTCCTGTAACATCTCACTCGTGAAGCCCTTGGAGTTGCTCGGCCAGGCACGCTCTCGAGACGGCACCGTCCTGAAGCTGATCCGCCGCAGCGACGAGTACATCATCCTCGCCAACGGCAAGAGCCTTATGTCGAGCCGGATGCACGGTTCGGAGGAGGCTCTGGCGACGTTCGCCTGCCGGGAGGCACGGGCGCTGGAGCAGCCTAGCGTGCTCATAGGCGGGCTCGGGATGGGTTTCACGCTGCGCGCGACGCTCGATCTGCTTCCTCCGGACGCGATGGTTGTCGTGGCCGAACTGGCGCCGGCGGTAGTCGACTGGAACCGCGGTCCGCTCGGACTGCTGGCAGGAGAGCCGCTGAAGGATACGCGCGTGCGGGTCGAGATCGACGACGTCGCCGTCACACTGAGTTCACGGCTCGGCCAGTTCGATGCCGTGCTGCTTGACGTGGACAACGGCCCGGCCGCTTTTACCGCCTCGAACAATGCGGGGCTCTACGACGACCGCG
>DATLST010000279.1:0-10392 GCA_035534055.1 Candidatus Acidiferrales bacterium | reverse complement strand
CGTCGCACCTGTGCCGGAGCGGATATCGGATTCAAGGTCTTGGAGCCATCCACCAACACCCGGTTTTCCTGGGCCAATGTGTGCTCCCTGCTCAAGCCGTTCGCGCGCGATGCGCTGCTTGGAAGCCTCGGAAAGTTCCGGCTCTCCAAAAGGCTCGCGCACGGCGGTATAAGGCTGCTCGAATTGAGACGCGACGCCCGGACTTATTTCGGTGCGTTCCGGAAGGGTCTCGGCGGAATAATCGAATGGCTTGATCGGTCGCGCTGGTGCCGTGGGCTTGGGTGCTTGAGCGGGCTGAACGCCGAGATTGTCTTGAGCCTGTGCGGCGGGACGAAATCCTAGATTATCGTCAGGCGCAGCCGGACGAAATCCCAGGTCGTCATCGTCCCGCAACGATTGCGTAGCCGCTGGGCTCACTGGGTTTCCTGCTTGTAGCCGCGCTTCAGCACCTGCTATTTCATCGTCTGTGCGCTTTTGTTGCGCCTGCTCGGACTGACTGAGGCGATTTTCCGATGCAGCCTCATTCTGTCCCGCAAGCCGACCGCGAATTTCTCCTCGCAGTTCGTCAAGAGTTCTCTGCGCTTAGTGGCGCCGGATTACCCGTGATTTGGACACAGCAGCTGGCCGGAGCCGAAAAAATTCGCGTATACGTTCGATCACTACGCCGAGATCATCAACCACTTCAGCGAAGCACTCAATCTGTCGCGCTACACGCTTTACATGTAGGATTATGGCGGCCCCGTGGGCTTTCGGATGGCCTTGGCCCACCCGGAACGGGTCGAGGCTCTGATCGTCCAGGATGCTGTGGAGCACAACGAAGGCCTTGGAGCGAATTGGGCGACGCGACGGGCATCTTGGGCTGATCGCTCCTGCCGCTCTCTTCCCCTTCGTGTCCCCATGGCCATGAAATATTCTCCGGAATCCGACCGTATTTTACGGGGAATCCCCACGCAAGCACCTTACTTCACGTTTCAAATGCCACAGTTCTCCTAATTACTTTCACCACGGGCTGCTAGGCACAAAAAAAGCCGCGCGTGCTGAAACAATGCACGCGCGGCTCTACGTGGGTTCTGACCGTGGCTATTTCACTGTCACCGTCGCGGTCGTTTGGTGACTCACGCTGCCCGACGTGCCTGTAATCGTCACCGTATATTGTCCTGCTGAAGTCGGTGGGGTGTTCGCACAGCCCGCCAGTACAACGAAAAGTACTGCAACTCCCGCCAATCCCAGCCGTGTTCGGGCCCGTCGAGCTATAGGAAACAGGAAAAGCAGAGTAACGCCCAACAGACACAAAACAATTTGCAGCGGCGATATCGGTGGGGTTTGTCCAGGCGTTGAAGGAACCACAAACGCATTTGTGGCAATCGTCACGTTGGCTGTGCCGGTAGCTGTGACCGGTGTCGCTGGCGCCGTGCATGTTCCGTGCGGGATGGATGCCGAACAGGAGAGCGTCACGGGTCCGGCAAACCCTCCGATACCTGTCACGGTTACAGGGACACTGGCCGTACCGTTCGAACCTACGGTTGCCGATTGTGCGCTGAGACTGAAATCCCATGCGGTTCCAGCAAGAGCTTCTGGATGCGGGCTTCCGCTGGCATTATCAGCCATCGTAAGAACAGCCGATCGAGCGCCCGCTGCACCCGCCGGCGGTGCAAAAGTAATATTGATGATGCACGAATTACCCGCAGCTACGGGCGTGCTCACCGAACATGTTGTCCCGCTGGCGATAGTAAAATCGGTGCTGTTCGTCCCGCTAATCGATGGCGCTGCCGAAAACGTCAGATTGGCATTGCCTGAGTTCGTGACTGTTACCGTCTGGGCCGAGCTAGTCGTCGTCACCAGTTGCCCATTGAATGTTAATGGCGAAGCGGGCATAACCGTGGCGCCTGGTGCTGCAACCACTCCCGTCCCGCTGAGGCCCACAGCTTCTGATCCGCTCGCGGCAGGCACCACGCCGTTGTTATAGGTAAAGCTGATATTGAGCGTGGCGGATTCAGCGGCGGTGAGAGTCGGTGTGAACGTCACGCCGATGGCGCACGAACTCCCCGCTGAAAGCGACGTGGTGCATGCGGCGATGCTTCCCGATGCTGCGGGAGCAGCCGCGAAGTCGCCTGGGTTTGCCCCCGTCAATGCGGGCAAAGGAATTATAAGTCCAATGACAGAGTCCGTATTGTTCGTCAGGGTTACGATTTGGGCGGCACTCATTTGTGTGATCCCCTGATTGCCGAAGGCAATCGACAAGGGCGACACGGCCAGCGTGGGCTGCAGCGTCAGTTTGGCGACAAACGCGGCCGATACATCGCCGCCCGGCATTGTCGCTTGAAACGCACCGGGGTTGGGCGCCAACGGCAAATCCGCTGAATAGGTCACCCCTGTAACGTACGCATTACCCAGAGAATCGACCGCAACTCCTTGAGCTTGGTCCGGCAGGTTTGGCTGGCCGTTTCCACCGAAATACGTCGAGTAGAGTAAATCACTGCTGCCGGCACCTGCGGGCTTGATCTTGGCGATAAAAGCGTCACCCGGAGCTGTTCCAAGGCTCGCTCTGAACGCCCCCGGCGTAACCGCAAAATCAGAAGACTGGGTTGCTCCGGCGACAATCACATTCCCTTGGCCGTCGACCCGAATGCCAAATCCGCTATCACCATTGCTTCCACCCAGCAGGACTGAATATGTAGGGCTCCCGGTGGTCTGCGTGGTATTGATCTCCGTCACAAACGCAACACCCGAGCTAGATGGTGGAGAAGGAAATTTCCCTGCCGTCGCCCCCGTCTGCGTAACGGGAAAGTTGGACGACTCCGTTTTCCCCGTAACAAAGACAACACCACTTCCTCCTCCCGATGCGATAGCGGTGCCCTCGTCAAACGTTGAGCCGCCGAGGTAAGTTGAGTAAATTAACGAGCCTACCCCCGAGCTAGCCGTATTGATTGCTGAAACGAAAGCGACCCCTTTTGTATTTCCAGCAGGAGGTCCGGCGAAGCCCTTGATATCTGGGAAATTCGAAGATACAGTCGTCCCCACGATGTAAGCAACCCCGTTCGAATCCACGGTGACCCCAAATCCGAAATCCCCAGAAGCGAGGGTCGAGGTGCCGAAGTTTGCGTCATCGCCGCCAAGATATGTGGAATAGATCACGGCGTTGCTCGATGCGGTCGTATCGACCACCGTCAGAAATGCGTTTCCGTTCGCGCTCCCCAACGTGGTCTGTGCGCCATTCACGACAGGGAAATTTGGAGGTGCTCCCGGTCCAGCCAGTGCAAGTCCCGTAATATAGGCGTGCTGGTTCGCATCTACCGCGATGCTAGCCCCTATATCCCCGGCGCCATCTGACGCCAGATAGCTCGAATACAACAGAGAGTTGTTTCCGCTCGCGTACGGGTTGAGCTTGGTGACAAATGCGTCGCCGCCTCCTCCCGGCCCAGCGTTATACGGTGTAATAACTGAGTTGACCGGATAGTTGGTTGAAAACGTTTGGCCTGTCACATAGACGCAATAGCTGGGGGTGCCCACGTTCTCACAGTTTGTGTTTGCCACGGGATCAACGGCGACCCCGAGAGCATATTCTCCCCCATCTCCGCTCAGATAGCTGAAATAGAGTTCCTGCGTGCCGGTCGGGTCTAGCTCGGAAACGAACGCAGCTCCATTCGTTGCGACGTTGGGGTCTGGGCTGGTGGAATTGAATCCGTTCGTGCCTGCTGGGAAGGTGGCGCTGAATGTGCCTCCTGTTACGAAGGCGTCCCCATTCCCATCCACGGCGATTCCCTGCGCGAAATCACCTACCGAACTGCCGCCCAGGTACGTCGAATAATCCAGCACCGGGTCAATCACCAACGTCTGGCTCGGATCGTAACCGGATACATCAAACGCCACGCGATTGTCCCCTCGCAGAACGTAGTTCCCGGCAACCTCTCGCCTCTCGCCGTTCACCACCTGATACATGGCCGGTTTTTCCAATTCGATGGTGCCTTGCGCAATGCTCATCGCTAAATTGCCGTGCGCATCGACTCGCAGTCTGCGCGCCCCCTCCACGTTCAGGGCAATCGCTCGCGGATCGGCCCCCGGCGCAACCACAAAGTCGTATTCCAGGCGTTTCTGGTTGCCGTAGAAGATTGCGTCCACGCCTGGGTAAACCTCGCGATATTCCACGCGGGAATAGGACGGCACATCCGTCCGCCAGTCCTTGGGATTGTTTCCTGTGAAGTAATCAGTCTTCCGTGCGAGCTTGTCCAGCCCCGTGATTTCAGCCGCGGGATTTGCTCCCGCAAATTGCATGCGAACTACGGAAGTCTTCGCCGCTCGATTCGCCTCGCGAACTGCTCTCACATAGGCACTCCGATTTGACGGCGAAACTCCGATCGCCTTGGCATGTCGCAGCGAAAGCACCGCCTCTTGAGGAGTGAGGAAGAGCTCGTATCCCTGGCCGTGGGAAAGATACTGTACTTGAGGGTTCGTTTGCCCCATGTTTTTCTCGAACGCGAGCGGCAATTTCCCATAGGCTTCGGCCATCTCAGCGCGAGTGAGCTCCGGGTGTGTCTCCGGGGTGCTAGCCGAAACAAGTCTCTGTCCCGCGGCGTTCTGGCGTGTCCCGTGTCCTTCCATGTGAACAAACGCAAATAGCAGTAAGCCAGGAATGAACAGTGTCGCCGCAACATACGAGCCTATCTTCGCCGACGAATCCCTCATTTTCATCGTGGTGCTCCTCCTCATTTTCCCCGTGCCCGAATTTCGAATAGGTGGCGGCTGGACACTCATGTTGCCCAACCTCCGTACCTGTTCCGCTCCGGAACCAACCGCTCATCGTTCCGACATTACATCGAGACAATCGGAAGCTGAAGAGCAGATTGTGCCCGAATGGTAGCATAGTTTCAAATTGGTACAGGGCAATCTAAGGACATTGTGTCTAGATATAAAGTGAGGGAAACGGCCTGAACGACTGATCGAACATCAATGAGGGGAGGGAACCGCGGCGCAATCTGTCAGTTTATCTCCAGGAGTAGACTTTTCGACATCGCAACTCTCGAAATCCCTGCTTAGTAGATCGCAAAGCTCGGTTAACCTAGCTGGGTTTTGCTGTGCGTGCAGGCGGCGGATGGGCGTGCTTGAGGCGAGCCTGCCGAGAAGGGCGAACTCTTTCGCACGCATCTCTCGGTCCAGGATGTTGGTGGCATAGGTGTTGGCTACAAGTGACATGAGCGCGGTTTGGACCGGAACTGCCTCAAGGTGAGGAGCGCCATCCGCACGTCGTTCTCCGAGAAGGTAAATCCTACTGAGCGGTAGTGCGCGTTTCTCAAATTGAGTCTTCTCGTTCGCTAGAGACAGTCGGCGTTTGTCTCCATTCGGGATTGGTCGTGGCAGCGCATCACTGGTACCGTAAACCAACTCCACCGATTCCGGCCACAGCCACAGGTGCGGATAGGCCGGCTTGACCTGGAACGTACATCCCTCCTCTTCCAGCGTCACGATATCGTCGGATAGAATCGCATAACCGCGCTGCGCAAGTGCCGCAGCGGTCGTAGATTTTCCAGCTCCTGGGGGACCCACGAAGGCCACTGCACAATCGTCAACGGCTACCGCGCTAGCATGCAGGCAGGTCACGCCACGATATCGAAGCAGGACTCCCAGCACAGGACCCAGTAAATAGGAAACTGCATTTTCCAACGACGACGTATCTGGCCACGCCGCCCACACGCGCGTCCCTTCGCGGTCCAGCCAGAATTGAGGCCCATCGGAATAAATCAGATGAAAGAACGCGCCGTGATCGATGCTCCACATGCGAAGCACAGGTTCGCCTGATTCATCCAAGAAAGAACTGGTGTAGCTCAGAATCTCGGGTCCACTGATTGTTTCGTTATGCGCGTGGGGCGAGATGCCCAGATAAAGCTGAACGTCGGGAGAGTCTTTTGAGGATTCAACAATCGGCAAACCAGGTACCGCAAAATTAGACTCCACACTCAGTCCAAATACGGAATGTGCGACCACTACTTCCTTCGCCATGCTAACGCCATCCGAGAGTGCTTCTTCAAACGGTGCTAGAGCTTATTAGACGTGGGTATTCTTATGCAGTGGGCGAGTTCCACCGTCCGGATTGCCCCCGCTTCCTACTTTCTTCGTCAATTCCTGTACAGTTCCATACGTCGTCACTTGCGGCGACGAATAGAATTTCTTGGGTCCTTTACGAACCGCATCAGCCGCTTTGGGCATTTCGGACCTCCACCTTCAGGTTATACCGAAGTGGGCGGGTATACTGCAACCAAAAGTTCAGACAGATGGGCCGTATTGCCACGTATGTCTGCTCCGGATTCTTTCCCCCACGAATAGGTGTTAGGGCGGACCGAATAACGTATTTATCCATTTCCTCACCTATCTTGACCCGGTCCAGCCACGTCGCATCCCGTTTCTCAAGCATTTCCGCAATCGGATGGATTGCCAGGGCAGTCTTCGGTCTCGTCCGGATATTTTTGGGCAGTTGTCCTTCCATGGACTTGCGCAGCAGCTTCTTTTGGAAGAACCACGGGAATGGCGGAAGCGCGAGCAGGAAATTCACAATCCTCAAGTCCAGGAACGGGTACCGTACTTCAACTGGGGAGTGTGTCGCGCCCGGATCTTCCTGCTCGAACATGTAGGTCCATTCAGGCAGCACCAGAGACCGGTGCCCCCTCGGCAGTAGTGGATGACTCAATGTCTTGGCCTCCGCAAACCGAGTCCTTGCATGCCATCGGTCCTCCAGGTTCACTCGCTTCGCGAAATCTGGCTTGATCCAAAGTGGGAAGATCGGCGCCATGTGATCTTGTCCAACAAACCTCCTCACGCGGTGGCGAATTCCCTTCCAGGGAAACGACCGGATCCAAAGGAAGTGGCCCATCTCGGCGCAAAATCGTCCCCAATCCCCGTGCCGTAGCAGATCCTTGGCGTAAGGCCACATTTGGAAGTCCATCAAATTATCGGGGCCCTCGCCTGACAGCATCACGCGGCAATGGGACGCGATCATCCGGTATTGTTCGAATGCTCCCGCGACGAGCGGATCGTCCACAGGTTCCGGCAAACTAAATTCCGGCTCGCCCCACCGTTCGAACAGCCGCACGTGATCCTTGGACACGAGTTGAAGAGGAATCCCAAGAAACTCCGCCGTTTGGCGCGCGTACTCTCCCTCGCGATCGGCAAACAAAGATTCGTACACCATTGTGTACGCGCGCAGATCCGCGGCGCCACTTGAACTCGCCGAAAGGCCGCGCGCAGTCGCCGCCACGGCTCCCGAGTCGAGCCCACCGCTCAAAAATATTCCGACACGCTCGGTGCGCAGGCGGTCGGCAACCGCGGCTTGCAGAATGCTCTGGAAATGTTCGACGTAATCCTCGGCGCGGCGATACCGTATCCGTCCATCTATGGGCGGTGACCAATAGCGCTCGATTCGAATTTCACTTTCGGTGACACTCAGAAAATGAGCGGAAGGCAGGCGCTGAATGTCGCGGAATGTCGTGGTCGCAACATCCTGATTCAACCCAAATAGCAGAAAGTCGGCAATCGCAGCCTCGTTTAGCTCATCCGAAATTTCCGGGTGCAGCCGCACGCATTGGAGCGTATTGCTGAAAAGAAACAGGTCATCGTGTACCGCATAGAAGAACGGCTTGATGCCGAAATGATCGCGCGCGCAGAAAAGCCTTTTCTTCCGTACATCCCATATCGCAAATGCGAAATCGCCGCGCAGATGCTGTACACACTCCTCGCCCCAGGCGGCATAAGCTTGGAGAAGCAGTTCGGGGTCGGTCGCTGAGGATTTGCACAGGCGTCCTGCCTTTTCGAGATCCACACTCAAATCAAGCCGGCAGTCGAGCCGGACGTCGGCGGTGATCCACAGTTGTCCGTCGCAGCTCGCCGGTTGCTGTTCGTTCAGCGATTCGCGCGTCGTGCGCAGCATCGCGTGGCCGAGCCCAACCGCGCCATCCGACCAAACTTCCAGTCCATCCGGTCCGCGACAGGAAAGAAAGTCCGTGAAGGATCGCAGGAGCACGCGTTCCACGGGAGCGGCGTTGCGCCGGAAGATTCCGACGATACCGCTCAATGCGTTTGCGTCTCCATGGATGCGGCTGGGGCGTCAAATGCCACGAAGTGGAGGTGATCGTCACCAGGTTCGCTCAGCACTGCGCCGTTCCATTCCACCCAAGCGTGCGCCTCAAATTGGTCATTTTCTTTGCGTCCGCCGATGCGCAATTCCGCGGGAATTCCACGCCGCCGCAGCAGCCACCACAGTGCCAGCGAACGCTCCAGACAATTCGCACGAAAAAAGAGATGCCGCTCTGTGGCCACCAGCGTTCTCGCAATTATGCGTGCAAAGCATGTCGTCGCTGGATCGGTGTCCATGGATGGAGTCAGCCGCAGGAGCAGGCCCTTCCACTGGCGGAAACCTGTCACGTGCAATCCGACCCGCGTTGAGATCAACGTCACAGCCGATTCCAGCACAATCCGCCGTTCGAAGTGGCTGAGTCCCAAAAACCTTCGCCACGTTTGCATCATCTCGTTTCTTCCATCAGTTCCATAGCATTAACGAACGATCAGCTCGGGGCCTTCGTCGTGCGAGCTTACCACTTGTATTAGTCCTTTATTCCGCATCTCTTCGAGTAAAGTGAGAAGGTCACGCTCACAGCGTTCAGCTTCCACCTCGTATTCGTCGAGCACAGCATCGCGAAGCTCGGCCACGCTCCTTTGTTGTTGCAAAAGTTTCCACACCGACGCACCCACCGGGTTCATCCCGTAATACACGCTGTTTTTTAGGTGCAGAATTACCGACTCTTCGCCAAGTTGACAGGACACCTGCTCGGAGGTTGCGACCACAATCGATTGGGTGGAGAGAGGCACGTTCATTTCAACCGATCCTTCCACGCGGTGTGCTATCCCAAGTCCGTTTAGCAAGCTATAAGGCATCAGCATACTCCAAAATACGCCCGTCCGTTCCGTGCCCTATTCTAGCCATCCTGCCTTTCAACAACAATTGCGCCATCGCCGCCAACAGGAAAATAGCGCGGAAGGTTTGCTAGAATCAGATGCTGCGAAAGACACGAGTGGACGAAACCGACATTCGCAAATTCCTGGCTGCGTTCAAGGGTGGTGAGATCACGCTTGAGCATGCTATCGCACGGCTGCGGCAGCTTCCCTTCGAAGATCTCGGTTTTGCTAAAATCGATCATCACCGCTCGCTGCGCCAGGGCTTCCCGGAAGTGATCTACGCGCGGGGAAAAACAGCTGAACAGGTGGCGGAAATTACTAGCGGGATGCTGCGCGCCAACGCGTCACACAACATTCTGATCACGCGCGCCGGACCAGACATCTTTGCGTCGGTGAAACGCTTGCTGGCTGCTATGGCTCGGCGCGATTCCGGAAGCAGGAGACGGAAGAAGTCCGCGCAAGCGGAATTCCACGATCTTTCGCGCACCATTCTAATCCGGCGCAGCAGCACAATCCGAGGCAAGGGGCTCATTCTCGTGGTCAGCGCCGGGACCAGCGACATTTCCGTGGCGGAAGAAGCCATGATCACGGCGCGCGCCATGGGCAATCGCGCCGAGGAAATTTACGACGTGGGCGTTGCGGGACTTCACCGGCTGCTCGCACATCGGACAGCACTGGCAGAAGCGCGGGTAATCATTTGCGTGGCGGGAATGGAAGGAGCGCTGCCCAGCGTAGTGGCGGGAATGGTCGCGGCGCCGGTGATCGCCGTCCCAACCAGCACGGGTTACGGATCGAGCTTTGGAGGCCTAACGGCACTGCTCGCAATGCTGAACAGTTGCGCTTCGAACGTGAGCGTAGTGAATATCGACAATGGATTCGGTGCCGGCTGCGTGGCCAGCGCAATCAATGCGTTGTAGTCGGACGCTCTCAGCGCAGAGGGGCGGCCCAACAGATCATCGACGGATGAAATTGCTAACTATCCGATATCCGACAGGAAGTGCGAGTGCCTTCCGAACCCCAGATTTTTGTGTCCGGAAGAGCAATTCAGAAAAAATATTCGTCTTCTTTCCTCCCGCCAAGTCCAAAGTTCGAGTCCATGCTTGGGGAGCTTCTTCTTCATGAGTTTGAGCCGCTCGCTGCCTAGCAGGACTGCTAAGAAATTGAGTGGAGCGGCATTTCTATCCTCGTTTGCGTTATTTGCGAGTTGTGAGTGGGCTTTCACGCAGATTCCGCGCTGCCGAACGCCCGTCAGTGAGTATTTTAATATCGTTTAGAGACACGACAACCCGGACTTACTGCGTTGGAACCGCAGCGGCCATCAGGTTTCGCATGCGCACCAGATTGTAGGCCGCGCACGCGAACGTAAACATCCAGTCCACCTTCAAGGTTCCGCGATGACGCACCTTGCGCAACAAAGCAATCGTCTTCAGCCAGCCAAAGCATTCTTCGATG
>DATLST010000278.1:0-3825 GCA_035534055.1 Candidatus Acidiferrales bacterium | reverse complement strand
CTGGCATCTCACCCATCCTTTGTGGGGACAAGTGCTTTTTTCTTCCGATCACGGCCTGTTCAGTTGGACGCCCATTTTACTGCTGGCATGTGCGGGGCTGCTGTTCGTGGTGCGCCGCGATCGCTTGCTCGGTTGGGGAATCGTCGTCTCCGCTTTGGCCTTTTACTTCTTAATTGCAACATATCCTGATTGGGACGGCATCTCTTCCTACGGCAACCGTTTCTTCGTATCCCTGACGCCGATCTTCATCCTGGGCCTCACGGCGCTTCTGGCCGCCTCGGAGAAAATCGTTCGTAACAGCCGCGTCGCGTGGCGCACCGCGATTGCGGGGATTGCATTACTGGTATTATGGAACATGGGTTTGCTCTTTCAATGGGGTATGCACTTGATTCCGGAGCGCGGCCCGATTTCCTGGAGCGAAATGACTTCGAATCAATTTCGCGTGGTCCCGGTGGACCTTTCGAGTTCTCTAAGCCGCTATTTCACGCGCCGCCATCAGATGATGCAAAGCATCGAGAAAAAAGATTTGCGCCAACTGGGCGACGACGACCCGAAAGCAAACAAAGATCAACAGCCATGACCGCCGCAAACACAACCAATATTCTGAGCGAACCTCCTGTTCTGCGTGTCACGCCGCCGCAAGGCTGGTGGGAAGTAGATTTTCACGAGCTGTGGCAATTCCGCGAACTGATTTATTTTTTCGTTTGGCGCGATATCAAGGTCCGCTACAAACAAACCGCAATTGGGGCGGCGTGGGCGATCCTGCAGCCCGCCCTCACGATGATTGTGTTCGCCCTGTTCTTCGGCAAGCTGGCGCACTTGCCCACCGAGGGCCTTCCGATTCTCGTTTTCTATTACAGCGGCCTGTTGCCCTGGATGTATTTCTCGAACAGCCTGTCGAATGCCACCGCGGCAATCGTCCAAAATCAAGGCATCATCACAAAAGTGTATTTCCCGCGGCTCGCGCTGCCGATTTCATCCGTGCTTTCGGGACTCCTGGATTTCGCCATCGGCCTGCTGCTTGTGATTCCATTGATGGCCTATTACCACATCCGCCCTGGCATTTCGTTGCTTCTGTTCCCGGCGTTTTTGCTGCTTGCGGTGCTGATTGCGCTCGGGGCCGGTCTGTGGCTTTCGGCCATGAACGCGATGTACCGCGACGTGCGCTACGTAGTTCCATTCCTCGTGCAGCTCTGGCTGTTCGCCTCGCCCGTGGCCTACGCGAGCTCCATGGTCCCTGCAAAATACCAATGGATCTACGGCCTGAACCCCATGGCCGGCGTGATTGAAGGCTTCCGGTGGTCGCTCACGGGGCGAGGTGACCCGCCGGGCCGCATGATCATCGTATCAGTGCTGGTGGCGCTGGCTGTACTGGCGTCGGGGCTGTTTTACTTTCAGAAAATGGAGAGCACGGTCGCCGATGTGGTGTAATCGCTTATGCATAAGGACTTGTATCCATGAC
The DNA here is from genome assembly GCA_035534055.1 of Candidatus Acidiferrales bacterium. Lineage (GTDB taxonomy): Bacteria > Acidobacteriota > Terriglobia > Acidiferrales > UBA7541 > Palsa-295. The sequence goes on along the minus strand of DATLST010000278.1, from coordinate 2,363 downwards.
TGACGCTGTCATTCGCGTCGAAGGAATCGGCAAGCGCTACCGCATTGGCGAGCGCGCGCGGCAGGGTGCGCTTCTGCGCGACGTTCTCGCCGACGCATTTCGCCGGAACGGCAAACGCTCGTCCCAGGAAATCATCTGGGCCGTCCGCGACGTTTCCTTCGAGGTGAAACAGGGCGAAGTCGTCGGCCTGATCGGCAGAAACGGCGCGGGCAAATCCACGCTGCTCAAATTGCTCGCGCGCATCACGCGGCCCACCGTCGGACACGCCGAACTCCACGGCCGCATCGCCAGCCTTCTCGAAGTCGGCACCGGCTTTCATCCTGAGCTTACCGGCCGCGAAAACATTTTCCTCAGCGGCGCCATCCTCGGCATGAGCAAAGCCGAAATCGTCCGCAAATTCGACGAGATTGTCGCCTTTTCCGAAGTCGAGCGCTTCATCGACACGCCCCTTAAGCATTACAGCAGCGGCATGGGCATGCGCCTGGCCTTCGCTGTCGCCGCGCACCTCGAACCGGAAATCCTCCTCGTCGACGAAGTCCTCTCCGTCGGCGACGCCTCCTTCCAAAAAAAATGCCTCGGCAAAATGCAGGACGTCTCCCGCGCCGGCCGCACCATTATTTTTGTCAGCCACAACATCAACGCCGTTGCATCGCTGTGCCGGTCGGCGATACTGCTTTGTGACGGCAAGCTCGTGCACCACTCAGATGATGTTCAGCAGGTGTTGCGTCGTTACTTAAGTCCAGCGATTAGCGCCCACACAGTGGATCTGTCCCGCCACCCCAACCGGACGTCCCATGGCGCCGGTGTCTTTGAGGAAATCATGATAGAAGGTCAAAGTGGCGGCCTGTCGCACTGCGTGCTGCCGGGCGCGGATATAGTGATTCGATTAAAAGTAAGGCCACCCGGAACGATCCTAAATCCGAGGGTCAGCATCGGCGTGACGAATTATCGCGGCGAGCGGGTTTTCGCTATCGGCACGCACATTGGCGGGACGGCAATCTCATCCATAGAAGGCCCTTCGACGATTTGCGTGCGGTTTACAGTCCCCCCTCTGGTCCCAGGGGAATACACCCTGGATATCGGCTTTTATGACAGAACCGGAACCCCGCTTGACGAAATTTACGGTGGAGCTGCGTTAGAGGTGTTAAAGGACGAATATATTTCGATGGTTGACCCGCACGGCCCCCACACGGGCCACATCATGGTACGTTCCGAATGGATCTGCACTCAAGGCAGCGATGCGAACGCCATACACCAGGGGGCATTTTTTGAGTAGCGGCCCCAAACTTGTCAGTCAGGCGTCGCCGGATGAGAATGCTGCCGGTCTACTTCAGCGCCCTGTCGACCCACTTCGTTACGACGGCGATCGTGCCATGGATGCGGATGAAGTGCCTGGAATCGCCGCTAAGATGATACCAACAGGTGCGAGAATACTTGACGTGGGGTGTGGGGCCGGCTCGCTTGGGCAACTCTTATCAGAACGCTGCGCTGCATCTGTCGTGGGGGTCGAACCGGATCCCGCGCGGGCGGAGCGAGCAATGGCTCGCGGTTTACAGGTTCACCGGGGCTATCTAAGCAGAGCCCTTATTCGGGAGATGGGCTCCTTCGACATCGTCCTGTTCGCGGATGTGCTGGAGCACCTACCGAATCCACAAGCAATGCTTCTGATGTCCCGCGAAGCCCTAAAGGCAGGCGGCGCGGTAATTGTTTCCGTTCCGAACGTGGCACATTGGTCAGTTAGGCTAGACCTCGCTCGTGGAAGATTTCGGTATCAGCCTTCAGGGATAATGGACGCGACGCATCTGAGATGGTTCACGGCTGCAAGTCTGAAATCACTTCTTGGGTCCTCAGGATTCAATGTGATCGATTGGCGAGCAACAGCTGGCGTCGGACTTCCCGATAATGATTGCCGTCGCCCGTTGAGCTGGTTGCCGACGAGTTATCGGGCGCGTCTCCTGCGGTGGGGATGCAAGCGCTGGCCCACGCTGTTGGGCGCTCAATACGTTGTAAAAGCGGGGATCGCATGAATGCTCCCGATGTTTTCTAGGGTTGCTCCGCCGAACATGCCGACTGTAAGCGTCATCGTTCCGAATTACAATCACGCGCGCTTCCTGCGCAAGCGCATCGACAGCGTCCTGCAACAGACCTTTCAGGACTTCGAGCTGATCCTCCTTGACGACTGCTCGACCGACGATAGCCGCTCGATTCTCTCTTCCTACGCGGGCGATCCGCGCATAAGAATCGAGTTCAACGACGCGAATTCAGGCAGCACATTCAAGCAGTGGAATAAAGGCGTACGCCTCGCGCGCGGCAAATACGTCTGGATCGCCGAATCCGACGACTACGCCGGCGAGAAATTGCTG
>DATLST010000277.1:0-27891 GCA_035534055.1 Candidatus Acidiferrales bacterium | reverse complement strand
CGGTCTCCACTAGCACGTTTCGCGCCACCGAAAGGCTGTGTCACTCAATCGTGCGACCCGTTCCAGCCTGGACGTATCAATCTCTTCGCTCCCGTTCTCTGTTTCGAGACCTTGCCCCCTCGCTGTTGGTGAAGGGGGCACAAAGCTCCCGAAACAGGAGAACAATCATGAAAGTCGAGCAAGCCAAACAGACCGTCAGCAAAGCAATCGAAGAACTCAGTCAATCTCTCGAAAGGGGCCACAGTGAAACGCTGAGAAATTACCTCGCTGCGATTGGCCGGTTCCATCGGTACAGTCTGCGGAACGTGATGCTTATCGCATCGCAGAAACCAACGGCTACTCACGTCGCTGGTTTCCACACATGGCACAAACTTGGACGCTTCGTGAAGAAAGGTGAGAAAGGCATTTTGATTCTTGCTCCAATCGTTCGACCGAAGACCCAAAGCGTCGAACAAACCGAAACCGATGAATCATCAACCGCTGTCGGGTTCCGGGCCGCGTACGTGTTCGACATCAGCCAGACGGACGGTCAAGAGCTTCCTGAAATCGGCAACGTCAATGGCGATCCCCGCGAATACCGCGACCGGCTCGGTAAATTCGTCACTGAGCAAGGCATTCTTCTCGAATACTCGCAGGACATCGCCCCCGCTCGCGGCACCTCCGCAGGTGGCAAGATCACGTTGCTGCCGGACCAGACGCCAGCTGAGGAATTCGCCACGCTAGCGCATGAAGTCGCGCACGAATTGATGCATCGTGCCGAGCGCCGCGCCAGCACTTCAAAGCGCAGCCGCGAGACGGAAGCCGAGGCTGTAGCATTCGTCGTTTGCCAAGCAATCGGGCTTGAGACCGGATCGGCGGCGCAAGATTACATCCAACTCTACGAAGGTGACGCCAAGCTGTTGTCGGAGAGCTTGCAGCACATCCAGCACACCGCTACTCGAATTCTCAACGCTATCGGCGCGGAGGAAACCTCCGCGCCGCCCGTTTAGAAGATCAGCGCATGTACGGCCATGAACCTTTTTAAGCCTGAACTTACGCGTGCCGATTGGCATATGATCTTGTATGATCGCGCATAGAGGTATACTTCAGTGAGCGGAAAATTATTAATCGAACGTCGTGAGGACGTAGGTGACTACGCAATTCGCAGACCTGGTGCCGACAGAATCAGTGGCCACGAGTCAACACAAGCCGAGGCTATTGACCGCGCGAGAGAAATTGATTCAAATGCGACGGTCCAAGTCGAACGCGTGCGAAATACTAATAGAGGCCACCGGGACAAGTGGCGCAAGCCGTAGACTCTGATGGTCTGAATTCCAAACCAGCCACGCTTGGCCTGTAAATCTTCTAGCAATGCACGAAGACCTTAATTGTCTTCGGCAGCGACAATCACATGTAGAAGCGATAAGAAGGATTGGGAGTTTGATTCTCGGAAAGCTCGGTCATAAGCGTTCCAACTTTGCGGGCGAATGAAATAGTGATCGGATGGCGGCCAATACCCTCTGTAGAATTCCAGTTCATCTTGGTCAGCGCAAGAATTTCCTTGGCACGTTGCCGCATGTCAGTTTCCCCACACGACCCGATTTGAAGAGGTGCCGGAATGTGCGGACCTGGGTACTCGTCCCACCAAGGCACGTAACCGCTCGTGAAAAGATAGGATTCACTTCCAAGCGTGCAGAGTGTGCCGCGCCACGGCTCTTGCGTGCCCCTACGAATGAGACGAAACGCTGTGCTGCGCATCCAGATCAGATCAGAAGTGGGTACGCGCGCTTCGGCGGCTTGGCGAAATCCCCTGGCCTCTTCCGGCTGATAGAGGCTCGTCTTATGGATGACTACTCGCGCGGGTAAAACTCCGGCCAGCGCTTCATACTTATCCAAAACATCGGTGATGAGGCTGGCCGCCTGATCTTCAGTCAAATAGGGTTGGCGGTCGCGCCTCTGATGATGTGGCAGCATGGAACCTTTCAAAGCGAAAGGTTCAATCTCATTTGAGAAGGCCTGTGCGACGCTAGCATACACAACGTCGCCTTCCCTTCGTTTGAGATGATGGAATGAAATCCCGACGAAGCAGGTATCGGCGGGCAGGTCTGACGGTCGCCAAGGCTCGTTACCCGCTTTATAAAACAACGATGTTGCGAGGTTCCACGAACGCGTGGCGAAGCTGTGTCCGTCGTCGTCGGCACGGAGAAATGTCTCCCGCCGCACGACTTGCACAGGTACGGGATTTTGATGTGTCATTATTCGCGCCTTGAGCGCGCGATAGAACGTTCTGAAGAGCAGGTCTTCTGCCTGGGTGCGGAGTTCTGTGGCTGCCCTTAATTCTTCCGGCGTCGGCTGGAAAAGAGCCATTTGTTCCTGTTCTTCCTCGCGTTGTAGATGCTCAAGAGCCCGGCGTTCTGGCAGTGAAAGGCGCGGATTACTAATTCTGAGGTCCGCTATTTGTTCAGGCAGGCATACGATAATGCAGTCGGGCCGTGCATCGCCGAAGAGACCTTGAATTTTGGCATCGAACAGGTCGAGCAGTTCTTCGAATTTGTCAGAGGACGAAATCCTGTTGAGGGCAAGAGCGAGGCGTTCAGCATCAATGGGGCGGACGAATCGCTCGTCCCCCGTAAACTTTACTCCCAAGGCTTTCTGCGCCCCCGGCCAATCGCGATAGCGTTTTGCGTTCTTTTCGCGGGCAATTGCCACCGTGTTTAATCTAGGCAACCAGGCGTGTGCGATTGCGATGTCGTCCGGAGGCCCGACAATCCCGACAGACAATTCTTCACCGGGCACCTTGTCAACGGCGCAAGCTTTTGCCATCACTCGGCGCGGATCGACGCCAGTTATATTGTGGCCGAAAACAAGGTCTGGCTCACGCAGACATTCGATTTTGATGTTCAGGCTCATCGTCTATCAATCCGATTTCGGGAACCTCAACCGTCAGAAAGGAAGATTCAATGACCAAGTTACTGACGTGAAGGTCTCCGACATTGATCGTCGGCTTCCCGCGTCCGAGAAAATTGCTCCAAAACGTCAAGTCAGCCTCGACGCTTTTATTGCGGTCAAACTTCATCCGACTGGTAGACTTCGCTGATCGCGAGAACGCGGGTAGCGGCGTGAGAGCGTCAGGGCCGGTAAACATGTAATAGGGTTTGAGGCGCACGCACCACATGTCATCGATTTCGACAATGTCGTAGCCGATGCCTTCATTTTCAAACCACCGGCGCGGGCCTTCCGCACGCTTCTTGACGACCTCACGTCGAATGCCGCGCCGTAGCGCGCTGTTCCAAACAATCGTCCGCGCATCCTTATCTTTCCCTGAAAAATAGACCCGATGCTTGCGGCTGTCTTCTAGCACAATGCCCTGATCCGAAAAGCCCGCGAGGTGCCATTCCCAATGCTTGCGAAGAAGCCATGACAGAATCCGCTTACCGTCGGGAGATGCCTCAATTTGTTTTCGCGGCACCGATTTACTAGCTTTCTCGTCCACAATCGGTTCAAGGATGGCAGCCAAAACAGGCACGGGCACGAAACTCCACAATTCGTCATTACGCCTAATGAAAGTTCCGCACTCAGACAGCGCCGCCGTAGCCGGCCGTTCTCGCAACGGTCTGAGGAGGCGAACGATGGATACGTTTTCAGGCATCACCGTAAACGGGATGGCGTTCAGAACATAGAACCCAGTCGGGATAGTCGACCTCGCAACAATACGCGATCCAGCCGAGGCATGTGGTTGCACGACACGTGCTTCAAAGCGCGCTTCTTTTTCGTGGTGGTAGAACGCACAGGCACCGTCCGATTCCTGCATGAGCTCGCCTACATCGATGAGGCCAGTGCCCGCTCTTTCCATTGCACTCATTCCGAAGAATACGTCGCATAGAGAAGGATTACGCTGATCGGTGAGACTTTCTGGAAGAGTGAAGCGACCGTCTTTTTCGACGATAACTTTCCCGGCTAATTTTTGAGTAAGGGCGCCAGGATTGCTGAAAATAATCTCTTCGCCAGGGCGGATTTCGACGGTCGCTGGTTCTGGAATCTCATAATCGCGATGTACCAGTTGGTTGACCAAAAGTTCGACTAGCGCGCGCGGAGGATAGGCCTTTTGTTCGTCGTGCTGGCGACGCTTCTTTACCTTTAGCAACGGATTTACTTCGACAGTCTCTAGCTTTTGTAGCAAGCGTCCGCGCTGGCTAATAAGGTTCCCGTCATAAATCTCACGCTTCTTTCCAGCTTCTGTTACGGATACGACGGCATGCGGGAAAAAATGCTGCGTGTTGTTTCCAAACAATAGGAGGGCTCCCGCAGTAATCGAGTCCGTCTGGCCATCCGAGACGACAAGGCCCTGTTCTCGCATCAAGGGCAAAAGTGTTTTGCGCGTGATCGCGGCGCGTCCAAGTTTATTACAGTATTCACGCATAACGGACAAGGCAAGGTCCGTGTCCAGATCGTCCCAAATCGCTCCTTGAACAATCCGCTCATCGAAAGCCTGCATTTCGGGAGCGAGCGACAGAGAACTGCTGAGCGAGAGGTAGCGGTCCTGACCGACGAGTTCAGCCGAGAGGTCATGGAATAGCTCGTCGAATCCATCGATTGGCAGAAGTCGGAAATTCGAACCAATCCTTCGTGACAATGCTTCTACGTTTGGGTGTGGTGTTTCACCATTCCGAATACACCAATAAATGCCGTGCGCAAAATCCATGCGACCCTGCTTCGATTGAGCGAAGAGGCCATCCATAACAGATGGTTCAGACCCGCGATATCCAACAACAATAATCGGCGATGAATCGACTAACGGACGCAGCAACGCCATGAGTTGAGTGTCCACCGCACTGATCTCACCCGAAGCGTTTTTGTCTGAATATTGCTCAGCGCGTCCGTGGAGCCACACGATCTGACATTTGCTGAAGATATTGAATTGATCGTAGTCGCCGATGCCACGGTTGATCTCGTGGATGTGCCGGATATGCGGATGCCTTTCTTTCAGAGCGTCTGGTATGCATGTATCAAAGTTCGTTGTAAGTATCGTGCGGAGCAGTCCACGCATAACGAAGTCCGCGAGAGCCTTGTAGCCCGCGCTCAATCCACTGCGCGGCCTCATCAAATCCAATATTGCATGCTTGCGGAATTCGGCGGGAACGAGGAGATGTTCGACTGCAAGCGGAAAATTCTCAGCGAGGCGGTCAGATCCGTGAACAAACCAAGGAAAACTTTGTAGCCATGGTTCCCACTCGGACGGCTTCACACGCTCGGCGGGTCGGCTTTTGCCCAGCATGCGTTCCGCATAGGCGAGCCGCGCGATCTGCTTGACGGCCTCGGCGGCTGTGGGTATACCCGAACGGAAAGAAGCTCCGGCACCAAGGAGCAGGAGAGGACAGGGGTCGGCTGTGGCGCGTAGCACCGGGGCCAAAGTCGAGACCGCTTCTCTATTGCTCATATTCCCAAGGAATTCATTATACGCTCTTCGCCTACTGTTCGCCAAGCGCCCCAATCTACTTCCTGACGACTACGTCAGGCGGTTGAGACACGCACTCTGCGCTCGCTTGGCGGCTTCGCACTATGTTCTGCCTGTCTCTGCCGATCACGATGGTTCTTGCTATCACCGATGTGATCTGTTTCGGCCCATCTCCATCTCTACCCTCTCCATTGGGCACAGCTTCGGGATAATTCCTGCGCCCGGCAGCTTCTCGTCTTCTGCTTTTCCGGTTCCTCCCAACAAATCTTCTGAAACACCATCGAAGATTTCTTGTGACCCTCCCAAAAAGCAGACGCTCGCTTTGGGGGCAGCATCCTCTCGCTTCCGGGTGCCCCAATTACAAGGGCAGAAACGGAGAAACACAATGTACCTATATGTTAAGTGGAATAGGTTTGCGAGCTAGTTCTCTCGCCGACGGTTAAGTCATTAGAGCATGCTTCGAGTCGCGCTGGCCACTCCCGGAACGAAGGCCTGCGACGCCGTAGGCGGAGCGTTTAGGCCGCAGTGGAGGAAGTGGCCAGCGCGTGGGCCTTGACGCGGGCCGCCCGTCTAGCCTCGCTGGCGTGAGCACGTTTCCCGTCCCGATGCCGCACTGACAGTGACGAGCCACTCGCAGCAAGAATCTCACTCGCCTGGCTTAAGTGCGCATTGCAAAGGCATCTGATTTTTGACCCGTTTTCCCCGCCGTAGCTGCCAACGTAATCCTGCTCCTCATGCCGATTCTTCTTGAGTCCAGTAAGCCGCCCTTTTTCTGCCGCTCATTTTCCCGGGCACTGCTTCGGGCTAATTCCTGCGTCCGGCAGCTTCGCGTCTTCTGCTTTCCCGGTTCCGCCCTAAAGTCTCTGGGTTCCCTCCCATAAAGCAGCCGCTCACTTTGGAAGCAGCAGCCCTCGCTTCTGTGTGCCCCAGGAAAATGGGGCAAGAAAAAGGAGAAAAAATCATGTCTTACATGAACTCAGTAACACTAATCGGATTCGTCGGAGCCGACCCGGAGCAGCGTCAGTCGCGGAACAACGGTTCAAAATTCACCGTTCTTTCCGTCGCTACACAACGCTCCTGGAAAAACGCGCAGGACGAGTGGTCCTCGAAAACCGAGTGGCACCATATCTGCGTCTTCCGCCCACGGCTCGCCGAGCACGTCGCGACGGCCATCAAGAAGGGCGCGTACGTGCTCATCGAAGGCAGCCTTATCAGCTCGACGTACGCACGGCCCAACGGCAAGGGCAAGAAGTCCGCGACCACCAAGATCACGTCGTGGTCGATTCGCGCTGACGTCGTACGAAAGCTCGACCGCGGCGAACCCGAGCCGGAAGCAACAGTTTCCGGCTCCGATGCTTCGGGCCAAGCGCCTGAACCATCGGACGCGTCTCCCTTCTAGCGGTGCGATAAATCGGGCCTCGGCTTTGTTGCCGAGGCCCTTTTTTTGCTTTCAAGCTTCAGTCCGCCGCGTGCGCCGCATCGATCTGCACGAGAGATTCCCCACGAAGCTGAACGGGCGTTTGGCCAGCGGGCGTCGGTACGTTAGCAAGACGGCTTAACAACGACTCCAGTGCGGAAACACCGTCATCGAGTGCGGCCAGCTCTGCCTCGCTCAAGGGGATCTCTTGGCGCATCCGTAGCAAGTTGCTCTTGCCTTCCAGCAAAGCTGCCGCTGTAGATTCCTTGGGGATGTAGAACGAACATTTTGCACACGCCATCCGGTGTGGACATTGATCGAAGAAGTCGTATGTGCAGTAGCCGTGTCCGAGATCATAGAACTTCCACGCTTCCTCTGCACCGACACCGGCCCGAACCCTTTCTTGGTCGATGAGCACTTCGATCGCACGCAGATTGCGACCGAAATATCCCGCATCGGAATACGACTTCATCAGTTTCGTCGGCGTGATCTTCGCATAACGTTGTGTCGAGGATGGCAGACGATGTCCGAGCCATTCTTGCAGCTCGAACAGGCTCATCGGCTCCTTGGCGTTGAACAGCTGCGTTGCGATAGTTGAACGCGCCCGGTGACTTGTGATCCGACCCCGAATGTCACTCTGTGGCACACCCGCTTTCCGGCAGAGTTTAGGGATCAGATAAGCGTTCAGACAAGCCGGCCCGACCCCTCTCATTCGATTCAGGAACAAGAAGTCGACCATCTCGCCTGTCTTTGGATCGCACAGTTTTGATTGAACCGGACGAACCTTCTCCCAGGTGTTGATCGCCTGCCCCACTATTCCGTCCACAGGTTTCGTAAAAACCGTTCCTGTCTTCGTGACCGGCACATCCAGGAAACACACTGACGATGCATTGTCTTGCTGCCAGCGCACACATCCAACACGCAGGCGGCGGATTTCGTCGCCGCGGAGACCAGCGAACAGCCACACTAGTGTTAGAGCGCGGATCATCTCCATCGGGTAGAAGGTGTGGATTCTGCCTTTTGACCTCGCGTTTGGTTTTCGTGCAAAGTCTTCCGGTGTGAGGTTGAGTCCAGCCCACAGAAGTTTTGCCCATACATCGTCGGCGATCACACGTGGAGACGAACCAATGAGAACTTTGACCGAACGCGGCGGAGAGAAGCTGCGGTAAGGGTCAAACCTTGGCGGGATAACGCCCCATTCCTGCAAATCTGCGAAGAATGTGCGCACTGCCGTATAGTTCTGCATCTTCGTGGCGGGCTTCAGCGGCCGACCATAGTGCGTCCGCAAGGACCACCGACCTGTACCCGGTGCTCTCCAGTCACCACATCGCATGTTGGTGATCATCGCCAGGCACTGCACTGCCAAATGTCTGTCCCACTGTTCAGGTGCCGTTATTGTTGGGTGTTCTGCGGCGAGCCATCGACCCACCGCCAGCACGAAATAGTAGTCCGCCCGTCGCAGCCGGGAGCAGCGCGTGCCGTTCTCATACCAGTACTTCGCTCCGTCAGCCCATTTTTCCGGCACTCCCGCCGTCAGTTCGGGATTCGCACGTTTAGGTTTGTCCATCCTCATGATGGGTGCGGAGATGATTCCCCTACCGGCCAACACCTTCGAAATCGCTGACAAACACCATGTACCCATCGGTGTGACGCGCCGTTGGGCCACGGTCTCGATCAACTCCAGTGTGAGGTCCTCCAGCCGCGGACTGCGATTGGTGATCAGCAGCTCGCACAACACGCGGGGAACATAGATTCCTGCCAGCCTTTCTCGGTAACCCCAACTGACAAGCATTTCTCTAACTTCAGAGAACAGTGCCCGAAGTCGCTCGCGGCCAAAGATTCGGTGCGATAAACAGCAGAAGACGAAATTTCTCCGGCCCAGCCTGTGCAGCCCGTCGAATTGACACAGAAGGTAAGCAGCAGCTGAGACAGAATGACGCTCGCGGCCACTCTTCTCGATCGTTTCGAGCCACTCGTCCTCAGTCCATCCCCATGGACTCCTGCCCCTCCTCAGCATCTCCCTCAGCAACAGTATCTTCAGACCCGGTCTGCGAATTCTTCGAAAACCAATGTGGTCAAAAACATCTTCCAACGGGTCCAGAAGCCGATGCACTTTGGCTTCACGCATCACGTTGAATGGCAAAACGCCCTGTTCCAGACGAGGCAAGTTTCTCTCCAAGGCTTCCACTTCTTGTCGCTTCAGTTCAGGCGTGCGGTCGTAGCGCTCGATGTTCACTGGCCAGACCCAAGGATTTAGCGATGAAGGCGCACTTTTCATCCCAACACCTCCTTCATCGATGCCACTCGAACGGCGTGAATCTCTGTCATTCCGCGAGCGAGTTTCATTGCAAGGTCACGACCACTCAGATGAATGTAGAGCGTGGTGGTTTGGATATTTCGATGCCCCGCAAAAGTCGCGATCTCGTGGATGTCCCAGTTCGCTCGGGCTAGATCGGTCAGACACAGATGTCGTAGCGTATGGGGAGTAAATTGTGGCAACTTGCATTCGCGGGATACACGTGCGATTGCCTTGGACCACGTCCAGATCGAAATCGGTTTCCCCTGATTCCGATTCGACTCGGACAGGAACAGCGGACCGCGTTCTCGGCTCAGTTTCCGGCGCTCACTCAGATATCGGCCAAAGAGTTCGCTCGTCGGCACTGAATACGGAACGATTCGCTCACGCCGGCCCTTCGTCGCCTCCAACCGGATGCGCAAGAGCCGATGCGCGGGATCGATGTCAGTCGTTTCGAGAGAACAAATTTCCTCACGGCGAAGCGCTGCGTCATAGGACATTGCCAGCATCACTCTGTTTCGCAGCGATTCACGCTTGCAGACTTGCAGAATTCCCAGCCATTCCTCCTCGCTCGGAATCCATGGAAGCCGGTGATGGCGTTGAATCAAACTTCGTCCACCCACAGCCGGGCGAAGCGGATTTCGTGTGCAGATACTCTCTTCCACCAGGAAATCGTGGAAGAGTCGAACAACAGTCAGGTGTTGTTGTAACGTGGCATTCGACAGCGTGGTTCTCGTTTCCCGCCCGTCCTTCAGAACTCTGGGAGCAGGGAGTACCGTGATGCTTCGAATGTATGCACCCAACGTGCTTCGGACAACCGACCCGAGCGAAATTCCTTCGGACACCAGAAATCTCAAATAAGCGTCGAGGTCACGCCCGTAAGCATCAAGCGTATTCGCTGCGAGGCCTCGTGCTGCCTGAAACTGTAACCACTCCCTCGCGTGCGGATTTTCAGAAACTCGCTGATATCGCTCCCATCGAAGCGCACAGATCGAAAACTCCAAGGCCATTGGTTCCTCCTTTTTGGGTTCGATCCCCTTCGGGGACCGAACCCAACCATACGTCTGGTCGGAGAACCAGCCCTATTCCACATAAAAAACAGAGTTCATCTAATCGGTTATCTCGGCATGAACCCGGAGCACAAGTCCGTCAAATCGACAGACCGCAAATACGCGGTTCTTTCACTGGCGACTCAGCGTTCCTGGAAAGGTGCCTGGAACAGCTTGGGCGAGCGCGTTGCGGCATCGCTTCGCCAGGGCGATCACGTTTTGGTCGAAGGCACGCTCGTCAGCAGCAGCTACGACCGGGAAGCTGCATCGCTGTCGGCGATATTCTTCAGGGTGTTTGACCCGCGTTGCCTACGTTGGCGGGCGAAAGGCCCAAATCCCGCTAGTATGAAGGTACTATAAACTCAATAATATCCGACGAAACCATCCCCCTTCTCGCAGCATCCACATCAACACGTCCTTACAAGCCGGAAAGGAGGCGATCCTTGCGGCTGCGAATCTCGAAGCCCTGGACAGTTATCCTGCTTTTATTGTCGACAGTTCTTGTCCTCCTCGCTGTGGTTTCCCGCAAATACCTTTGGCTGTACGTCTCGCGCAAACCGGAGCCCAGGCCACACGTCGCGGATCTGTTGCACAACGCACAAGCATCGAACAATCCTGAAATCCTCCTCGCTGAAGCAAACCGCCTCTCTTGGGTTTTCAATTGGCCCAAGGCTGAACCTCTCTACGTCCGGGCGGAGCAACTTTTCAAGGAGAGGGACGACACACGAAACGAAATATATGCACGAGTCGGGCGGATTCGTGCGCAGTCAGAGACCATGTCTTGGGTCGACGTGTCGGAGATGCTAGGGCAGCAATTAGAGCTTCCAGTCGTGAAGAATGATCCAAAGCTGAGGCTTTGGTGCCTGACCGCAAAAGGATACACCGACCTCGATCTCAATCCCGCTTCGGCGAGGCGAGCCTGGACCGAAGCCCAGAAGATTGCCCACACGCTAGGCGAAGCGCAGTGGGAAGCGAGAGCGGAAGGGGAACTCGGGATCATCGCCTTTCTCGAAGGAGACAGCCGTCGAGCCGCAGTGATGGTTGGTGACTCCTTCTTGTCGGCGAAGGCGAGCGGCGATGTGGGGGGCCAGGTTCGAATGTTAGAAATGCTCGGCAATGGCTTCAATGAAGCAAAGCGATACGGGGAAGCGATTGCGTTTTTCGAGCGGGCAATTAAAACCAGCGCTGCAACGCCAGACGCGGGATTCCCATTCATGGCTTACGAAGGCGAGTCCTCTGCGTTGATCGGCCAGGGCAAAGTTTCTGAAGGAAGAGGCGAGTTGGAGCGCGCATTGACCGTTGCCAGACAAGACCGCAATTTTGGACACGAAACGATGATTCTTCTCTTGCTGGGCGAGCTCGAGATTCGAACGGGAGATCGGCAAACCGCGATGAACTATCTAGAGGAATCAGGTAAGCTCGCCCAGAAGTACAAGTACTACCGCACTTTGGGACAATCAATGATCGACTTGGCCGGATTGTATCGAGATGCAGGCGATCTCAAAGCTGCGGAACAGCGGGCCACAATCGGGGTTGACGCGAGCAGGCGCGTGGGAGATCGCTACTACCTTCCGCGGGACCTCACGGTTTTGGCAGACCTTAAAGCCCAGCGCGGATTCATCAGCGAAGCAGAAGGGCTGTATGAAAATGCTGAGGACGTAATCGACGGGATGCTCGTCAACCTCCATGAGGCGTATTGGAGTAGTTCTCTGGCCGGAGCGATGAGCGACACATATCTCAAACATTTCGAGTTGGTGGCTCGGGAGGGAAATGTCGAGCGCGCCCTCAGCGTATTAGAGCGAGTCAGGGGCCGGACCGCAGCAGCACTCTTAGAAAATAAGGTGACGTTTAGCCACAATGAATCCGAACAAGTCCGAACCCTCGACGATGATGTCTCCGAATTGCAACTTCAATTGATGCGCTCAGAAAGCGCACAGGCACGGGCTGGGCTGCTCGATCAATTAGTAGAGTACGAACGCCGCCTGGAGTGGACACGGACCAACCAAAGAGAATCGACGTTTGGATGGAAGGAAAAGCCGGCTAATCTCGAAACAATCCAAGCCACCCTCAGACCTGACGAGGTGATTTTGGAATACGTCCTGAGTGAGCCGCACTCTTATTGCCTGTGGATTTCTAAGATGCGTGGGGGCATCCAGACCTTGCCCGCTGGACGGAAGAATATCGAGGATCTGACACGAAAATATCTAGCTGAGACACGAGCGAGAAAGAATGATATCCCGCTCGCGAAACAACTATACACAGTCCTCCTCGGATCACTCCCGCGCGAAGCAGCAAAGGAACGCTTAGTCGTAGTCCCAGACGGTATACTTCATCTTTTGCCTTTCGATGCTCTGCACGATTCGACAGGGGCTTTCTTGGTGGAGACACGCACGGTTAGCTATGCGCCTGATTCGACAGTTCTGACTGTTCTCAGGAACACGACAGAGACACAGGAGCTGCGGCAAACTTTCTTGGGGGTAGGAGACGTACCCTATCAGGATCAGGGCGGCGTGGCGGCGCGACTCAATCAACCAGCAGGCGTCAAGCAACGGCTTCTGAGGGGATTTTCTGACGCGTTCGGTACGCCCCTTGAGGATTTGCCCCAGACCCGCGAAGAGGTCGTCGAGAGCGACAAGATCATGGGGAATGACGGAGTGCTTCTGCTGGGATCACAAGCCACGGAAACCGCGTTCAAGTCAGAACCCTTGGAAGATTTCAAAATCGTCCACATTGCCGCGCACGGATTTGCGGATACGCACTTTCCTGAGCGATCAGGGTTGGTGCTTGGGGTAGACCCGAGGTCGCATGACGACGGCTTATTGCAGGTGGGAGAAATCATGCGCCTCCACTTTAACGCGGACTTGGTGACGTTGTCTGCTTGTGACACAGGCGTTGGGAAATTAGAAGGTGAAGAGGGAATGACGGATTTGGCCGACGCCTTCCTCGTGAGCGGCGCGAAAGCCGTCGTCGCAAGCCTGTGGAGTGCCGACGATACGTATACGCTCGATCTCATGGAGCGGTTTTATACTCACATCGCCGAAGGCCAGGACAAGGCTGCCGCGTTGCGGCAGGCAAAACTTGACTTGCTCGCGAAATACGGTAGACAAGTACCGCCCTACTATTGGGGAGCCTTTGTCTTGATCGGAGACGGCGGGTCTCCGATTCCATTGAGGGTCCAATGAGCCTCGACATTGCCACGCGAGAGAAAATCTATTCCCGTGTCTGCGACCTGGTAACGCGCAAGCATTTCGATCCTGGAATGAGCGGAGCCAACTGGGAGGAATTGTCCAAATCTAGGAAGGATAAAATCCTCGGGAGTAGCAGCGATGAAGTGTTTGAAAAACAGATGCAAGAACTCCTAAACGAACTAAAGACTAGCCACACAGGGTTTCGCCACTCCAAGAGTCCGAATATTCCTGGACGCCATGCCATTGCCGCGACATTCATGCGATGCGATTTCGATGGTGAGAAGCGCTGGATGTTCCAGGACGTTCACGAGGGCGGCCCGGCGCATACAGCAGGCTTGCGTCCGGGCGACATCTTGCTTCAGGTCCGAAATCGAGAGTTGAAGCCGCCCGAGCCGCCGATTTTCCCAGTTGGGGACGACTCACAGTATGCAGTTCAAAAACCGGACGGAAAGCGGATCGTGGGCCAGTTGCATGTTCCATCCCCAAGGTCGAAGAGCCATCCTGTGATCGTTCCAAAAGCTGTGCTTTGTTCACAGCTTCCAGATGGAGTTGGTTGGCTGAAGGTGACCATGTTTCCGGGGGCAGTTGGCATTGATCTGGCTCACATGTTCGACACGGCCATCTCGCACTTGAAGGATTCGACCCGGCTCATTGTGGACCTTCGCGGGAACACTGGGGGAGGAATTGGTGGATTGCGGCTCATGAGTTATCTGACTCCCGGAAAGAAGGAGGTTGGATACAGCCTCACGCGCGCGCGGAAAGAGAAGGGATATGCACGCGAGAAGTTGCCAAGATTTGGCCGGATACCATCCCACAAGGCCACGCTTTTATGGCTCGCGCTGCGCTACGGCTTCATTGATAAGTCGATTCTCGTCGTAACGGAGGGCCTGGGGCCGCAGCGATTCCACGGGCGCGTGATAATTCTCGTGAACGAGCACACGGCAAGCGCAGGGGAAATGCTAGCTGCGTTTGCTGAAGAGAATAGCCTCGCAACAATCGTCGGTGCGAAGACGGCAGGACGCTTGTTGAGTGGGACCACTTTTCGGGCGGGTGAAGGGTACATAGTTGGTTTGCCCGTCGCGGCCTATCTGACCTGGCAGGGGAGGCTTATCGAGGGCAAGGGCGTCACGCCAGGCGTGCCCGTCGAACTGCGACCTGAACAACTGCTAGCGGGGGAAGACCCTCAACTGCAGAGGGCGTTAGAACTTGCTCGTGGAGCTTGACACCGTAGGCGTGCACCGCAAACTGCTTAGCAATCGGGTACCATCAACTCTAACTCGGGGTCACGGACACCCAGTTTGCGGGGGTAACGCTGTCTCTGGCTTGCAGCCTCAACTTCCGTGTTAAGCCGACCACTCACTTGGAATTGATAGGCTTTGGATCGAGGCTCCCCACAAGCCCGTTTCTGGCCAACTTCCTAGTTGTGGGGATTCCGGACGATCGTGATCACCCATTCCGGGCGATCGTGATCACGATTCCGGTGCGATCGTGATCAGCATTCCGGACGAACGTGATCGCCGATTCCGGTGTGATCGTGATCAGTTTTTCGCGATCTCCGGAACGGTGATCACGATGCCCCGGAATGATATCCACAGAGGGAGTGGCGCTGGACATCACAGAAGGCACGCTAGTCTCCGAAGGTAACTTAGGAGACCGACAGCGTGCCAACCAGGAGATCGTCCATGCGCAAGATCAAGGAAGTCCTACGTTTAAGATTTGAGCTGGGGCTGGGACAGCGGGAGATCGCCCGAGCCTGTTCGATCAGCCAGGGTGCCGTCCATAACTACCTGAAGAAGGCGGCAGAAGCGGGGATGCAGTGGCCGCTGCCGGAAGGATGGGACGAGAAGCAGATTGAAGAAGCCGTGTTTGGGAAGCAGCGTTCGATCGAAGAATCCTCTCCGCGTGCCTTTCCTGATTTTGCAGCCCTCCACAACCAGCTCCAGCAACATCCCCATCTGACATTGCAGTTGGCCTGGGAAGAGTATCGGGAAAAGGACCCGGAGGGATATCGCTACAGCTGGTTCTGCGAGTTGTATCGGCAGTGGCGTGGGAAGCAGGACGTAGTTCTTCGTCAGGAGCACAAGGCGGGCGAGAAGGGCTTCGTCGACTGGGCGGGAGCGACGATCCCGGTGCAGGATCCGGACACGGGAGGGATCTGGCAAGCCTCGCTGTTCGTGATGGTGCTGGGAGCGAGTTCCTACACCTACGCCGAAGCGACTCGCGATCAACAGTTGAGTGCCTGGATCGGCTCTCACATCCATGCCTTTGAGTACTTCGGCGGAGTTCCTCGACTGTTGGTGCCCGACAACCCGCGAACGGGAGTAAGCCGCGCGTGTCGCTACGATCCGGATCTCAACCCCACCTATCAAGAAATGGCGATGCACTACGGCGTGGGGGTGGTGCCGGCGCGTCCGTATCGTCCGCGGGACAAGGCCAAGGTCGAAGTCGGTGTACAAATCGTCGAACGCTGGATCGTGGCCGCGCTGCGTCACCGGCAGTTTTTCCGGCTGGAAGATCTGAACCGCGCGATCCGGGAACTGCTGGAGCGGTTGAACCAGCGGCCGTTCCGAAAACGCGACGGATCGCGGGCCAGTCTGTTCGCTTCGCTGGAACGCAGTGCCTTACGACCGTTGCCAGCCGAGCCGTTCGATATGAGCCAGTGGTCACGGGCCCGGGTGAACATCGATTACCACATCGCCTTCGAGGCCAACCTGTACAGCGTGCCCTACACGCTGGTGCAAGAACCGGTGGAAGTGCGAGCGACTCCCACCACCGTGGAGATCTTCCATAAGGGGCAGCGCGTGGCCTCGCATCTTCGTGGACGTGGCCGAGAGCAAGTACTCACCCAGCGAGAACATCGGCCCAAGAGTCACCAGGCGCATCTGGAGTGGACTCCCTCGCGCATGGTGAACTGGGCCGAGCAGATCGGACCGCACACGGCGCAGTTATTCGAACGCATCCTGGCCGAGAAGCCGCATCCGGAGATGGGTTATCGATCGTGTCTGGGAATCATCCGGCTCGCTGAACAGTACTCGGCGGGAAGGATGGAAGCGGCCGCGGATCGGGCGCTGCGGGCCGGTGCCTACCGCTACCAGAGCGTGAAATCGATCTTGAAGAACTCGCTGGACCAACAACTGCTGACCGAACTGTCATCGTCTCCTCCCCCGCCCTCGCACGACAACATCCGGGGCGCCGGATACTTCAGTGAGGAGGTCTGAGCGATGCTCCAACAACCTACGAAAGAAAAACTGTACGCCCTCCGACTGCACGGGATGATCGAGGCCATCGAACGGCAGGAACAAGATGAGGCGGCACGAGAGCTGGGCTTCCTGGATCGTCTAGCGCTGCTGATCGACCAACAGTGGAGCTGGCGAGAGAACCAGGCGTTGACGCGGCGGGTCAAAGCCTCGCGCTTGCGGGGAGCTGCTTGCGTGGAGGACATTGACTATCGCGTGGAACGGGGGCTGAACAAAAGTGTGATCCGCGGACTGGCCCAAGAGTCCGGGTGGGTGAAGAATCACGAGCATATCTTCGTGCTCGGACCCACCGGTGTCGGGAAGAGTTATGTAGCTTCGGCACTGGCGCAGAAAGCCTGCCGGGATGGCTATGCGGTTTACTACACCAGGGCCGCAGCGTTGTTCCGTGATCTAAACATGGCCCGAGCCGATGGCAGCCTCCGCCAACTGCTCAAACGCCTGAACCGGATCGACGTGCTGGCTATCGATGACTGGGCCATGGCTCCGATGTTGGAACCAGAACGCAGAGACTTCTGGGAGATCGCTGAAGACCGCTACCAAACACGTTCGATGATCCTGACCTCGCAACTGCCGGTGTCCCGCTGGCACGAGCAGATTGGGGATCCGACGCTGGCCGACGGGATCCTCGACCGGTTGGTGCACCACGCCCACCGTATCGAGATGCGCGGCGAATCGATGCGGAAACCTCGGCGAGAGAAGGGAGAAAAATGACCAATCGTCGGCGGGTAAAAAGCTGTGGAAAAGCCGGGCACAAAACGCCCTTGGAAATCGCTTCGCGATTCCCACTTTCCCACAGCTACGGCGGCGACCACACCTTCCCCTTGACGATCGTGATCACTTTCTGCAAAATCCTCCGGCCAGCGTCGCTTCGCTCCGACGACTGATCACATCACCCCGGAATGCTGATCACGATCAGCCCGGAATCCCGATTACCTTCGCCGGAATCCCCAAGTTGCCGATTATCATCAAGCTAGCCACGTGGTCGTATCCCGCCCGGATCGGGTGCTGACCGACGATGAGGCATAGCTCGGTAGCGATTTGTGTTGTGACTCCAGCGAAGCGCGGTGAAGCCTCTCACGAGAGCATGCCCTATCCACCGTGCGTCTATAACAGCGGGGCCGTCGTGGTCGTTGAGGAGTAGTAGCCGGCCTAGGTACTTTGGCCAAGCACGTTCCGGAACTAGATCCGGGAAATAGCCATGAAAAGACCGGCCCGTTTCGAAGACGACCAAATGGCCACTAAGGCCCATCTCTCCCGTTAATATGCGGTCGAGTTCACAAAACAGCGAATCGGGAGGTCGGCCAATGAAATCGATCATTGGGATATGCCAGGGGACACCTCTGCTTTCGACCAAGGAGTGCCAAGCCATCTCTTCGTTCGGTCCGAGTTCCGCGAGTCGATCAGCCATCCAGTCCGACGTTACCTCGCGGGCAGGAACTCGAAGCACGGCACTGCGCCGGGCTACGGCCTGAAGGCCCGGCGGCGCCACCTCATAGTAGGAATATGCGAATACGAGGTCGGCCCCGCGTCGAGCGGCAATTTCATCCACGAGTAGGCACGGATGCCCTTGAAGAATCAGCGCGTTACTCAAGCTGAGCTCCCGAAATGACTTGGTAAGTCCGGTATGCGAAATCATCCGTCATACCGGAAAGGTAATCGACGATGAGATGGGCTCGGCAAAACCATTCCCAAGTTTCCTTGCCCCATCTTTTCAGCGAAAGCGCGTCTCTTGCCGTGGAGTCGTAGACGTCGAGATAGTGCGCAGGCAGACCGTCGAGAAGCGGAAGAAATGTCTGCAAGTGCTGTTCGTGTACGGCTTTGCGATCGGCCGATCTCCACGCCTTTCGCAACAATGCGAAGTGTTCCTGCGTCAGGTAGAGGAGCTTGCTATATTCGTCCAGTATGCCGCGCGTTACCTTCAGGCCCGCGAGGAAGGGCCTCTGCACTTTGTCTGCAGGATATAGAAACTGCCGAGCAATGTCCTTCAGATTTTCGAGCAGGCCGTCGGCGTCGGTACAATCAAGAAGCCCCGAACGTGTGCCATCTCGGATGTCGTCCGAGCCCCCATCACCGTACGCACGCGCCGCCTCGGCAATCATCGCTCTCGAGAAGGCAGTCTTAAAGACAGTGAACTGGTCCTTGGCCTTAGCTCGGTCAGACGTTCGTGCCACTCGCCGGCGACAGGATTTCGCGGTCTCGCGAAGCTTTGCAAGGTGAGGCGATGGTTTCCTCTTCTTAGTCCATTTCTGGATTCCGTCGAAGAACTGGCGCGGGGTAAAGACGCCTTGATCGATTCCGTCCTCCATGTCACTAATGCAGTAAGAAATATCATCGGCAGCTTCGACCAGGTAGGCGAGAGGAAATCTTTGCGTCACTTGGAAATTAAGCGCCTTCCACGCTTCCTCGATTTTGGATCGCTCCGATTCGAAAAAGCCGGCTTTCTTCCACTTCGCTTCGTCAAGCGGCCCGCGCGGGTATTTGAGCGATGTCAGAACCTGCGAGTAGGTCAGGTTCATTCCGTACTTTCTCCGCTCTTCCTGTGTTCGCCCTTGGAGTCGCATCAGGATACGCGTTCCCTGCGGATTGCCATCAAACTGCATGAAGTCCTGTACCAGTTGCTGAAGGTTCTTGTCTTCCGCTCGCTGTGCTGCGACCCTCTCCCACTCATCGCGGAACCACCCCTGGATCGCAGACTCGCCAAAATGCCCAAACGGCGGATTGCCTATGTCATGAGCTAGGCACGCCGTTTCGACCAGAGACACCAGAGCGGAGCAGAAAGCATCCTCAAGACCGGCGTCCCTAAGCGCTTTATCAACCACCGTTTGGGCAATCCACCGCCCGACGCTAGCAACCTCCAGAGAGTGCGTCAGGCGAGTTCGAACCGCAGCGTCCTTGGAAAGCGTGAAGACCTGAGTCTTGTTCTGGAGGCGACGGAACGCGCTAGAGTAAATTACACGAGCGCGATCGCTTGCTGCCTCCTCGTCGACTTCACGGCCCTTGACGGATGATCCACCTGGCTTGTAGCGTTGGGTCTTGAGGAGCTTACGATGCCAGTCCGCAGCGTCGAACTTCTCGTTCCTCTTCCTCTTTCTCTTCACGTTTGCCACGCCGCCATTCTACTCCCAAGCGCAACGCTCTGTGTTAATGCTCCCTGCTCTCTGGCTGTAGTCCTTGTTCTGGATGGATGACGAGCAACACTGAAGTTATCCGCCAAGCAAGCTGGGTCCGGATTGCGCTTGGCCGACAGCCAGACGTGCCAGGTCAACTCTGGCTTATCTCAATTCATCTTATCCGCAGTGCGTATGAATTCCACTGCGAACCCACACGCCGCAATTGCAGGACGTACAATCCAGGTTTCGCCGTCGAGAGGTTTATCTCAACGGACAGGGAGGTAATTCCTTGTTGGATCTTCGCGATGCCTGCTCCGGTGAAAAGTGGTTCTCCGTTCAGGTTTGAAACGCGGAGATCGTAAGGCCCTTCGCTGCTCCCCAAAGGAAGGTAGATTTCCAACCGAGAAACATTATGGCCAACCTCTAATGGTGGTTCAGTTGGAAGAGGCTCCGTGCCGCGAGCCATCGAACGACTTCTCAGATCGACGACCATAGTCCGAGCAATCTGCATGTTGTTCTGCCGACGAACAACAGCCCAGGTCGCGATGGCAGCAACAATCAACACGCTCGCGGCGACCGCGAATATCATTCGCGTTCGACGATGGCGATAGGCCTCCCGAAGCTGCGAAAAATCTCGGTAGCATGGGCTGCAAGAACCGAGGTGATCGAGCCATTTCTCCGCTTCCGCGAGCGGCATCGTTCGAGACGCGATTCCATTGAGAACGTTAGGGCCGGGACATCCGCTCCGCTCAGGATTTGGAAACTCTTTGAGCAGACCACGGCCCAACGCATCCAGGACGCGCTTTTCGTCTCTCGCGGAATATCCCTTTTCGTTCAGGCTTGCCTCCCTTTACGAACCTTGCCCACTACACCGCGAATATACATCCAGTTGACCTCACCCGGACTTTTGAGACTTTCCTCCTTTGAGCAATCGCACAATGTTCCGTCGAGTCTTTTCCAACCCGTACTGGAATTTCATCTTCGCTTGTTGCTCCGTCACGCCCAGCCAGGCCGAAATCTCTTTCCATGAATAGCCGTATTGCCGAGCCTCCCACACCTTTCTGGTCCAACCATCCATCCGGTCCGTTATCTGCCTGACAGTGATCTTGCGTTCGAGTTCCGAAACCCACTCAGTATCTCGGCCCGTCTCAAGCAGGTCCAAATCAAGGGTTCCCGAAGCAGACTCGAAAATTACGCGCCGTTCATGCTCTCTTTTGAGGAATCTGTGAAACCTGTGGTGGAACGCAGCGAGGAGATAGGACTCCAAGTCTCCGATAGAGGATGTGTACTCGCCCTTCCTCTGAAGCGCTTTGCAGACAGACCGCAACACCGCTTCCCAAATATCCGCGGCAAGAGCTTCGACTTCGCGACTTGAACTTTCTCGTTCAAGTTCACGAGCGGCATGAATCACGACGCGGGGCCAAGCTGCCCGAGCAGCTACCAAAACCTCTTCTGGTAGCGGATCTGGATTCCCGCCTGTTTCTTGCTGAACTCTGTGGAGTACCCATTCGCCGTACGGGTCCGGTTTATCCCTTGGGTTCATTGGGTTTATGAGCCCCCGCGTCGAACTGGGTCTAAAGAAGCCTGCCACCGGGTTAGACAGTACGTCAATAGTATGGGACACAACTATCTCTACCTTGGAGATTTTTTCTTACTTTTTCATTTCTCAAAGCCTCTTTATAAATGAGGGGAGTTCTCGCCGGATTCTTCCCGCGGACAAGGCGAAGCCGAAAGCCTTCGGCAACCCGCCCTGTCCCGCGTACGACCCGCAATTAGGGCGGACGCGAGAGTGGGACTAGCTGTCCATGGAGCTCGTGCTCCAAGTGTCTCCTGACGAGAGTCGGGAACCCGGCGAGAACAGCGAACTCCCACCTCGCAATTCACCCCGTCCGAAATGCTTCGGGTCTGGCGAGAACTCTTCCATCTGAACTCGACTCGTACATTTCAGCGAAGGAGAACATGGCAGATGAAACGAATCTGGCAGAAGGCTAAGAAACTCACACGCGAATCCCGGTACGTACTCATCGCGACAACATGTTTGCTGCTTGCTGCACCCGCATTTGCCCAGCAGGGGAACTCTCCCTGGGAGAACGCGGTCAACGTCCTGGAGACGGCATTCACCAGCACCATCGCGCGCGGGTTGTCCCTCGTTGCGATTGTCGTGTCCGGGCTGACGTTTGCTTTCGGCGAAGGCGGCTCAAAGCGCGTCCTCGCCGGCGTGCTCTTTGGCGTCGGCATGGCCATCGCCGCCGTGAACTTTATGGCCTGGCTCTTCCCGTGAGCCGGAGCTGAACAACCACTCTTCTGAGGAGTCTCCAATGTCGAATGACAGACGGGTCAATATGGTTCATCGTTCGCTCTCCCGGCCCCTAACCATCCTCGGGGCCGAGAGGAAACTCTTTTTCTTTGCGATGTGCGTGGGCGCGGGAACATTCAACCTGCTCGACAGCTTGTTGGGCGGCGTATTGATATTCCTGCTGCTCTACGTCTTCGCTCGCTGGGCGACGAAAACCGACCCGCAGATTCTGCGATTCCTGCTCACTTCCCCGAAACTGCACACGCAATATGATCCGGCAAAACTCAGCCCAATCTCGATCCGCAAGGTGAACCATGCTTAGGCTGAAGCGAATCTTCAAGAATTACGAGGAGACCGGATCGCTCAACGAGCAGGTGAACCTCTACGGGTTCGCGGACGAGCACGTATTCCTCACAAAGACCGGAGACCTCGGCGTCATCCTCGAAGTGCGGGGAGTTGACTACGAGTGCCTCGACGACGGTTCGATTGACAGTTTGACGAAGCGGCTCGAATCCGCGTTCAAGCTTTTCGATGAAAACTACCGCGTCTATCAGTACCTCTTCAAGCGAAACAACGAGGCCATTCCCTACAAGCTTTATGGAAATCCCGTCGTGGATACGGCCATCAAGAACCGCATCGCGTATCTGGCGACGAAGGCCGACACGCTCTTTTCTCTGTCCATTTATTACGTCGTCTTGTACGAGGGCTTCCGCTACTCGCGCACGTTGCGCAGTGCGCTCCTGGAATTCCCCAAGCAGCCGACCAAAGCACTCGGTGAATTGCGCGCTTGCCTTTCAACGAAGAACCAGGTTGTCTTGCTCGACCGGGACATCAGCAAGGCTCAGGCAGCCCTGCTTCAGAAGACCGAAAGCTTCATCCTGCAGGTTAGCGACTTTTTGCCTGTCCGCTTGCTCGACAAACATGAAGCGTTCCGGGTTCTGAAGAAAACCCTGAACTTCGCCCCTGACAAGCTCGAACTGGCGAAGCTCAAATACGACACTTTCCTCGACTACTACCTCTGCGAGTCACATCTCGAATGTCACCGGGGGCATCTCCGGCTCGACGATTACTACGTCAGGGTCCTAACGCTCAAGGAACCCTCCGCTCAGAGTTTTCCGCTCATCTTCAAGAGGCTGCTCGAAGTTGAGGCCAACTACTACGTCGTCACCGAATGGAAAAAAGAAGATTCGGGGAAGACGAGGAGGACGATTCAGGCCAAGCGCCGCCACTTCCACAACACCAAGCACTCCTTCTTCAGCCAGGTCAATTTGAACGATGCTCCGCAGCAGGACGTTCTCACGGACGACTCGAAAGAGTCCCAGGTCCGGGAACTCGGCGAAGGCATCAAGGAGATCGAACTTCGCGGAAATTACTTCGGGCAGTTTTCACTTACGGTTGTGATCTATGACCTCGATCCGGCGAAGGTGGATCGGGCTTGCGCCGAGTTCTACAAAGTCTTCAGCGTTCACGACGCACAACTTTACGAAGAGAATTACAACCTCCTGAACGCATTTCTCGCGGCGGTCCCCGGCAATCACGCCTTCAACCTCCGCTACCTGTACCTGCTCAACACGAACTACGCTGACTTTTCATTTCTCTTCACCCTGCACTGTGGCGAGCCTCGGAACCGGCATCTCCGGCAAGAGTATCTGGCCGTTCTTGAGACCAACCACCACACACCCTACTTCTTGAACCTCCACTACCGGGACGTGGCCCACACAATGATTCTGGGGCGGACCGGCACGGGAAAATCGTTCCTGTTGAACTTCCTCATCACCAACTTGCAGAAATATGCCCCCTACACCTTCATTTTCGATCTCGGAGGCAGCTTTGAGAGTCTGACGCATCTGTTCGGAGGCTCCTATGTGAGCGTCGGCCTTGAATCGAAAGGCTTCAGGATCAACCCGTTTTCGCTGCCACCCACCAAGGAGAATCTCGATTTTCTTGCGCTGTTCCTGAAGGTTTTGATTCAAGGGTCTGGACCACTGGAGTTTAATCCTTCCACCGAACGCGACCTCTACCACCAGATCGAGAACCTCTATGCCGTTGACCCGGCGCTGCGAACGCTGAGCGTTCTCTCGAACATCCTCGGGCATGGCCTTTCGGAACGCCTTGCGAAGTGGACGCAAGGCGGCCAGTTCGGGTTTTTGTTCGACAACGCCGAGGACACGATCTCGTTCTCCCGCTTTCAGTGTTTCGACTTCCAGAGAATGAGCCAGTATCCCGAGATTCTCGAACCGCTGCTCTTCTACATCCTGCATCGTGCGAATGCTCTCATCGCGGACAAGCAGATCACGCCTGCCTTCAAGGCGTTTTTCATTGACGAGGCGTGGGTGTTTCTCAAGAACCCAAGCATTCAAAGGTATGTCGTCGAGGCCCTCAAGACCTGGCGGAAGCACAACGCGGCAATGGTGCTATCCACGCAGTCGCTCGACGAGCTGCGACGGTCGGACATCCTCGACGTGATCGTCGAAAGCTGCGCCACGAAGATTTTCCTCGCCAACCCGGACATGGACCGGGACCTCTACCGCCGTCAGTTTCATTTGAACGAGAACGAGGTCGAATTGATTTCGGCACTCATCCCCAAGCAGCAATTCCTCATCAAGACGCCCGAACTGGCGAAGGTCGCCAATCTCCGCGTAGACCCGAAGAGCTACTGGCTCTATACGAACGATCCCTACGACAACCGCAAGCGGAAAGAAGCGTTTGAAACCTACGGCTTTGAAAAGGGGCTCGAAGTCCTGACGGGAGAGGTGCAATGACACCCATCCTTCCGGCTCCCATCATGCTGTCGGACTTCCTTTCACAAACCGCTGAGAAATTCTACTCGGCACTCGTTGTTTCGTTCACCGCGCTTCTGTATTTGGCCATGACTCTGACCCCCTTTTGGCGGGAGTCAGACACCAAACCGCCCGAGCCTGAGTCACCCAACGATACTTTCGATCAAGGAGAAGAGGAATGACAACAGCATCACAGATTCAGCGGCGCTTCTTTTTCAAAGGATTCGCACTTCTCACTCTGTTCTGCGCATTCAGCCTTTCCGCGTTGCAGCTCCGGGCCGAAACGGACAGTGCGCGCGTCGTGAAATACTCGCAGAACGATATCGTGCCCGTGCGGGCGAAGGTTCGGTTTTCGACCCTGATCGTTCTCCCGGCCAGCGAAGACATTCTCGATTTCACGACCGGCGACAAGGACTTCTGGGTCATCAACGGGGTCCACAACCTCTGCTTCATCCACCCTGCGCAGGCCGGCATTCGCACCGACTTGAACCTCATTACGGCCAGCGGCCACGTGTATTCGTTCCTACTGACCGAGGTCAGCAACGAACCAAACGTGCAGCCGGACCTGAAGATCTTCATCGAGCCAAAAGACCAATCGAGCGTCGGCGGGCAGGACTTCTTCCAGGGCTACGTGCCCGCCAGCGAAGTCGATGCATACAAAAAGGAGATTCAGACGATCCGCGAGCAGGCCGACGCCCAGGTTCAAACAGCGGAGACACAAGCCAGCCAAAAGATCGAGAAATTCCGCTACGAGTATCCAGCGAAGCTCCGATTCGACTACGCGATCAACAAAAAGGCTTCCGGCCAGCCGTTCCTGATCTCCGCGATTTACCACGACGATGCCTTCACCTACATCCAGTGCGCCGCGCGAGAGAAGCCAACCCTGTACGAAATGAAGGATGGAAAACCGAA
This sequence comes from Candidatus Acidiferrales bacterium, assembly GCA_035534055.1. Taxonomy (GTDB): domain Bacteria; phylum Acidobacteriota; class Terriglobia; order Acidiferrales; family UBA7541; genus Palsa-295. Next base: position 2,152 of record DATLST010000277.1, on the reverse strand, counting down.
TCTGATCAACTTCCAGTTCGAGAACGGCGTTTACATCATTCCGAAGGTCGTCGACTCGGGATACCTCGCCATCGGCAAGAAGAAGCTTACGTTCACGCGGCAGCGGTAGCCGCACCAACAACCCACGGAGGGAGAGAGACGATGAACGAACCCATTCAGGAAAAGGCACCGAAGCCGCCCGGCCTCCTGCCGAAGCACGTGCAGTCGTGGCTGATTCTGAGCCTCGCGGTTTTGATGGTTGTCATCATGTGGCTGACGGGCGGCAAGAAGGCGCAGACGGTCTCCAAACCGAACGCGCCCGTGGCCCAGGCTCCAGCGCCACTTCAGGTAAACGAGGCCCAAATTGCGGAGATGCAGAGCCGCATTCAGGAACTTCAGCGTCAGGAACTCATCGCGCAGAATGCCTTGACGGAACAGGGCCGCGTTCTTGGCGTGCGGCCAACGGGCCAGCAACCGAATCAGGCGGATTACGACGGCAATTCCGCATCTACGGAGCGTGGCGAAGACGCTATCCAGGCCGAGCGCAAGAAACGCGCCTATGTTTCGCTGTTCGCTTCAAACATTGCTCTCAGCTATCGAAGCAATACCAACGCCTCAGAATCGCGCGCAGCGGAACCCGCACCGCAAAACCCTGATTCCGCGAACCCCGTTCCTCTGCCTTCCGGTTTAGATGCGGCCCAACTCGCTCAACTCTTGAAAGACATGCAGCCGCCCGTAGCCGCACAACCCCCGGCCACGGCTCAGCCCACTGTTGTGCCCTCCGTTCCGGCTCGCGGTGCGTCCGCGAGTCCCACGGAGATAGACCATGAGAAGAAGGAGGTGACCGGCCCTGCCGCTACGTCATCCGGCGCAGCAAGCGTGGCGGCGGGGAAGAACTATATTCTCTTCGAAGGAACGATTCTCGAAACTGTGCTCATCAACCGGCTCGACGGGTCGTTTTCCGGCCCCGTCGAGTGCCTGCTCACGAATGGCGTCTACTCGCACGACCGACAACACCTGCTGATTCCAGCGGGAACTAAAATTCTTGGCGAAGTGAAGAAGGTGGAAGCCTTCGGGCAGACTCGCCTCGCCGTCGTCTTCCACAGGCTCATCATGCCGGACGGCTACTCGGTAAGTCTCGACCAGTTCAAGGGCCTCGACCAGATCGGCGACACGGGACTCCGCGACAAGGTGAACAACCACTACCTACGAATCTTCGGCGTTTCCATTGCCGTTGGTGCTCTCGGAGCAGTGGCCCAAGCCGGTACCGGCAGCGCACTCACGGCATCCGGGAGCGACCTCATGCGCCAGGGATTCGCGTCGAGCACGGCACAGTCGTCGGCGCAAATCCTGGACAAATTCCTGAACATCATGCCCACGGTCACGATCCGCGAGGGACACCGAGTCAAAGTGTATCTCTCGGGCGATCTTGCATTGCCCGATTACAACAACCACAAAATGCCTTCGGATTTTTGAGAAAGGGGAAAAACCATGAAGAAAAAGATTCTTGCTTGCCTGCTCGCCATCGGGCTGTGCGTCGGAACCGCATCCGCACAGTTTGGATTCGGAATTGTGTACGACCCCACGAATTACAGTAACGCGCTTCTGCGGTACTACCAGCTTCAACAACATCTCATTCAACTCAAGAACAGCTACGCCCAACTCGTCTCTCAATACAACCTGGCGCTGCAAATGTCCCGGAACATCCAGAACATGCCCGCCCGCTATCGCGCTCAGTTCTCGCAGTGGCGAAACGCCGTTGCCCAGGACACCTACGGAAACACGGGAACCTGGGTCGCTGGCATCAACTCGGGCCAGCTTCCCGCCGTCAGCGCCGGTTATCAGCAGTCCACCACGCCCCTGCTTCAATACGGTTCGGCTCAAATGAGCGGCATGACCGCCGACGAACTCGACCGCGTGAAATCCCAATACGCCTCAGTCGAACTTGCGGACGGCGCGAACACCACCGCGATGGCCACCATTGGCTCGATCCGGGGAGACTCTCAGAACATTCAGAACCAGATCGACAACCTCGAACAGGACTCGTTTTCTTCCAATCCGAACCTGAATACCGAGGTTGGTGTGCTGAACAAGATCAACGCGGCGAATGTCCTGACCCTTCGCACGCTTCAGGACTCGAACAAGCTCCTCGCGTCGCTTCTGGAACAGCAGA
>DATLST010000276.1:0-3826 GCA_035534055.1 Candidatus Acidiferrales bacterium | reverse complement strand
GTTGAAGGACGTGTCTTCCGCCAGCATCAGAATCAACTTGGAGCGAAATACGTATCCCCCGGGGAGAGAACGAGACTGGGCGATGCTGTTTAGGTCGGAATGCTGTTGTCGGGTGAGCAGGACTTCACTGCCGGTAGCCATGACAGCTTTGATGGTAACAGCCTAGTAATGGTTACTCTGCGACAGGCCACTAGCCTCAATTGTCACGTGTTCCGATGACGCAATTATTGGTAAGACGATTGAAGGAATCATTACCAGTTGGAACGGTGGTGCGGAGCGAATGTATGGGTTTTCGGCCAAAGAGGCCACGGAAAGTCTGTGAGTATGCTCGTTCCCGTCGATCTGCGGGACGAAATTCCCGAAGCGTTGGAACGTTTGAAACGCAATGAAATCGTCGATCATTTCGAAACCCTTTGTATAAGAAAAGACGGAAAACAATTTCATGCCGAAATCACCATATCGCCCATCAGGGATGCCATGGAAAGAATTGTGGGCGCGTCTACTATCTGTCGTGACATTTCTGTGCGCAAAGCTGCCGAAAAACAACTGCACCAGATAGAGAGTGGCCGCCGGGCTACGGATGAGGCACTTCGAGAAAGCGAAGAAAGATATCGGATGCTGCTCGACGGAGTCCATGACCACGCGATCTTTATGATGGATCCGCAGGGCCAAATTGTCAGTTGGAATGCCGGGCCGAACGAATCAAAGGATACAAAGCCGAAGAGATTATCGGTCACAACTTTTCCTACTTCTTCACTCCGGAAGATATTGAAAGCGGCAGGCCGGAAGAGGTGCTCCGGATTACTGCCGCGTGGGGGAGGCACGAGGAGCAAGGAATGCGCGTGCGAAAAAATAGCTCACGCTTTTTGGCGAGTGTCACCATTACAGAGTTGCGCGACCCGGCCGGAAATCTGCGGGGGTTTTCTGAGGTTAGCCAGGATATCAGCGCGAGCAAGGAGTCGGAGGCAAAGTATAGAGGTCTGTTGGAAGCGGCTCCGGATGCTATGGTGGTGGTGAATCAGGACGGGGAGATCGTCCTTCTGAATATTCAAGCGGAGAAACAATTCGGATACCACCGCTACGAACTGGTAGGACAGAAGGTCAAGACCATCATTCCGGAGGGCTTCGCGGAACGCCTGGTCGCTGATGGTCCCCGATCTGCGGAAGAAGCGCTGACGCAGCAAATCGGGACGGGGATTGAGCTCACCGGGCGACGCAAGGATGGAAGCAGCTTTCCGATCGAGATCATGCTGAGCAACCTTGCAATTTCTCAACATAAAAATCAACTCAAATCGTAAGTAAAACCCGCTTTTATTTAATTCTTAACGGAGAACCCCTGCTGTTTCTCGAATACAGCGACGTTGTTCACTCTCTGGCCTTGTGAGTTTGTGCCTCTTATCGTATCAGTCCGTGTCCTGCCATCCTTGGATACGATGATAGTATTAATCGTGGTGACTTTTCCCCGCTCCTTATTCGTAACCTCCATCGTGTAAGGGTCGATGCGCTTTAGAGCCACTGTATCCCGAGAGGAGTCTCCTTTGACCGCGTTATCTTTTCCGTCGTATTTGGCGGTGTAGACAGCATGTGTCAGGATACCTCGCGCATCGATCGTGTCGACGGTGATCCTGACCCCATCCTTACCGTGCGGTTCGTATTTGACGGTTACACTCTTGGGCGGCGGCCCCGGATCGAATGTAGACTGCGCTGAATTGAGCTTCCAGATTCCCATCAATGAATTGCTTTGCGCCCATAGCGCTCCCGTAAGGAACAAAACCGCTAAACCGACTTTCGTACCCACATGCATGGCTCCTCCTGGCTCTGTCTTGGGCAATCGAGAGGGCCTTGCAACAGACCTTATGGCAGCCATTCTCTTCCGTCAAGCTTAGTTTTCCCAGCAAACTCCCATTGAGATTCTCGGAGCATACAAAAGCTAACAGCGAGCTGAAAATATCATGTACTCGTGGAATTGAATATGAAGTTCGAATATTTGAACAGGCTCTTTGCAAATGGGCAAGTGCTCCCATGTGCTCGAGTGTTCGGGTGTGCCGTCACTTCAATCCGCTGTAGGGAGTAGAATGGCGCGCGCAAGGGGACGATTCCAAACTTTTCTCCAGAATTCGCGATTCGCGTCAAATCTTCCCCAAATTACGTCGTCCCTGAATTAACCTTGCTGACTACCAGAATGGGGCTCTCTTTGCTACCATCTCAGAAACAAAAGACTCATCGAGAATAGCGAGGGACTCAGAACGTGCTGATTTTCGATTCATCTGCTGAGGAGGGCAGCTTCTAGTGACGGGCACACGAGAAGAAATCAGGATTGGGGGAATATCAACTCGATTTTTGCTCGAGGGCAAGTCGCCGGGAGGGTCCGTGGCAATGTTCGAGTTCGAGGTCGCGGCCGGAGCGAGAGTGCTGATCGCGCACAGTCATGACGCCTATGAGGAGACAATTTACGGGCTGGAGGGCATACTGACCTTCACGGTGGATGGGCAAAAAACCGACATCGGCCCGGGCGAGGTGCTTTGCATCGCGCGAGGAGCTGTCCACAGTTTCGACAACTTCAGTTCTGCCAACACGAAGATGCTTGGGATTGTGACTCGGGGCGTCCTCGGCCCTGATTACTTCCGCGAAATCGCCGCCATCATCACAGCTGCTGCTGGCGGTCCGCCCAATCCCACAGCGATCGCCCAAGTTATGCGGCGCCACGGCCTTACGCCGGTGCCGTAACGTTGCATCGGGATCACCCCGCGCCGCTTGCAAGGCAATCCCGAAGCGCCACCAAAATAGCTATAGAATGAATGGAACGTTCTGTAGCCGACGTGTCCGGGTTGGACCTTGGAAAAGTGGTGCGCCCGGAGAGATTCGAACTCCCGACCCTCTGGTTCGAAGCAGGACACTACGAGCTAACCCTATGTGTTATCAGTCGGCATGATTCGGCATACGACGGCATACGGTTACGTAGAATCAGCAAGTTGGTGGAGGAAAATTTTGTTGTGTTGTACGTTTGTTGTACAAATCGGCTAAAGATACCTTTTCGACTTTAGACAGCGAAATTCGTGCGCGCTCCAGCGAGGTTGCGGGAATAATCGGACTGTGCGCTTCATTCAGTGGACTGGAATTCACAAGAGGGTTACGTTTCTTCGGTTTCATTTCCTCCGCTTTCAGTTGCCTTGGTAGATCAAATCTGTAAGGCTCCCCGCTAATTTAGACCGTCAGGGCGTCCGAGTTTAGGTCAGTTGCAAAAGCCAAGAAGGCCTCGTGCGGAGTGCGATTTTGGACTCCGCGGTGAGGCCGGTCGTGATTATATTCCTCGATCCAACGAGCGATCGAAGTTCGCGCTTCTTCCAAGCTCCGATACTCCGCCGTCCAGACTTCCTCTTCTTTCAAGCTGCGATGGAACCGTTCGATGTAGCTGTTACCTTCCGGGTGATGATACGCCGTCCTCCGATGGGTGATGCCGAGCCTCCCCAACGTCTCCAGGAAGCGCGAAGAAGTGAACTGCGTTCCATTGTCGGTGGTCAGCGTCACGTTCGCTTCACGGCTGCCCTCGGGCAGCCGTGCCAGGACTGCTTGCTCTACCGCAGTCAGTGCATCTTCGGTTCGGCAACGGAGAGAGAGAGTCCAGCCCACGATCTCCCGCGTGCAGCAGTCGATCACGCATACCAGGTACGCCCAGCCCACGGCTGGCCCCGCCCAGATCTTCGTCATGTCCGACTGCCAGATCTGATTCGGCTCAGCTGCTTCCACACGGCCCCACTCTTTCTTCCTTCGAGCCCGCAGACGACGGGAGCGCACCAGCAGCCCGCGTTCGCGCATCACCCGCAGG
>DATLST010000275.1:0-14466 GCA_035534055.1 Candidatus Acidiferrales bacterium | reverse complement strand
GGCCCCGCCCAGATCTTCGTCATGTCCGACTGCCAGATCTGATTCGGCTCAGCTGCTTCCACACGGCCCCACTCTTTCTTCCTTCGAGCCCGCAGACGACGGGAGCGCACCAGCAGCCCGCGTTCGCGCATCACCCGCAGGACACGTTTCGGGAGGTTTTCTTTTCTTCGCAGCCACCAAGTCACGCGGCGATATCCATACGCGGGTTTTTCCCCGCACGCCACGACGATCTGTTCGTCATACTGCCGATCGGCCCGGCCGCTTCGCGGCTTCTTTCGATAGTAGAGACTCGATCGGCTGATGGCCAGAGTCGCCGCCACCAAAGTGGCCGTGTAGCCTTGCGTTACCATCTCCCGCGCCTGGGAGTGAGCCACACCACAGCTCACTCCCCCACGACGTTTTTTAGGATTTCGATCTCTAGCGACTTCCGCCCCAGCGTTCTCTCCAACTGCCGGATGCGATGGTCCTTTTCGGTTTCGGCCGCGGCAGCGCTTCTCCCCCCCAAGCGCTGCCTTTGCTCCCTGCTCGGCTTCATCCTTCCAGCGATAGAACAGATTCGCAGCGATCCCGTGACGCCGACACGTCTCCGAGACGTTCCCGCTCTTGATACCTTCCTGCACGATCTGCCACTTCTCTTCCGGGGATCGATCCACGCGTGGTTTCCTGCCCATGTTGCCTCCTGTGTGGAGGCCCTGATCTTACTTAACTACGGTGTCCAGTTTTAGCGGGGAGCCTTACATTGTTATGTTTACCAGATGTTACGGAGAAGGTTTCAAGATACGAATTCGACTTTCTACGAGATCAGTAGACTCCGAGAACAGGATGTCCGCTCGTCTGGAAATCCATGGGGGATCGACTGCCGATCGAATTCTGTTCGGACGATGCAGCTGCGCGATCTGAAAATCGGATGGACTTCTCTAAAACAGGCATCATTGACTACGACTACAAACAGACTACGTACAATCCGCCAAGTGCGATGTCGGAAGTCTTTTAAAATGATTCGACCCAGGGAATGTCTCGGGAAATCCCACGATTGACAGCAATACATATGCTAAGGGATAGTGTTTCGGGGTCGTTCATCTATGTCCGTTACAATCCGCAGGGCCGGAGGCCGGCCTTGCCTAAGGCTTGTTCTATCGTTGTCTGTTCTAGTTGTCTGCTGCGCGCCAGCCTATGGGCAGCAAAAGCTCGAAACCCCGCAGCAGACAAACGAAAAAATTCAGGCATTCGCCAGTCTTGGGCAGGGGCGTCCCGTGGACACACAGATCGGAGCGGGTGATCTTCTCCACGTGGACGTGTTCGATGTGCCGGAGCTCTCGCGCGACGTTCGCGTCAGCGAGACAGGCGACATTGGTTATCCGCTGATTCCCGGGAAGATTTCCGTGGCGGGCCAGACTCCATCCATGGTGGAAGCAAAACTTCAACAACTGCTTGTGGAGAACGGGCTGGTGTCACATCCGCAGGTTTCGGTGTTCGTCAAAGAGCAAAACAGCCACCCCATTTCAGTGGTGGGCGCTGTGAATCATCCCATGGTGCTGCAGGCGGCTCGCCCCACCACGCTGCTTGAGGTGCTGGCGGCTGCGGGTGGCGTTTCGGATAACGCGGGGAGCGACATACTGGTTACACGCAAGGAGCGTGCGGAAGGCGCCATGGTGAAGAAAACCAGCGCAACCATAAATGCAGGACCGGAGCAGCAGGTCATCACGATTCGGCTCCAGGATCTGCTCGAAACGGGCAATGCCATTTACAATATTCCAGTATACGGCGGGGACGTAGTGAGCGTGCCGAAGGCTGGGGTAGTCTATGTGATGGGCGCCGGCATAGCGCAACAGGGTGGATACGTTGTGGAAAATCACGGCGAACAAATCACAGTGCTCAGGGCGGTGGCGCTGGCGCACGGCCTGACGGGTTACGCCAAGGCGAATTCCGCGGTCATCATACGCACGAATCCGGTGACGGGCAAGAAGGAAAGGATTCCCGTTCAAATCAAGAAAATCGAAAAGCATAACGCGGAAGATGTGCCACTCGAGGCCAACGACATCCTATACATTCCCGACAGTGCTGGAAAGAAGGTCTTGGCCCAGGGGACGGAGGCGGCGATCGGAGTGGGCAGCGGAGTGGCCATCTATCGAGCCGCGTATTAGAGAAAATATTGTACTGAAGTTGTCGCGATCGATCGCACGATGAGGCGGGTTTCCTCGCGAGGATGAATTAATTCATGGAAGACGCATCGAGACTTGCCATTCGCGACCGCAAGGCCGCGGAATCGTTGACCGTAATTCCGGCGCCCGCCGTCCTTCCTTGGGAGCAGATGCCGCGCGAGCCGCACCTGCTTGATTACGTAATCATTCTTCGAAAACACCAATGGCTGATTCTGACTTTTCTGCTGACGGTCGTGACCGTGGTTACGATCGCCACCTTTAAGATGAAGCCGGTCTATCAAGCGTCCGCACGAGTAGAAGTGGACAAAGAATCGCAGAACGCGCTGCCATTCCAAGGCGAGAATTCCTACGACGAATACACGGACGCGGATACTTACATTCAAACGCAGGCCACCATCCTGCAAAGCGAGACGCTTGCCCTGGAAACGATCAAGTCGCTGGATCTGGGCCGATATCCGGAATTTGGAGGGACTCCCGGCGCACCAGCTTTTACGCAAGGTATCTCGCTGAAACGACCTGCAATCCTCGGAGCATTTCTCAGCCGTCTCAGCGTCAAGCGCGTTCCCGAGAGTCAACTCATCGAAGTCACGTTTGAATCCGAGAACCCTCAACTGGCGGCGCAGGTCGTTAATGCTCACTTGCAAAATTACATTGAAGAGAATTTTCGGAGCAAATATGACGCCACGACCCAGGCGTCCAAATGGTTGTCTTCGGAACTTGAGGAACTTCGGATCAAAGTGGAGAAGTCCGAGGACGCCCGAATTGCCTACGAGCGCCAAAACCAGATTTGGGAGATCAATGAGAAACAGGACATCTCAACGCAAAAATTGGCGGATCTAAGCAAAGCCGTTACCGAAGCCCAAACTGCTCTTGCAGAGAAGGAAGCCCTCTATCAAATGGCTACCTCGGGGAACGTCGATGCCCTGCCAGCGGCCCGCGATAATGTTGTGATTCAGGATCTTCTGAGGCGGAAGGCCGATCTAAATGCGCAATATACCGAAGCGATCAGCCAGTACGGCCCCAATTATCCTAAGGTTCAGCGCCTAAAAGCGCAGCAGCAAGAACTTAGCAAAAATTTGGCGAGCGCCCGAAAGACGATCGTGGAAAGCGTGCAGGAGGATTACAACACAGCGCGCAGCCACGTAGGGCTTCTCCAGGAAGCGCTCGACAAACAGAAAGCTGAGGCGAACGATCAGGCGGAAAGGCTGGTGCAATACAACATCCTCCAGCATGACGCCGATTCGAACAAGCAGCTTTACGACGGATTGCTGCAGAAATTAAAAGAGGCGGGCATCACGGCGGGCTTGCGTTCCAGCAACATCCGCGTCGTCGACCCGGCGCTGGCACCGACAGCGCCATCTCGACCTCAGAAAGCGCGAAATATCCTGCTTGGATTTCTGGTCGGTATTGTCGGAGGAATTGGGCTGGCGATCTTCCGAGAGTACCTCGACAATACCGTTAAGTCTCCGAACGATATCGAGACTTTGACTGGGCTTCCTTCGCTGGCCGTTGTGCCGGCCTTCGCTAGCTTGAACGGACACGGCCGGCTGGCGCGCCTGGGGCGCGACGGACCAGCGGCTAATTCCGCCAATCCCCGTGTGGAAATGCTCTCGTACATGCAGCCGAAATCGCAAATTTCCGAGGCGTTTCGCGCGTTGCGGACGTCGCTGCTTCTCTCGCAGGCGGACCATCCTCCGCAAGTCATCCTGGTGACCAGTGCGTTGCCACGCGAGGGAAAAACGACAGCCGCAATCAATCTTGGCGTAACCCTGGCACAACTCGGCGACCGCACGCTGCTGATGGATTCGGACTTGCGGAAGCCGGGCATCCGCCGCGCCCTGAATTTGACGGGAGGAACAGAGGCGGGCTTAAGTTCCTACCTCGCGGGCGTTGCGAGCCTCGACGATGTAATCGGCCCCCACCCCACGATCAGTAATTTGTCGGCGCTGACGACCGGTCCCGTACCCCCCAGCCCAGCGGATCTGCTGTCGTCGCACCGCATGCGCGAGGCGATTGCTGAACTCCGCCGCCGTTTCAAATTCATCGTGATCGACTCGCCACCCGTCATGGCCGCGACCGATGCCGTAATCCTGTCGGCTCTGACCGACGGGGTACTTCTGGTGGTGCGCAGCGGCGCGACGCCGAAAGAAGCCTTCACGCGTACGCGCGACCTTCTGGTGGGCGTGAAGTGCCGCCTTCTCGGCGTGGTACTGAATGCCGTGGATTCGAAAGCGCCAGATTATTACTACTCGTACCGCTATTATCCCTACGCGTATGGCTACGGTTACGGCGAAGATGCCAGCAAAACGGACGAAGAGACACAGGCTTCTCTCTAGGAGGCAATTTGCGTTACCTGATAACTGGCGGCGCAGGTTTTATTGGATCGCATCTGGCGGAATCGCTGCTCGGAAGCGGTGACGAAGTGTTCATCCTCGATGATCTCTCCACCGGCAGCGTCGAGAACATCCGCCATCTAAAAGCGCACAAACGTTTTCATTATTTTTTCGATTCCATCACCAATAAACATCTTTTAGCCGAATTGGTCGATGAATCGGACGTGGTTTTCCATCTGGCCGCCGCCGTGGGAGTGCGTCTTATTGTGGAAAGCCCGGTGCGCACACTCGAAACGAATGTGCAGGGCACGCAGCTTGTTCTCGATGCGGCTTCCAAGAAAAGAAAGCTTGTGTTCACAGCATCCACCTCCGAGGTGTACGGAAAGAGCGACAAGGTGCCTTTTGAAGAAGGCGCCGATCTGGTGCTTGGCCCGACCACGAAGGGGCGATGGAGCTATGCGGCTTCGAAGGCCCTGGATGAATTTCTGGCGCTTTCCTACTGGAAGGAAAAAAAGGTTCCGGTGATTGTTGCGCGTCTGTTCAATACGGTTGGACCGCGGCAGACGGGCCGATACGGCATGGTGCTCCCCAATTTTGTCCGTCAGGCGCTCGATGGCGCTCCCATCACTGTTTTTGGCACTGGCCAGCAGTCGCGCTGCTTCTGTGACGTCCGCGACACGGTCACCGGGATCCTCGGATTGCTTAGCAGCGGCCGCGCCGTGGGCGAGGTGGTCAATATTGGGAACGACGAGGAGATTTCTATCGAGGGCCTTGCACAGACCGTGAAAGAACGAACGAATAGTTCCTCTCCGATCACCTATACCCCCTATGACCAGGCCTACGAGCCTGGCTTTGAAGACATGCCACGCCGCGTGCCTTTGCTCGATAAGCTGCAGCAACTCACAGGCTTTCGTCCGCGAACCCCATTATGCGAGATCGTTGACCGCGTGATCGCGCACTTTCGGTGGAAAACAGAACCGACTCTCACGAACAGCGATGATCCACCTGTAGTTGCCAATGCGGTGTCGGCAACCGATTGATTGGTCGGTCATAGGCCGGCACTTTGGCGCAGAGGGGAGACTGTGACGTGAAGGGCGGAGAGATCGAGCGCGGCCTCAATTCCGGTAGCTATCTGGTTTTGTGGTTGTTCGTGAGCCGATGAGGCAATTCGCTTCAATCCCCGTGCTGGAAAGTGAAGTCGTACCCGCCACTGGCCGACGCAACAAAGACCACATAGTCAGGTATGGGTTCGTCGGGCTCGTGCTGGCCGGAATACTTCTGCGGCTTCTGGTCGCGATCTTTGCCGGTAACGGAATGCGAACGCCCTGGGGCGGCGGCGGTGATACCCCGGCTTACGTTCTGCTGGCGCAAAACCTGGTTACCGGCAAAGGATTTACGTATGCAGGAGAGCCCACGGCTCTTCGGGCCCCGCTTTACCCCATTATCCTGGCAACTTGCCTGAAAGTATTTGGCACCTATGCCCTGGCTGCTGTCCGCTGGCTGCAATTTCTCGAAGGCTTGGCGGTTGCATTCCTTTGTGCATTGATTGCTGGGCGGATTTACGGAGAAAGAGCAAGGAAGGCTGCACTGGCGATTGCACTCTTCTTCCCGACGCTCGTCGAGATGAACGGCGAGGTTTTGACCGAAGCGACAACAACGTTCTTTGTCGCTGTCTTCTTTTATCTGCTCCTTCGATACCTCGACCGTTCGCGCTGGGCCACCCTCGTGGAGATCGGGGCTATCGTCGGCTTAGCGTCCCTAACTCGATTCAACATGGCGCTTCTCGGGTTTGTTGTTCTGGGGGTAATTCTATTCCAAAAGGATGGCTTACCCAAATGGCGCGGCGCGGCGCTCGCAGCGATGGTTCCACTATTCGTGATTTCACCCTGGTTGATACGTAATCTGGTCGTTTTTCACGGAGAGGCACTATTTTCGACGCATGCGGGCCTTGACACCGTCGAGGGCATCATAACGCCCCAGGGTCGTGGATTGCCGGGTGACGCTGAAAAATTACGTGCCGCTCTCGGATGGGTGCCTCCGGTACAGATTGAAACGAATAGTCCCAGCCGTCATGAACTGCCAGCCGAACCAACGCTTCAACGACAAGCCTGGCACACAGCGATGAGGCTTTGGTGGCAAACAGGATGGAGAGTCGTTCCGCTCACATTGAAAAAATTGTCATACTTCTGGCTCAGTACCGACCAACTATTATGGACAGGTTCGTTCTCACGGCTGGTGCAAATCGCGCGGGTAGGAGGGGTGCTTGCATATTGGATTGCTCTGGTACTAGCGATCATTGGATGGGTCGGCTTGCGTACTCGCAATCCAACGGTGGCTTGGTTGTTCTTGTCTTACGCCGTGCTCGTCACGATCGCACACCTACCGTTCGCCATGAATACTCGCATTCGTATGCCGTTCATTGATCCATTGGTGGTTGTTCTGGCGGGCGTGGGATGGCTAATACTCATAACTGAGAGATCAACCCTAAAGGGGCATGGCGGTTGAACCATGCGCAGTAGTAGCCAATAATGGCACATACCGGCCTGCAAGCTAACGTAAGGTGGAGTGCAAATTCAGTGATGCGTCCTCACCCTGCTGATGAAGTAAACCGAGCCAGGACCGTGGCGGGAGCCTGGAACTCGCCGAGTAACGGCTTGGCCAAAAGGCCAGCGAACACAAGTCTTTCGGTGATCGTTCCTGTCTTCAACGAACAATATCTGCTCGAAACCAGCCTCACGAGGCTTCGCACTCTGGGGGAATCATCCCTACTGGAATCGGTCAGGATCATCGTTGTAGACGACGGTTCCACGGATGGCACGCCGGCAGCGATTTCGCATTTCCGTAAATCCATCGAATCCGAGGAAGCGGACAGGAAGTTCTCGTGGGTTTGGCTGCGCCATGCGAAAAATACCGGGAAGGGCGCGGCCATTCGGACGGCGCTAGCGCATGTCGATACCGAACTCGTAGTGGTCCACGACGCCGACCTTGAATATCACCCGGGCGACCTCTTGAAAATGGTGGAAATATTCCTGGGCGAGGACGCCGACGCGGTGTTTGGATCGCGCTTCATGTCCGGCGGGCATCGACGCGCGCTTTTCTTTCGGCACGAGCTTGGCAACAAGCTGCTGACGTTTCTGTGCGACCTGGTGTGCGATCTCAATCTCACAGACATGGAAACCTGCTACAAAATGGTGCGGGCGAATCTGCTGAAGAGCATCCCGCTGGAAAGTTCCACGTTTGACGTCGAGCCCGAACTAGCCATCAAGCTAGCGAAGCGCGGCAGCCGAATATTCGAGGTGCCGATCAGTTACTCAGGCCGAACCTACCTCGAGGGCAAAAAGATCAGATGGAAGGATGGGGTGAGAGCCCTGTGGGCTATTTTGCATTATGCCGTCTCGGACCGAATCTACACAGCGGACGAAAACGGCGGTGAAATCCTCGAACGGCTGAACCGCGCACCCAGGTTTACGAGCTGGATGGCGGATGCGGTTCGCCCTTACGTGGGGGATCGCGTCCTCGAAATTGGGGCAGGAACGGGCAACATGTCGGTACACCTCATGCCTCGGTCCATCTACTGGGCCACCGACGTGAATTCTCACTATCTGGAGTATCTGATGACGTTGCGCGATACGCGGCCTTACATGCGTGTCGCGTACACGAATGCGGCGGACGCGGAAACCTTTCCCACGGGGCAATCTTTCGACACCGTCGTCTGCTTGAACGTGGTGGAGCACGTCGAGGACGATATCGGTGCACTGCGAAATATCCGGCGGGTTCTGAATAAGGGCGGACGAGCGATTATTTTAGTGCCTTGGGGACCGCGACTTTACGGCAGCCTGGATGAAGTGCTGGGCCACTTCCGGCGTTATGTGGGGAGCCAACTCGTGGATGTGGCGCAGCAGGCCGGATTTCACGTTGAAAAATTGCTCAAGTTCAACAAAGCCGGTGTGCCCGCCTGGTGGCTGAACGGCCGCATTCTGCGCAAAAAAACGTTTGGGCTCGGGCAAATTCGAGCCTTGAATATTTTAACGCCTGTATTTCGCCTGCTGGACCCGTGGCTGCCGTTGCCGCCCCTGTCGTTGATTGCAATCTTGCGCAATGACGGGCAGAGGGCGGACTTTCCCGAAGCGGTCGAAACACCCGGTCGCGCGGTAAACGTGGGGTTGTGACTCGGCAGGCCAACGCCTTGTCGAGGCTCACGAAGTACGAGACCGTCCTGATTATTTTTTTCATGCTCACTTTGCCGTTCAGCAATCCATGGGTTCGTGGCGACGGCGTGGGCTATTACGCATTCGCACGATCGCTTCTGATTCAGCATCGATTGGATTTCACGCGAGACTGGTTGAACTCAAACCCGAGCTTTCGCATGGAGCGAATCGACGCAGCGGGAACCATCAGGCCCGAGCAGTACACCGCCACGGGGCATCTCGATAATCATTTTTCGGTTGGACCGGCCATTCTCTGGGCGCCGTTTCTCGTTGTGGCCCATCTGGGGGTTCTCGCATTCGATCGTCTAGGCGGGCACGTGCCGGCGAACGGTTACTCCAAGCCTTACGTGATCGCAATGGCGCTGGGCACGGCGTTCTATGGCTTTCTCGCTCTTTTCATCGCGTTTCGCTTAGCCCGAGAGTACGTTCCGGAACGATGGGCCTTCGTCGCGAGCCTCGGCATATGGCTGGGAAGCTCGCTGCCGGTCTACATGTATTTCAACCCGTCGTGGTCCCATGCCCAATCGGCATTCGTGGTGGCCGTTTTTGTGTGGTACTGGCATCACACGCGCAAGTCGAGAACTTGGGCGCAGTGGTCGATCCTTGGGGCGATGGGCGGCCTCATGATGGACGTTTATTATCTAAACGTGGTCCTGTTCCTTCTTCCGTTGCTGGAGATTTTAGCCCGCAGGCGAAGGAAGCACCCAGATTCCGAAATCGAGCCTCTGGGAAAGCTGGCTTTGAAAGCGACCGTTTTCTTTGGTGTTGTATTGGCCACATTTCTTCCCACTTTGATCGCCAAGAAAATCATTTATGGGAGTTATTTCAATTTTGGGTACACGGAACGCTGGTACTGGGATTCCCCGGCATTTTTCAAGGTCTGCTTCTCATCCAACCATGGGCTGTTCAGTTGGACACCGATCCTGATACTGGCTGTCGCCGGGCTTTTCCTGTTGCGCAGGTACGACCGGGAAATGGCTCTTTACTCGATCATGGTTTTTGTGGGGTATTTGTACTTGGTCGGGTGCTATCAAAACTGGCATGGGATGTCTTCTTTCGGGAATCGGTTTTTTATCTCGCTGACCGCTCTGTTCGTTGTCGGCCTGGCAGCATTCTTGGATGCACTGGCGCGGGCCTGGCGCTCCCGGAGCGGACGCGCGTTCGCTATCGGCGCGATGGCGCTCCTGGTCCTCTGGAACATGGGACTCATTTTCCAGTGGGGAACGCATCTTATTCCGGCGCGGGGCCCGATTCCGTGGCGAGAGGCAGCCTATAATCAGGTCGCGGTTGTGCCGCTCAAGGCCGAGTCTGTCGTGGAAAGCTATCTGATGCGGCGGCACAATTTGATGAATCGAATCGAACAGGAAGACGTCAACCAGTTGAAATCCAATCCGTCCGAAGGCACAGAGTAATGAGCGCCACCGCAGCGACGGAGACTTCAACTCTGGCAACAGCCACGAAGCCAGTTCTTCGCATCGCGCCCCCGGCCGGCTGGTGTGAGATTCCGCTCGGTGAGCTATGGAGCTACCGGGAATTGCTCTACTTCATGGTCTGGCGCGACATCAAGATCCGCTATAAACAGACGGTAATCGGAGCGGCGTGGGCCGTGCTTCAGCCGCTCATGACCATGATCATTTTCAGTCTCGTGTTTGGCAAGCTCGCGCACATTCCTTCCGAGGGAATGCCTTATGCGATTTTTTACTACAGCGCGCTGCTCCCGTGGATGTATTTCGCGAGTGCACTGCAGAACGCCACGAATACGATCGTCGAAAACCAGCGGGTGATTACGAAAGTGTATTTCCCGCGGCTGGCTCTTCCGCTGGCTGCGGTTCTGGCGGGACTGGTCGATTTCGGCATCTCTTTTCTGATGTTTGTGGTGCTCATGCTGTATTACCGAATCCATCCCACCGTTGCTATATTGTGGTTGCCGGCATTTCTGCTTCTGGCGGTGTTGACCGCGCTGGGAGTCGGACTATGGCTTTCGGCATTGAACGCCATATACCGCGACGTTCGCTATGTGCTGCCCTTTCTTGTGCAGTTTTGGATGTTCGCCTCGCCCGTGGCCTATCCGGCTTCCCTCGTGCCAGTGAAATGGCGCTGGCTCTATGGGCTGAATCCGATGGCGGGCGTGATAGAGGGATTTCGATGGTCGCTGGCAGGCCATGGCGAACCGCCCGGGCGCATATTGATCGCCTCCGTGGGGGTTGTGATCCTGATTTTACTCGGCGGAGTGGCCTACTTTCAACGGATGGAGACGACCGTCGCCGACGTGGTGTAACACGAGATTGGAACAAATAACATTCGAGCCATGAGCGAAACCGTGATTCACGTGGCAGGGCTGGGCAAGCGCTATCGAGTGGGCGAGCGCGAGCGATATTTCGCTCTACGCGACGTTCTCTCGCGCGCCATTACGGCCCCTTTCCAACGAAGCGAACGCCGAGAGCCCGATTATCTTTGGGCGATCCGCGACGTTTCATTCGACATCCGGGAGGGCGAGGTCGTCGGACTCATCGGACGCAACGGTTCCGGAAAGACGACGCTGCTGAAACTGCTCTCCCGCATCACACGACCGACCACCGGCTTTGCCGAAATCCAGGGCCGGGTGGGAAGTTTGCTCGAGGTTGGCACGGGATTCCATCCGGAACTGACCGGGCGCGAAAACATTTACCTGAGCGGCGCCGTTCTGGGAATGAACAAACGAGACATCGACCGAAAATTCGACGAAATTGTCGCTTTTGCCGAAGTCGCGCGTTTCCTGGATACGCCGCTGAAACACTTCAGCACGGGGATGCAAATGCGGCTTGCATTCGCCGTCGCAGCGCACTTGGAACCGGAAATTCTGCTCGTCGATGAAGTCCTGGCCGTGGGCGACCTGGAATTTCAAAAAAAGTGTCTGGGCAAGATGCAGGAAGTATCGAAGAGCGGGCGCACGATCGTGTTCGTCAGCCACCAGATGAATCAGATCCGCCGCCTCTGCGAACGCGTGATGTGGATCAACGCCGGTCAGATCCGGCAGTCGGGCCCAACCGGCGAAATTATCGCCGCGTACGAAGCGGCCTCACTTCAGCAGGATTCTCATGAATCGTTGCAGCAGGCGTGTTTCTCTCGCTGGTCGCTTGGCGACGGAAGCAATCTACTGCGCGACGGCCTGAGCGAAGTGAGCTTGCATTTTTATCTCCAGCTATCCGCGGCTGTTCGACAAGGCCATTTCGGAATCGCGATTATAGACAACGATAATCTAGTGCTGATCGGCTGGGGCTTCGACAATCTGGATCTTGGTCAAGGCGCGCAGGAGCTGGTGCTGCGAATCCCAGCCCTTCCGCTGCGCCCCGGCGCTTACACGCTCATGTGCAGTCTTTTTGACGGCGGAAACAATCTGACCGGCGGAGAATTGGTGGAGCAATGGCACGCGGTGCCTCCGCTGATTGTCGATACCCCGCCTCTTTCACACCCGCAGGACCGTTGGGCTGGTGTATTGAATATCCCGGCGGATCTGCAAGTATGCCCAAGCACCGTGACCGCTGGGGATGTCTCCGGTCAGGAATAGAAGAAATGCTTATTGACAAATTGGCACGTTTTATCCGCAAGCCTGCCGAACAAAAGCGGATAACTGTGCGTTTCTTCGCCCGCAAGGCAGTTGCAGTGATCCCTTACGTGCCAGTTCCGACCAAGTTGCATATTTCATCCGGGGAGGACATCCGATTCTGGTGGTCCTACGTTCCCCTGTCGGAAAATCCGCATCGGCCATTCTTGGATTATCCCGGCGAAGATTGCGGTGAGTTGCGGTTTCTTTGGAAGTTCCTCAGGCCGGGTATGGTCTTCTTCGATATCGGCGCTTACCATGGGGTTTTTTCTCTTTTGGCTGCGAAGAAGCTCTCATCAAGAGGACAGGTGGTCGCATTCGAACCATCCCACCGCGAGCGTCGTCGCTTCGAACTCCACATGAGACTGAACAGCATTCGGGGAGTCCGACTGGAGCCTTATGCAATGAGTGCCGCGACCGGCCATTTGAAATTTTACACCGTGACCTCCGGCTTCACGACCATGAACAGCCTGAGGAAGCCCGAGACCGATTACCCGATCCGCGAAACCGACGTGGACACGGTTTCGCTAGACGAGTATGTGCTGCAATACCAGATCACGCAGATCGACCTGATCAAGATTGACGTGGAGGGTGGCGAACTGGAGGCCTTCCGCGGAGCCAATCGCGTGTTGGGCACTGTTCGGCCGATTATAATTTGCGAGGTTCTGGACTGGGTAACGCGGCCATGGAGCTACCCGGCCCGCGAGATCGTGCAAGCCCTTCGCGCACGAGACTACGAGTGGTTTGACTTTCGTGACGACGGCGCTATTTTGCCGCATTTGCAGAGAGACGAATATCCAGAAATTCGAAATTATCTGGCGGTGCCCAGGGAGAAGCTATCACTCGTGGAAGATTCGCGACAGGCATGAGCGTTTCGGCCTCGATCATTATTCCCACTCGGAATCGGGCCGCAATTCTTTCGCGGTCCTTGGCGGCGCTTCCGGCGGGCGCACGAGGCCTAGAGGCGCCTGAAGTGATCGTGGTGGACGATTGCTCGAGCGATTCGACCGCTGGGATTGTCGAGGAATTCTCCCGGTCGACCGGTTGGACCGTCCAGTGTCTGCGCCAGGAACATCCCCAAGGCGCGAACGCGGCAAGGAACAGAGGATTGAGTGTGGCACTCGGTGAGACCATCGTGTTGATGGATGACGACTCGATCGCTACGGAGGGCTGGTTGGCGAAGCTCTTGACCGGTTTATCGCCAGAGTTTCCCGTGGTTTCTGGAGCCGTCCGGCTCACGCTCAATGGGGCGATTCTTGGCAGACATCGAGAGGAAGTGAGCACCTACCTCTGCGAGGTTCTGGCTCCGGCACTAGGACTCAATGGGGTCACCGTCCCCGTATCATGCAATATGGCTGCATTTCGCTGGGTCTTTGAAGCTGCGCACTTCGATGAAAAGGTGCGGCCCCCTTCCGAAGAGGGAGACTGGCTGCGGCGCGCCGGGGTGCGCGCGCAGTTTATCCCGGAAGCGCTCGTCTGGCATTACAAGACGCCGGAAGACATTCGGCTGAAGTCGCTGCTGCGCTGCGCGTGGTCTCGCGGGAGTGAAGGAGGCTGGTGGATGAGGGAGTGCGTGAAGATTGGCTCTCGCGAGCGATTGCCGATGGCGGCGCATTCTCTGAACACGTCCGCCCGAGCCTTCGGGCATGCCGTCGTGCGAGGCTGCTGGGGAGGAGTGGTCGTGGGAGTCGGCGAGCTATCGAAGGCTCTCGCTCTCACCGGCTTGATCAACCGCAGGCGCCGCGTTCCTGAAAGCTGGAGATGAAGGCACAGGGAAGACTCGAACGGGCTGGTGTGGCGCTGCTGGCCACGCGAATGTCGGTGCTGGGCGAAGACCCTTGCGGCGGCTCGGAAGTCGTACTGTGGGAAGACGCAGCCATCCTGGAAAAGGCAGGCATCCCTGTGCGCGTGTATGGATGCGCTGCGCGCGAAGAATCTGCTGTGCGGATACTGCCCGTGCACACCCGAGCGCCGCTGATCACTTCGATCGAATATGCAGGGCAATTCCTTCGCAAGGAGCGCGAGGCCTTGATCATCGCCTACAATGAGCCATCCTTGGGCGGCTGGGCGCCCGAACGCACCATTGTGCGCTTTGACTGGGACACCGCATTGCCGCGCTACTGGAACTGGCCGCTGTGGATCTCGCGATTCCGGCGGGCGCGGTATCTATTCCCCAGCGA
>DATLST010000274.1:0-24634 GCA_035534055.1 Candidatus Acidiferrales bacterium | reverse complement strand
TGGTCGACGAGCGTTTCGAGCCGGTCCACGGACGACGTTTTGGCTTCGACCATTTTTTTGACGCGCTGGATGGCTTTGGCGATGCGCGTCTTGTCAAACGGCTTCAGGATGTAATCCACGGCGCTTACTTCGAAGGCGTGGACCGCGTAGTTGTCGAAGGCCGTGGCAAAAACAATCTGCGGCATGCGGAGCTTGCGCTCGACGAGCTTCTTGATGACGCCGAAGCCATCCAGTCCGGGCATTTGAACGTCGAGAAAGACCAGGTCGGGGTCGTGCTCCTTGATGAGCGCCACGGCTTCGAGGCCGTTTTTCCCCTGAGCGACAAGGTTGACCTCTGGAAAACCCTTCAACAGATAGGCAAGCTCGTCCCGCGCCGGGCGTTCGTCGTCGACGATAACGGTGTTGATAGGCATGGAGCGCGCTGGAAGCGCTGAAACGAGTATATGCAGGCACCACTGCCGGGGCAAGCGAACGTCTTGGCGGGAGCGGTATGTTCGGCGAGAATCCAATAGAATCTGCCGGAAGCACCGGCAAAGGAGACATCGTGAAAAAGAGCACGAAGGAAAGCGCGCAAAAACAAGCGAAAGTAATAAGCAGCGAAACGGTATTTCAGGGACGTATGTTCGCGATTAAGCGGGAGCGCATCATCGAGCCGGGAAGAATCGAAGCGACCCGGGAAATCGTGGCCCACAAAGGATCGGTGGTTGTGCTGCCCGTGTTTCCGGACGGACGAATCCTGCTGATTCGCCAATATCGCCACGCCGCCGGACAATTTCTCTGGGAACTCGTGGCTGGGCATCGGGAGGAAGGCGAAAGCTTTCGCGAAGCGGCTCCACGTGAACTCCAAGAAGAAACCGGATACGCGGCGAAGAAATTCAGCAAATTACTGGACATATTTCCGTCTCCCGGATTGCTCAGCGAACGTATGGAAATATTCCTCGCGGAGGGATTGACCGAGGGCACCGCACACCCGGAAGAGGACGAAAAGATCGACCGGCGCATTATTTCCCTGACTGAAGCCGAGAGATGGATCCGCTCAGGAACAATCAAAGATGCGAAGAGCGTTGCGGGAATCCTTTATTACGCGAAGTTCGCAGCACGGCGACAACGAAACCGCAAGAGCTAAACCGGCATCGCAGTCACGCGTGGAATGGCTGCCCCCACGGGACAATACGCGGAGAGAATCACCTTCCGCGATGCACAAGCGGGCGCGCCGGTCTACAGAAAGGCCCCGCCTGCAATTATAATCGGTGTGCTCTGACGAGCGCCCGCAGGGGACATCGGACGCAACAATAGAATTCCAGGGAACGCCATGGAAAACAAAGAAGTCGCGACAATATTGTTCGAGACCGCGCAACTGCTCGAAATCGACGGCGCGATGATCGGCCGCTATCGCAGCTATGAAAAGGTAGCCGAGATGCTGTCGGGAATGCACGAGCGAATCGAAGACATCGCCAAGGACGAGGAAAAACTACGCGAATTGCCGGGCGTAGGCGAGGGGATGGCCGAGCATATCCACGAAATTCTCAAGACAGGAGATTACAGCCTGCGACAAAAGCTGCTGAAGAAATATCCGCACACGATTCTGGAATTACTGCAACTACAGTCTCTCGGAGCGAAGAAGGTCGCGCTGCTGTGGAAGAAGTTTCATGTAACCACGGTGCAGGATGTGGAGAAGCTGGCACGCGAAGAGAAACTGCGAGACCTTCCCGGGTTCGGCGAGAAAAGCGAGCAGAATATCCTGAAAGTGGCGGAACAGTATAAGCACTTGTCGGGCTCCGGAAGATTCTCGCTTCGCGTGGCGGACGAGGAAGCGCAGAAGTTTTCAGCCTACATCCTCAAAGCGTGCGAGCAGGCCGAATCGGTGACGCCGGCAGGTTCACTGAGGCGCGGGCGGGAAACGGTGGGCGATCTCGATCTGCTGGTGATCATGAGGCCCGGACAGGACAAGCAAAAGGACGTCGACGCGGTGGCCGAACACATTCTGCGGTATCCGGCGATCCACCAGACCCTCGCTCATGGAGAGAACAAGGTGAGCGTGCTGCTCGAAAGCCGCTTGCAGGTGGACGTGCGGCTGTTGAAAAAGGAGAATTTCGGCGCAGCCCTGCTTTACTTCACGGGCTCGAAGGAGCACAACGTCGCGCTGCGCCATCGCGCCAATGAAATGGGCTGGACGCTCAACGAATACGCGCTGACGACTCTCAAGGGCGGAAGAGCGGTGGCCGGCAAGACCGAGGCCGACATTTATACGAAGCTAAAGCTGGCCTACGTCGAACCGGAACTACGCGAGATGACGGGAGAAATCGAAGTCGCGGAACACGGAAAGCTGCCGCAACTGGTGACGCTGGCCGACATTCGAGGCGACCTGCAAATGCACACGACCGCCTCGGATGGAAAGAACTCGATCGAGGAAATGGGCGAAGCAGCGTGGAAGCTGGGGTATGAGTATATCGCGCTGACCGACCATTCACAGGCCGTGACCGTCGCGAACGGGATGGATGAAAAGCGCACTCTGGAGCAGATCAAGAAGATCCGCGCGGCACAGGAAAGGGTGCCCGGAATCCGCCTGCTGGCGGGAATCGAGGTGGACATTCGCAAGGACGGGTCGCTCGATTTGGACGCCGAGGTGCTCGCGCAATTAGACGTCGTTGTCGCCTCGGTGCATTCCTATATGAACTTGGAGCGCGAAGCGATGACCGAGCGAATCCTGGCGGCGATCGAAAATCCCTATACGCAGATCGTCGCGCATCCGACCGGCAGGCTCGTGCTCCGGCGCGATCCCTTCGAATACGATATGGAAAAGGTCTTTGACTCGGCGGCCAAACATGGCGTGGCGATGGAGTGCAACGCCTATCCCGAGCGGCTGGATTTGAGGGATGCAAATTTGCGAATGGCGAAGCAGCACCGTGTGAAGATCGTGATTTCAACCGATTCCCATCGGGCGAGCCATCTGGCATTCATGAAGTATGGGGTCGAAACCGCGCGGCGTGGATGGATTGAAAAAAAGGACGTGCTCAATACGCTGCCTCTCGGAGAATTTTTGGCGGCATTGAGGCCCAAGCCGCATGGATAGTGTTCGCATCACGCACAGCCGCGCGGCTCAGGGCTGCGCGCATCGCAAGTCATCTTTGGAGCTGCCTCGCACTCTGCCGTAAAACACCTTCCTTCTTCGAATTGAAACCTGAGCATCCGCCTGCCCGCTGAGGTAAGGTAGTGTTCAGGAGGCCTGCTCCGCCATCCTCCCTAGTAGAAAGCATTCCGAGTCACGCACAAGAAATCCAACCCTCCCGGCAAATCGATACAGAGTGCAGTGCAGGCTGACAAGAGGAGGAAAAACTCCATGAAATACGATGCAATTGTGATCGGGTCCGGGCAGGGCGGCAACCCACTGGCAACTAACCTTGCGGACCGCGGATGGACGGTGGCCCTGATCGAAAGCAAGAACTTGGGCGGTACGTGCATCAATACGGGATGCACGCCCACGAAGACCATGGTGCACCGGGCACTGGTGGCGCACTACGCGCGGCATGCGGGCCGCTGGGGCGTGATTGCGCGCGATGTCCAAGTGGATTTGCCGAAGATCGTGGCGCAGAAGGATCAGGTGGTTCATTCATTCCGCGAAGGCAAAGAGAAGCAGGTGGCGCAGCGTCCGAAGCTGCATCTCTACCGTGGACACGCCCGTTTTGCGGGGGCGCACCAAGTGACCGTGGCAGGAGAGACGCTCGAAAGCGAACGGATTTTTATCGACACCGGAGCGCGCGCACACATTCCCGAAATCCCCGGCCTCGCTGGGACGGGTTACCTGACGAATGAGACGATCATGGCGCTCACGTCGGTACCGGAGCATCTGATCGTGCTCGGCGGCGGTTACATCGGGCTCGAATTCGGGCAAATGTTCGCGCGATTTGGAAGCCAAGTGACTATCATTCAGAACGATCCGCAGATCGTTCCGCGCGAAGATCCAGAAGTTGCGGCGGAATTGCAGCGTGCCCTGGAAGCGGAAGGCGTGAAATTCCTGCTGCACGCGCGGACGACCCAAATCGAAAAGACCGGAGCCTCGATTCGCGTTGCGATTGACACGCCCGGCGGCCCTCCGGCGAGGGCCGTTAACGTCACCGGCACGCATCTTTTGGTGGCCACGGGACGCCGACCAAATACCGACGATCTCGGCCTGGAAAAAGCGAGAATCGAGACCGACAAGAACGGCTATATCCGCGTGAACAGCCGCCTCGAAACAAATGTGCCGGGAGTGTGGGCGATGGGAGACGTGAAGGGCGGTCCGGCGTTCACACACATTTCCTACAACGATTACCAGATCGTCTACGGCAACCTGATTGAAGGCAAGAATCTCTCGACCGATCATCGAATCGTTCCCTACTCCGTATTCACCGATCCGCAATTGGGCGGCGTGGGCCTGACAGAGAAAGAAGCTCGCGCGAAAGGTTATCAGCTGAAGATTGGCACGGCGCTGATGTCGCACGTTGCGCGAGCCATCGAGCGGGACGAAACCGCCGGGTTGATGAAGCTCGTAGTGGACGCTACAAACGACCGAATCCTGGGCGCCACGTTTCTGGCCACCGACGGGGGCGAACTGGTTCACATTCTCTACACGCTGATGCTGGGGGATCTTCCCTACACACTACTGAAGGGAGCCGTGTACATCCACCCGACTCTTGCGGAGGGATTGTTTTTACTGATGGAGAACGTGAAACCAGTGGATTAACACATCTCACCCGCAAAGATTCGTTCGCACGTTTCTGCAACGCAGAAGCTCACGAATGCCCTGCGGCTTCCAATGACGCGTTAATAGAGTTTCTCTTCGCCACTTGGTTTGCCATATTTCTCCCTAGCCTACTGCAATTGCGAACGTGCCAGATCTCTACCAATCGGATGGTCGCAGACCGGCAAGTTTCCATTCTCGGAATGGATTTGCAAAAGGCGCCGCGTTGCAGGATGATGTTTTACTTTGCTTTTCCGGCGCGCGGCGTCACGCACCACAGCGGCCAAATCTCATCGACGAACAAGGGGGACTGAATGCGCAGGCCCGTAAGTATTGCTCCGCCAAAAGGAAAACTCGGCGTGCTGACGCCTGGAATGGGAGCGGTGAGCACGACGCTGATGTCGGGCGTGGAGCTGGTGCGGCAGGGACATTCGCGGCCGGTGGGCTCGCTGACACAGATGGGAACGATCCGTCTTGGGCGGCGCACCGAAGCCCGCGTGCCCAAAATCAAAGAATTCGTCAAACTGGCCGAGCTGAACGACCTCGTGTTTGGCGGATGGGACGTCTTCCCCGACAGCGCCTATCAGGCCGCGGCGAAGGCCGGGGTGCTTGACGCCAAAGATCTCGAGAAGGCGCAAAAATTTCTGAAGAGCATCCATCCGATGAAAGCCGCCTTCGATCAGAACTACGTCAAAAAGTTGAGCGGCACCCACGTCAAAAAAGGCAAGACAAAGTTCGACTTGGCCGAACAGATTCGCGAGGACATTCGCAATTTCAAAAAGAAAAACAAGCTGGACCGCCTGGTGATGGTGTGGTGCGGGTCCACTGAAATCTTTTTGAAACCGGAAGAAGCGCACAAGGACTTGCCGTCGTTCGAAAAAGCCATGAAGTCGAACCATCCAGCGATCGCGCCTTCGATGCTCTACGCCTATGCGGCCATCAGCGAAGAGGTTCCCTTTGCAAACGGCGCGCCGAACCTGACCGTGGACATTCCCGCACTCCAGGAATACGCACTGAGCAAAGGCGTCCCGGTGGCCGGAAAGGATTTCAAGACCGGCCAGACGCTGATGAAGACAATTCTCTCGCCGGGGCTCAAGGCCCGGATGATCGGCCTCAACGGCTGGTTTTCCACCAACATTCTCGGGAACCGCGACGGCGAAGTGCTCGACGACCCGGGATCATTTAAGACCAAGGAAGAATCCAAGCTGGGCGCGCTTGAATATATTCTGCAGCCCAAGGTCTATCCGGAACTCTACGGGAACTTCACGCACAAGGTGCGCATCAATTATTACCCGCCGCGCGGAGACAACAAGGAAGGCTGGGACAACATCGACATCTTCGGCTGGCTCGGCTACCCCATGCAGATCAAGGTGGATTTCCTGTGCCGCGATTCCATCCTCGCCGCGCCCATCGTTCTCGATCTCGTGCTGTTTCTCGACCTGGCCAAGCGCGCGGGCATGCGCGGAATCCAGGAATGGCTGAGCTTTTATTTCAAGTCGCCGATGTGCGCGCCGGAGCTGTATCCGGAGCACGATCTGTTCATTCAGTCGATGAAGTTGAAAAATACGCTGCGCTGGATGATGGGCGAGGAATTAATCACCCACTTGGGCGCGGAGTATTACGATTAGGTTGTGACCGCGATCCACGGCGGCAATCATTCATCCATCGCTCGGCGCGCTTCACACCGAAAGGGCTTCCCTATGTTTCCCGTCACGCCACTAACGAAACTTGCTGGAATTGAATACCCGATCATTCAGGCGCCGATGGCCGGCGTCGCCAGTTCGCCCGAACTTGTCGCGGCGGTTTGTAATTCCGGGGCGCTCGGATCTTTTGCCGGAGGAATGTCGTCTCCGGATGCGATTCGGCAAGGCATCGCGGAAGTTCGCAAGCGCACGAGCAAACCCTTCAATGTAAATTTATTTATTGTGGATCGCCCGAGTCTCGATGCGAAACAGGTTGCGCATGCCATCGAACTGCTGCAGCCCATACGGGACGAGCTTGGGCTTCCCGCCGCCGAACTTCCCTCCCAATATTGCGAAGATAATCTGGCGCAGTTCAACGCGGTTCTGGAGGCGAATCCGGCGGTCACGAGCTTTACTTTCGGCATTCTCAGCAGGGAGCAGGTATCGGCGCTGAAAGCCCGCGGCACGCTTGTGATGGGGACCGCGACGACGGTAGCCGAAGCGAAAGCATGGGAAGTGGTGGGCGCCGATTTGGTCTGCGCGCAGGGCTCGGAAGCCGGCGCGCACCGCGGAACATTCCTGGGAGATTTCGAATCCGCGCTGATCGGGACGATGGCGCTGGTCCCGCAGATGGTGGACGCGGTCCGCCTGCCTGTAGTCGCGGCGGGCGGAATCATGGATGGCCGCGGGATTGCAGCTTCACTGATGCTTGGCGCCGCAGGCGCTCAGATGGGAACGGCTTTTCTGACCTGCCCGGAATCCGAGACTTCTCCCGCCCACAAAGCAGCTCTGCGCGGCTCTCGCGACGATCAGACGCGAGTGAGCCGGGTCTACTCCGGCAAGCCTGCCCGAGGGCTGATCAACGAGTTCATGACGAGGCTCATCCCGGTTGAGGATGAAATTCCTCCCTACCCCATTCAAAACGCCCTTACGCGGCCCACCCGGCAAGCCGCAGCAAAGGCGAACCGACCGGAGTTCATGTCGCTGTGGGCTGGACAAGCGGCGAGCATGAGCCGCGGCTTACCCGCGGCAGAGCTGGTTGCCACACTGGTGCGAGAAACAATCGCAGATCTGAAACGAGCCTCGATCTAACTCCGCAACTCAACCAGGCCATCGCAAAAACAAACGCCCTGGCGCGGGCTGACCGGCCAGGGCGTTTCGCGAAAAAGATGCTGTCGCTTTCCGTTAGAACTGGTTCCAGAGATACTGATTGTAGACCTCGTGGTGATACTGCACTTCGGGCGCCTTGACGAAAGTACCGAGCAGACGCGAGCAACGGTCGGCGGAAGCCTGCTTCAGATCCGCGTAGCGCCCCTTTACATCTTCGCCCAGCAGCTTGGTTGTCCACGCCGCTTCACGGAAATCCTTGATCGCGGTATAGATGTTATCGGGCAGATAGCGCTCCGCCTGGCGAAGGTTCTTAATCTCGGAGGTCTCGCCGTCGATGCCCGTCTTGAAAATAGAATAGAGAACCAAGTATGGATTCGCATCGGGAGCCACGGAGCGAACTTCCACGCGCATGCTTTTCTCGTTGCCGATGGGGATGCGGATCATCGAGCCGCGGTCGACTGCCGAAGCTTTAATCTGATTGGGCGCTTCGAAATGAGGATCCAGGCGACGATAGGCATTGACGCTCGGGTTGAGCGCCAGGCAAATGTCGTTGCCGTGAGTGAGGATGCGATCAACGAAGGCCCAGCCCAACTTCGCGAGCTTCTCCTGGCCCTTAGCGTCCCAGAACAGATTCGTGCCGTCTTTGCTAATCGACACATTGGTGTGCATGCCGCTGCCGTTTACCCCGACCACAGGCTTAGGCAAGAAACAAGCGGTGAAACCCATGTTGGTGGCCACCTGGCGGCAGATCAGCTTATAAAGTTGGATCTGGTCCGCGGCCTGCACGACTTCGCCGTAGCCGTAATTAACCTCGAACTGCGAGGGAGCTACTTCGGGATGATCCTTCTCGTTCTGGAAACCCATAGCGCGCTGCACTTCCGCGACGGTGTCGATGAAGGCTCGCAGCGGGTCGCCAGGAAGCGAATGGAAGTAGCCTCCGGTGTTGACGTACTCAAACTTGCCCGTTTCGGAATAGTGGCGCTCCGCGTCAGGCCCCTTGAAGAGAAATCCCTCGATCTCGTTAGCGGCGTTCAGCGTATAACCATGCGATTTGTGCAACCCCTCGGCATAGGTCTTCAGGACGCCGCGGATATCGGCATTGTAAGGCGTGCCATCCTTGTCGATCACTTCGCCAAAGATCAGGCCCTTGCCGGTGCCAAAGAAATCGGCGGGAGCCCAGTAGAACGCGCTCCAATCCATCGAGAGCCGGAGGTCGCTTTCGCGCTGGGCGGTGAAGCCGCGGATGGACGAGCCATCGAAGGTGAGATTGTCCCAGCTCTTAACGAGGAACTTCTTATCGTAATCGAGCATGTGCAGGCGGCCTTCAAGGTCGCTGAAGAGAACCGTGACGGCCTTGATGCGCTTCTCGTCCGTCAGATATTTCAAGCGCTGCTCACGAACCTTGTCAGCCGCAACGCGGTTCTTGCGCTGCTCCTTGGCCTGAAGGTTCAGTTCTTCGAGTTCCTCGTAAGATAGCGCCAAGAAATTACGCAGGTCGTTGGACATGAATCTCCTTACTTTCTTCAAATTTGGTTGAATTCCGCCGAAACAGCCCACAGCCGGAAGGCCGAGGAGCGGCGATGCGCTTCGAAGCCTATCTTGAGGGGTTACGGATCGTCAAATTGAAAAATTGGATGCGGTCGATTCGCCGGACCCGCGATATCCGAGAGAATCAATCGAAGCAATCCCCGTAAATTTCTGGACTTCCATTTGGAAGCAGCGCCGAGGCGCCGCGAGAGACCGGGGAGGGCAGTGCGATCGCACCACCCTCCCCGGAAAAGTACAAGACGGCCCCGGACCCACGTTACTGCGCCGGCTTCAATTCAGCATACAACTGCCCTACAAACCGCGCGGAGGTCTGCTCCGCCTGCGGAACCTTCGCGTCGTAATCGGATGTGGGATGTGCGTCCACGACTTCTTGCTCTGTCTTGCCCTGCTGGACGAGCTGCGCCACGCGATCGCGTATGGCAAGGATCATATCGAGGTGCGCCATCACGGCTTCGCGGTTCACGATGGGGCCATGGCCGGGGATAATTTTAGTGTCCGGACCGGCAATGGTAGTGACGTAGGTCAGGCCCTCGATCATGCCGTTCAGCGATCCCCCATTTGTCCGGTCGATATTGGGGTAGCCCACCGAGCGGAAGAAATCGCCGGTCATGATCGCATTGGCGTGGGGAAAGCGCACGAGCGTGTCGCCATCGGTATGCGCGCGCGGGATGGGAATTAATTCCACGTCCTCGCCGTCCATATGAAAGTCGAGCCGACCGTCATAGGTGATCAAGGGAAGCGCCGCGGGCGGAGCAGGCGGACGCCCGCCGGCGCCATTTACGGCGGGTGTTCCCGATGCGAGGCGCTCGCGCAATTCAGGACGGGCAACAATCACCACACCCATCTTGCCGAAGTTTTCGTTGCCTCCCATGTGGTCCGGGTGAACGTGTGTATTCACCAGAAAACGAATGGGCGCATTCGAAAGCTGCCGGAGGGCCGCGACGATTTTGTTGGTGAGCGGAGCGAATTCCGAGTCCACCAACAAAATCCCGTCGGGGCCTATCAGCACCCCAATTCTTCCTCCCTGCCCATCCAACGTGTAAAAACTGTCAGTGATCTTAGTGGTCTTGATTTCGACCTTGCTGAAGTCCGGCTGCGCCTGAGCGCCTTGGGGAAGCGCCGCGACCGGACTGCGGGGACTCCCGGCATATGCGGAAACCGCCACGATCGCCAAGGCCAAGAGTATTGCACGCGAGACATTCGTCGCTTTCATCTTCATGTATCGTTCCTTCCTCTCTGCGCCAAGTTCGGTTTTGGGACCAGTCTGTCGCCGGGAGAATATACCAGCCTCCCGGCACCAGGGAAAACACTCGTTGGAGCGATCATCTGAGGATTCTCGTTCAATACCAAGGCGAAGGACGGCAACTCGACACACAAGCAGCCTGCATACGAACTAGTTCTAGGACCACATGTTGCGTGCTATGGAACATAATTT
The DNA here is from genome assembly GCA_035534055.1 of Candidatus Acidiferrales bacterium. Classification (GTDB taxonomy): domain Bacteria; phylum Acidobacteriota; class Terriglobia; order Acidiferrales; family UBA7541; genus Palsa-295. The sequence continues at coordinate 14,139 of DATLST010000274.1, read as the reverse complement.
CCCGGGTCTCCTTTACTCGACACAAGGAACCAATGATAATTTCGACGGCTGCTCCTGATTCAGGATAATGGAGCACTTAGTAGGCAAATCAACCAGCCGAAATGAGTTCGCTGCAAATGAGTCGAGCGGACCAAAAACGCGGTTCGTACCGAACAACACCTTGGGGACTATACTAAGTCGTAGTGAAAGTGCCGTAATTCGGGGGGCTCTGCCGTTGGGCAGGGAAGGCCATAGAGAGCTAGCGGGTCTGGTTCACCGCAGCTCATTAAATTCGCGGGGTGATCGAAAAATATGAGACGTTCCGACTTGGTGCGGACTCCAGGCAAAGGGAAAACACTACGCACATCCCAGATCGTTTTCGGCGAACGCCAGCATTTGCTACGCGTGCTGGACTCGGTTGAGCGCAGCGCGCTGCCCGCTCCGCGCCTCGATCAAGAGCGCCGGGTCATCGAACAGCTGATCCATGCGCGGACGCAGGAGCTGAATCGCATCAATCCGAACTGGGATGAAAAAATCGGCACGGTCCTGAGCGCCGAGGTCAAACCCGATGTTCTTGACCAGCTTTCGCGCCTGGCGCCCAGAGAAGACTATTATCTGCTCCGCCTGATCAGTGAGCATCCTAAAGTTACCGCTAGAACGCTGAACAAACTCTCGCATCATCCCTATTCGGCGATTCGCGAAAATATTGCGCGGCATCCCAATAGCGACGCGGCCACGCTTACGCGGCTGAGCCGCGACCGGACACAGCCGCTGTGGTATCTGGTCGCTTTCAACCCGAACGCTCCCTCACCGCTGCGGAAGAAACTACAGGAGCGCATGCGGCGGCTCGGCGAGAAATCGGCCACCCAATAAGTCGCGCTTCCATCCCGCGCAAGTGTAGTGCTTCGGCCAAGGACGACGGCTGTTGGCCGAAGCCTTGACCGGCCTTTTCTTCGTCATCGGCATCCCTTCTCGGCTTGCACGGCAGCCAAATTGGCTCTTTACGAGTTCTCGATGTAATCTATATTGGCCTGTAGGAACGAGCCAATGCTACCGCTACATCTACAGTCCGAAAGCCATATTCCGCTCTATGTGCAATTGCGCGATCAGCTTCGCGCCCTGGTCCACTCCGGCGAGTTGCGCTCCGGCGACCGCATCCCCGCGAGCCGCGAACTCGCGGGCCAACTCGGGGTACACCGCGCAACCATTGCGAACGCCTACGCCGAACTGGAGTCGGAAGGACTGATCCAGGGGCACGTGGGGCGCGGCACGTTCATTTGCAGGATGCCGGTGAACCAGTTCTCTCCTCCGCCCCGTTCCAATGGGAATGGCCAGAACATTCGCTGGGAGTCGCTTTTCGCCGACGAGCGCGGAGAAGACGCCCTGAACCGCCTGATGCCCGACGTTCCGCCTGGCGCGATCGCTTTCACAATTGCGGTACCGCCCGATGATTTTTTCCCGGTCGAGGAATTCCGGCGCTGCTGTAATGCCGTCCTGCACCGGGAAGGCAGCCAAGTGCTGCAGCTCGGTTCGACCGATGGCTACGATCCGCTCAAGCGCGTTCTCATCGACATGCTCCGCACCGAAGGCCTGAATGTCCGTGACGAGCAACTGCTGATTACCGATGGCGGCCAACAAGCCATCGACCTTCTCTGCAAAGCCTTTCTAAGACCGGGGGACTCGGTGGCTCTCGAAAATCCCGCCTACCCCGGCGCCATCGCGATTTTTGCGGGTGCGCGTGTGCGCACTCTCGCCGTCGGCGTGGAAACCAACTCCGAGCGAACGGGCCACACCGGCCTCGACGTGGACGCGCTCGAAACAGTGCTCATGCAAAATCGCGTCAAGTTCATCCTGGTGACGCCCGATTTTCACAATCCCACGGGTACGGCGCTGCCGATCAACGCACGCCGCCGGCTGCTGGAGATCGCAGGGCACTATCAAGTGCCTGTTATCGAAGACAGCATTTACTCCCGCCTGCGGGTGCGCGGCGGCGCGATACCGTCGCTTAAATCGCTCGACCGCTCGGGGAACGTGATCCAGATCGACAGTTTTTCCAAAATCGCGTTTCCGGGACTTCGCGTCGGCTGGTGCATCGGACCGGAAAGCGTGATCGAGCGCTTGCGGCTCATCAAACAAGCCACCGACCTGCACACTAATCAACTGGCGCAGGCCACGCTCGGCGAATTCATTCGCCGCGGCCATCTGGCCCGGCATCTCGCGAGGATGCGCAAGGTGTATCGCAGCCGTCTGGAGGCCGTAGAAGAGGCGCTTGAAAAGCACATGCCCGAGGAAACGACGTGGACTCACCCTGATGGCGGTATGTCCATCTGGGTAACCGTGCCTTCCGGCTTCGATGCCTCTGAATTCCTGATCCACGCGCGGGAACGCGGCGTGCTGTTCGTCCCGGGGCGGTATTTTTACTTGCAGCATCCCCAGCCCAACACGCTGCGGCTGGGATTCTCAAGTCTGGACGAAAAGCGAATCGCGCGCGGCGTGCAGATTCTAGGCGAAGTGCTGAAGCAGGAAATTCGCAAGCGCCATCGCGGCATCCGCAGTGAATTGCCGGCCCGCATCGCACTGATCTAAGAGGAACGAAGAGGGATGAATGATTATCGAGCCTAGTCCAACGAATGCCTGCTTCGGCTGCGGGGGCGCGAATTCGCGCGGAATGCGTCTGGCATTCGAGCAGGACGACGCCACGCGCCGTATTCGATGTATTTTCCGCGCCGAGGCCGAATACCAGGGTGGCCCCGGCTTCGTCCACGGAGGTATCATTGCCACACTTCTCGACGAAGTGATGGGGAAAGTGAATCGGTTCCACAATCTTCGCGCCGTGACAGCGGAGCTATCGGTCGAATATTTGAGACCCGTGCCGGTGGATGAAGATCTGGTTGTGGAGGGCTGGGAAGTCGAAAGAAAGGGCCGCAATCTCTACCATGCGGGCGAGATTCGCGACGCTTCCAGCATCGTTCTGGCACGCGGGAAGGGCCGATTTGTCGAGATTGATCCCAGCCGCTATTATGCCGAGAATGACGCGCGGAAGCAGCAGGCCGACAGCCCGCTAGAAATCTAGGCCGCGGCGGTGACTCGGGCATTGTACCGCACATCCCGCTGCGCCAATTGAATTTGATTTTGATAAGGAGGAATCATGGATCTGATGAACAACAATTTGTGGCGGGTCAAGGTCGGCCTGGCGGAAATGCTGAAGGGCGGCGTGATCATGGACGTGACCACGGCCGAGCAAGCCAAGATCGCCGAGGATGCGGGTGCATGCTCCGTCATGGCCCTGGAGCGCGTACCCTCCGACATCCGCAAGGAAGGCGGCGTCGCGCGCATGGCGTCACCACGCATCATTCGCGAGATCATGGACACGGTGTCGATCCCGGTGATGGCCAAAGTCCGCATCGGACATTTCGCCGAAGCACAGGTGCTCGAGGCTCTGGAAGTAGACTACATTGATGAAAGCGAAGTGCTCACGCCTGCCGACGAGGAACATCATGTGTGGAAGCATGGATACAAAGTGCCTTTCGTGTGCGGCGCACGGAACCTGGGCGAAGCCCTGCGACGGATCGCCGAAGGCGCGGCCATGATCCGCACCAAGGGCGAGGCCGGCTCGGGGAATATTGTGGAAGCGGTTCGCCATATACGCGCGATTGTGGGGCAAATGAAGCGGCTGACTACCCTGGGCGAGGAAGAATTAGTGCACGAAGCAAAAGAGCTGGGGGCCCCGTTCGAGTTGGTGGCGTGGACGGCAAAAAACGGGAAGCTTCCCGTGCCGAACTTCTCCGCGGGCGGCATCGCCACTCCTGCCGATGCGGCGCTGGTCATGCAGCTCGGCGCCGAAGCGGTGTTTGTCGGCTCGGGTATTTTCAAATCGAGCGATCCGGCACAGCGTGCTCGCGCGATTGTGAAGGCCACGACGCATTACAAGGATCCCAAGATCGTCCTCGAAGCGTCCGAGGAATTGGGAGACGCCATGAAGGGGCTCGACATTCGCCAGTTGGAGGAAAAAGATTTGATGCAGACCCGAGGCTGGTGACGGTCCGCCCGGCTGCTCGGCACGCCACATGAGTTAAAGGAAGGCACCCCCCAACCGGTGCGACTTTTGTCTGCTTCTCTTGCTGGAATAATTCCCGATGAAGATCATGTCGAAAATTGGCATTCTCGCCATCCAAGGCGATTACGGAGCGCACGCCAGAGTTCTAGACCGGCTTGGCGCTCGGCATGTTTATGTGCGGCGGCCCGAAGATATTTCCGATCTTTCTGCCATCATTCTTCCGGGCGGCGAAAGCAGCACGCATCTGAAGGTAATGAGCGAAGAGGGTCTGTTCGACGCGCTCAAGCAGTTCGCCGCGAATGGCGGCGCATTCTTCGGCACCTGTGCGGGCACAATTCTGCTGGCGCGCGAAGTGCACGGGCCGGCGCAGGCCTCGCTGGGACTCCTCGATATTTCCGTTCTGCGCAATGCCTATGGCCGACAACTCGCGAGCGACGTACACTTAGCTTCCACAAAACTTCGCAGCGAGCCGCTGGAGATGGTGTTCATTCGTGCCCCGATCATCGAGTCGATTGGAAGCGAAGTAGATGTCCTTGCCGAAGACGCCGGACACCCCGTGCTCGTGCAGCAGGGACGGATTCTCGCTTCCACGTTTCACCCCGAGCTGACGACGGACACCCTGGTTCACGAGCACTTCCTGTCCATGGCGCGCGATCATCATTGAATGAATCGCGAGAAGCGCTACAAGGCATCTCGATCGAATTTTTCGCGATAAACAGCGAGCAGGGTTCGATCCCCTAAAAGTTCTAGCGCAGCATTCGCGGACATCATAGTATTCATGACGCAGCCTACGGCTGCTCCACTGTTAGAGGGTTTTTCATGCGCCGAGAAAAAACCAGCGTTTCTCAGGAGGACTATTTGAAGGCCATCTGGGAACTTGTCCAAGAAGAACAGGTTCCCATCAGCGCGCGACTGGCCGAGGATCTAGGCGTGACTCCCCCCGCCGTCACCGCCGCGCTCAAGCGAATGGCACGCGGTGGCTACCTGCACGTTCGCCGGGGAGGCCGCATCGAGCTCTCCTCGAAGGGAAAAGGGGCCGCGCAACATTTGGTGCTGCGACACCGCCTCGCCGAAAAACTGCTCACGGACGTGATCGGTCTGGAATGGTCCCGCGCGCATGAAGAGGCCGAGCGCCTGGAGCACGGCATCTCAACCGAGGTCGCCCAGCTTCTCTTGAAACGCTTCGGACACGAGAGCCGGTGCCCGCACGGCGTTCCGCTATTCGGAGGAATGTCGCGACTTCGGCGCAAATACGGCGCGGTGCGGCTTTCCGAGGCCGAGGTAGGACAATTGTACGAAGTGCTGCGCGTTTACGAAAAAGATCCTCAGTTTCTCGAATTTCTTGAGCATCACCATCTTCGGCCCTCCGCACGACTGCGCGTCCACCAGCGTCAGTACGATGAGACAATGGCGCTGACCGTGACGGGTCATGGCGGCGCGCGACTCCATCTCGGCAAAGCCGCTACCGAACGCATCTGGGTTCGCCGCTCGTCCTAGCTCTACCGGCCCCCCGGCTTACCCACCCGTATCGTCAAGCGATAGCTGAAAGCTCTCCCCTGTGAACGTGATTGTGCGCCGTCGTGATCCAAATTACGGCGTTGTCATGGTACGCTTGCGCGCTTGGCCGCGCCGTCTCAAATGAGCGTGGCGCATCCCGATAAACGGCTCATGCTCAACGCACTGCGCTACTATTGGATCATCGCCAAGGGCTACCGCCTGCGCCCCTGGGCATCGCCCTACATTCAATGGCGACTGGAAACCTTCTTCGGCAAAGACGCCGCCGAACTCGGCGCGAGCCAATTCACCCGTCTGTTGTGGCGGGAGCGCTCGCGCATGAAGCGCTTTCTCGATTGGGTCGCAGAGCGGCGCAGGGCGCAGCGCTCGAAGCATTGATTCAAATCAGTTTTGGCCTAAAAATACCGCCCCAGACGGTTAGCGAATTACAACCCTCGCTCGCCCTGATGATCGAACTTACAAGCGTATAATCGTATCGTTGACATGAAAAAACTGAACATCCTCGAAACGGAAACGGGGCTGCACGAAGCTCGTTGGTGGGAAACCGAGCCCGGCGGGAGGGTACATTGCTACCTTTGCCCGCGGCACTGCCGCATCGGCGAGGGGCAGGCGGGCTTCTGCTTTATCCGTGCGAACGAAGGCGGCAAGCTCTACAGCCTCGGCTATGCTCATCCTGCCGCATTGCAAATCGATCCTATCGAAAAGAAGCCGCTCAATCATTTCCTTCCTGGCACGCGCGTTTTTTCCATGGGCACGGCGGGCTGCAACATGGGCTGCTTTTTCTGCCAGAACTGGGATATCTCGAAGTCCCGCTCCGACCAGGTGCATTCGTCCTATGTTCCGCCGGAAGACGTGGCACTGCTGGCCATCCGTAACGGCTGCCCGACGATTGCCTTCACGTACAACGAGCCGACGATCTGGGGCGAATACGTCATTGACATCTGCCACGCCGCGAAGGAGTACGGTCTCAATACCGTGATGGTGTCCAACGGCTATATCACTGCCGACGCCTTTCACGACATTTACGACCACATCGACGCCGCAAACATTGATTTAAAGGCGTTCGCGGAAAACTTCTACGGACGAGTCACGCTCACTCATCTGCAGCCGGTACTCGAAACGCTACAGTGGCTCAAAAACGAGACGAGCGTCTGGTTCGAGATCACGAATCTGATCATCCCGACGCTCAACGACACGCCGGCTGAAACGCGGCAACTCGCCGAGTGGGTGCTCGAACATCTGGGCCCCGACGTCCCGTTGCATTTCATGGCTTTTCATCCGGACTTTAAGCTGAGGGACAAGCCTCGCACCCCGCCTGAAACGCTGCACGCTGCCCGAGCGATCGCGCTTGAAACGGGGCTGCACTACGTCTATGAAGGGAATATTTATAGCGACAGTGCACACACCTCGTGCCCTTCGTGCAAGACCGTTTTGCTTCGCCGGTCGTGGCACGACGTGCAGGAAACTCGCCTAAAGGACGGCCGCTGCCCGAATTGCGGCTTGGCAATTCCCGGCCGTTGGACGAATCCGCAGGATAAAACACCCCAAAAATTCCGCGAACGCACCCGCGGAATCGCCGCAACGAAATACGAAGATATAAATCTTTAGCGCCAGTCGGGCGGTTCCATTGCCGAGTTGGCTGAGCCATTGGAGACCTCCAGGCGTCACGCAAGGAAATCGCCTGGACGCGCACGTTTGCGCCCCGCCCTTCGTGATATCTTTGCAGTCCGAATCGCTCATTCCAAGCAAGAATATTGGAGAAGAGATTGACGATGGCTAACGGCGAAGGCGCGTTGATCGACGTTCGGGAGGAGATCCGGAACGCTCCGGTCGGGCGATATCACATTGTATTGGCGTCTCTGGTGAGCATGATCGTGTTCTTCGAGGGATATGACACGTTCAATGCATCCTACGTGCTGCACTATGTGATGAAGCCCTGGCATCTCGATCCGGGCCATGCGGGATTCCTGGTGTCGAGCGGCCTGATCGGCTTCATGATTTCCTCGCTCAGCGAGGGGAAGCTGTCGGACCGTTACGGCCGGCGCGTGACTGTACTGGGCGCTCTATGGATCGCGACCATTTTCAGCCTAGCCACGGCCACGCTGGCAAATTCCTTTATCACTTTTTGCGTTTTCCGGTTCTTTACTGGCCTGGGACTGGGCGTTCTTTTGCCTGTCGGCGTGACCTACATGAATGAATACGCGCCTCGACGGCTGGCGAACACGTTTTCCACCTGGGGCTGGACGCTCGGGTTCAGCGCCGGCGGCGTGCTCGCAGGGGTGATTGGAGTCTATTTAACGCCCGTAGCCGGATGGCAAATTCTCTATTACGTAGCATCGCTCTCTGCCGTGCTCGCGGTAATTTGTCACGTGTTCCTTCCCGAATCGCTGCAATTTTCCGCCGTGCGCGGCGACATGAAGGGCATGACCGGAGCGCTGAGCCGCTTGAATCCCTCCCAGGCACAGCGATACAACGCACCGGGAGTTCGTTTCGTCTTTCCCGAGCCGAGCGATCACCTTGCATCAATCTCGCTGCTGCTTTCGCAAAGGTACCGAAGGACCTCCTTGTCGGTGTGGATTGCCTCTTTTTTCGTGTTATTTGCGATCTATGGACTCACCGGGTGGATCCCGACGGCGATGATACAGCGCGGAGAAACCTTCGCTACCAGCTTCGGCTTTGGCGCGCTGATTCAAGCGATGAATTTTTTTGGCTGCCTTGCTTGCTGTTACGTGGCAGACCGGCACGGACACGCCGTGTGGACTGTGGTGACGTCGTGGGTGATCGGAGGGATCGCCATGGGCACCCTGGTGATCGCCAACAATCATGTGCTGAATCTCCTATGCGTGGGCGCCTCCGGATTTTTTATTCTCGGGGCCTGGGGCGCTTTGAGCAATTTCGTCGCTCGCTGGTACGATACGGAAGTCCGTGGCACCGCCGTTGGCATGATGCTCGGGGCGGGACGATTCGGAGGAATTCTTGGACCGCTGGCCACGGGCGTGATTCAGGAATTCGTGCCGGGATCGAAAGGACTTTTCTTTGTAATCGGGCTGGCGACTCTGATTGCCGCCCTGGCTGTGTCGTTTGCAGGCCGGGGTCCCGCGGGCGGCATGTCCGCAGACGCGGTGCTGACCTAGCGCCAATGGCGCCTTCGCTTGCCTATTCAGGGCTGTAAACCTGGCGCAATACCTCGTGCTTCCAAATGCGCCGGGGCTTGACGCGGCAGGCTGGCGGGGGTATGTTCTGCGCAAAACATAGTTGGATTTTGGACTTTAGGAGGTGACCAATGGCTCAGGTCCCAGCCAGTCATTCGGATCCTCGCGCGCCTGCTGCACGCGGTACGAGAGAGAAAGCTTCCTTGCCTTGCAGCAAGTGGATGCTTGCCAGCTTCGGAATTCTTTTCGTGATGCTCCTGCTCACTCCACTCAGCTTTGGGCAGAGCGCGCCTAGAATAACCAGCGTGGCCCCCATAACGGGCAGGGTGAATGACAGCATAACCTTGACGGGCGAGAATCTCGGAAAAAGCTCGGTTGCCGGGGTATTTCTGTCGGACGATAAGAATGACTATAAAGCCGCGCTCGTCGACCAATCGCCGGAAAAGATTGTCATCAAGGTTCCGCAAGTGAAGCCCGGCGGATACAACGTTTCCATTCAGGTGGGCGCCCAAATCTACATTGAGCCGGTGCGTTTCACGGTCCAAGGATAAAGCACCGGCCAGCTCCAATAGATACTCATCGGAGGAATTGTCCGGCTATTTGTCCGGCCATTTCCTCCCTCCGTTTATCGGATCAAGCTCACGCTCGCAAGCCTTGCGAATGGCTCACGCCCTCTATTGTTTTAGCAGAGGGATGTTCGTGGTTGGCTGGGGTTGGGATTTCAGATAGACATAGATATCCGCCAGATCCTGGTTGGAGACTACCTTGCTGGTATAAGGCGGCATCTCTCCGGTCGGATGATGAACATACTGAACCATGGCCTCAAAAGAAATCGCAGGAGGCCCAATCCGTACTCCACCGGTCTGCGTCGAACCTTGACCGACGGTCCCGTGGCATTCGAAGCAACCGTAGCTGATGAACAGACGTTTGCCGGCGTCTACATGCCCGGTGGGAGCCGCCTGCGACGGAGCCGCCGGCGCCAACGATTTCAGATAGGCATATACGTTGGCCAAGTCGGAATCGGAGATAGCCTCGGGACTAAATGGCGGCATCTGGTCCACAGGCTGACGCACAATCTTCACGAAACTTGGCAGAGGCAATGGTGGAGGAGCTAGCCGTGGTGCGGTGGCGCCTTGCCCTTCGTTGCCATGGCAGGCGGCGCAACCGTGGCTTGCGAAAGCCGACTTTCCTTTGTCGGCGTTTCCTGCCGAAGCGGCATCGGTCTTCGCGTCTGGGTTCCGGTTCTGCGCCGCTAAGCCAGGCTGAGCAAGGACGAAGACGGCCGCAGCCATCGCTATGAGAGCGAATCCGGCAGTTTGGCACGGCATCCCGTGACGAACTCCTGAGATCGTCCGAATTTCCGCGAGCGTGCGTTGCAATAAGACTGTTTTCACCATAGGCTCCTCAGCGGGGCTGTGTCGTTACATCCACCAGCGCGGGCTCTCCGCGCTTCACCACATCCAACGCCCGTCGTAATGCGGGACCAAGATCGTTGGGATTGGTGACAGGCCCCTCCGCAAACCAACCCATGCCCTGCGCGACTTTTGCGTAATCAATCGGTGGATCCTGCAGCGTGGTCCCGATGCTGGCGCGCGTGATGCCTCGGTTGCGCCGGTACGCCATGCGCTGGATGTGCATCACCTCCTGATGATACGCGCGGTTGTTGTGCATGACGTTCAGCAGAGGGATGCGATGATGCGCGGCGGTCCAAAGGACGCCCGGCGCATACATCAAATCGCCATCATTTTGGATACTGACGGTCAGCCGGCCGTACTTACGGTTCGCGAGCGCAGCCCCAACGGCCGCCGGAGACCCGTAGCCAACGCCCGCTCCTCCCGCTCCGCCAATGTACTGGTAATGTTTATCAAAATCCCAGAGCTTCAGCGGCCAACTACTGATGAACCCGACGTCTGAAACCAACGACCAGTCTTCGTCTTTGATCACCGCCCACAACTCAGCCGATAGGCGAGCCGTGGTGATAGGGCTGGCATCCCATCCGTATCCCGCTGCGTCGCGGACGCGCGCCAGGGCTTCGTCATGTGCCTCGGCGAGCTTGTGGCCGCGGCTTTCCAGCACCGTTTTGCGATCCGCGTTGATCAAGAGCTTCACCGCTTCAATCAGAGGCGGCAGAGTGGTCTCGGCATCCGCGGCGATGGCTAAGTCCACCGCCTCATAGCGTTCGAAATCCTGGTAGTTACTTTTTTCGTACAGATCGCCGGATGTAATGCTGATCAGTTTTACTCCCGGCTGGGTCACCGGCTTCCAACTGCGATCGACCTGATCCTTGTATGAGTGCAAGGCGCCCCAGAAATCCGCAACCTCCAAAGCCAGGATCACATCCGCATTGGCGACTAACGCTTGGCCCCGATCGGTATGGTTGAGCGGATGACGAGTCGGAAAATTCATGCGGCTGGCTCGATCGATCACCGGCGCTTGTAGCGTTTCGGCCAGCTCAATCAGATGCTTCATGCCCGCGGGAGTGCGCGCGGTGCGGTCGGCGATCAGGACAGGATTTTCGGCCGCCACCAGCAGCTTTGCCGCCTCGGAAACCGCGCCTGAATCACCTTGTGGAAAGGAAGCGAGGGTGAGCTTCGGTATGTGCAGTACCGCATCGTCGGGAACGGGGCGCTCCTGCAGTTCGCTATCGGCCACTAAAACCACCGGCAACATGGGCGGAGTCATGGCGATTTTGTAGGCGCGCACAGCCGACTCCGAGAAGTGCGGCAAGGAGATCGGCAGATCGTCCCATTTCACGAAGTCGCGGACCAAGGCTGCTGCGTCCTGAACGCTGTGATCCCATTCGACTCCTGGTCGCCGCATGTTTGCATCGATCGTGTTGCCGACAATCAGGTAGAGCGGGGCTCGGTCGCAAAAGGCGTTGTAGATCGCCATTGTGGCATGCTGCAAACCAACGGTGCCGTGAGCCAATACAAGCGGCGGCTTGCCTTCGATTTTGGCGTAGCCGTGGGCCATGGCAACGGAGGATTCTTCGTGGCAGCACGTGATGAATTCGGGGTTCTTGTTTCCCCCGTAATTGATCGCGGATTCGTGCAGACTGCGGAAACTCGAGCCCGGATTGGCGAAGATGTAGTCGAAACCGACCGATTTCAGCACGTCGATCATGAAATCCGACCCGCTGCGGTCCTCGGTGAGCACATCGACACTGGGGGGAGTGGCCACTTCGGCGTCCCGCGACATCAGGGCACCGTTCCGGCCCGGCGAAGCTCGTCCGGCTTGGCTTCGACAGCCGCTCGGGGGTTCGCCACCAGCACGGCAGCACCGGCGGCCGCACCCTTCAAAAAGTTGCGACGATCAACCAGGGATTTTTTTGACTTTCCCATAACCCCTCCGGCACCGGCGATTTACCCCAGGAATAAGCGGGCTGGCCGCCATCCAAACAGATGCACACTATCAATCCTGGTGGAGGCAGTCAACATCGCCACAGAACGGTAGTTCGAGTGCCTCGTGTCTAGGGTCCGATGTTGCTGGGAGGCAAATCCGCCAAGGTAACATCGGATCGACTGCGTGGACCGAGAATGGCTTGCGGATTCGGGTATTTCACTTCGCGCAGCCATGTGGCGAAGAGGAACCAAAGGAGGACGAGCAGGAAAAAACAGAACCAGCTACCTTCCGGCCCGACGGTGCCGCCCGTCAGCCAAGTGGGACCGGAAAAGGCTGCGTTGAATAAGTGTCCTTGCGCCACTTGGCCGCTATCGGGAACGCCATAGAAGTAGGTCTCGCCCCAATCCCAGGCTGCGTGAAAACCAATTGGCATCCAAAGGTCGCCAGTCCGGCGCAGCAGCAGGCAGAAGAGGAATCCTACGGCGCCCGCATTGAACGTTCCAACAATACTCTCACCCGAATTGCTGTGATGGAGATAGCCAAAAAACACGGACATCACGATGGCCGCCGGCCAAAACCCGATGCCCGTAGTCAGCGTGAACAGCGCGTACCCTCGCACCGCAAATTCTTCGAAAAACCCCACACAGAGCAGAACTGCACCCCACAAGGCAGCGTATTCCCAAATTGCGGCGCCGTGCAGGCCAATCATCCCAAAGTGGAAAACCCCTGCGACACGTAAGGAAACCAGCAACGCAGTAATCGATGCAAAGCCAATGACGATCCCCTGCCAAAAGCGGCCGCCGAAAGCTCCCCTCCTGGGCAAGCCATAGTCGGCGATCGTTCTTCCTTCCATCTTCGCCATAATCCAGCTCGCAAGCAGAACGACGAGAAAGGAAAGCGCTTCGCCGGACAGCAGGTCTAACGGGTTGAAGCTAGGTCTGGTGACTCTTCCGTTCGCAATCATGCGAGTGAGAAGAATTCCGATCAGGAAAAGTATCGCAAGGACCGCGAAGAAGATAAGCAGGCGCCATCCGGCCCTCAGCTCAGCGGGGCCGAAGAAAGCATCTTGCAGAAACGATTTTCCGGGAACCTCGCGAGGGATGCGCGGTGGAATCGTCGTGAGGGGATTATTCGGTTCACCCACAGGCCGGAAGTCCCTTTTTGCAGAGGTCAGAAGCCGGATCGCTTCGGCGTGAAAACTCTCGCTCGCGAAAAGGAGGATAGCACAGAAGTCCTGCATGGCGGCGTGAGAGCCGCAACCCTAAAACACAAATACAATTTAAGCCCAGCATACCCCGTTCTGCTCCCGGCTCTCATTCCGGCCTATCCATCAGCCACGAACAACAGCCGCTGCCCGAATGCAGATCGCATCTTCAACCGCAATCCATACAGAACCAGATACGTCCAGTCATCCACGGCGGCCAATTCTGAAAGGTACGCACCAACCGGTTCATACGGGCGTCAGTCGCGAGACGATCTACGCGCTGAGGACTTGCCGGTCAGCCCTGCTGCACCCTCCCACAGGTACGCGCTCAAATTTACCTGACCACCATGCTCGAATTGGCGCGATCAGAAACCTGACCTGCCTTAGTTCTCGCGTCCAGTATCTTAGAATTCGTCAATCTTGCCGGCTTGTACTGAAACAGGCTGTCCGTACAGTCGTACCGGGCAGTGCGCGAGCCATACGCTTCGAGTATGGGCACGCACCTAAGACAAATCCGGCAATATTTCAGACCCCTGATCGGGTTCTCCCTTCTGGCTCTCGCAAGCTTTTTGATGGGAGGCGTTGCAGAGTGTCAATCTCTTTCTCAACCTGAGGCTGCCGGCTCAGCAGTTGTGACCTTCGCCGGTTTTGATACTGTCACCCAGGGGAACTGGGAGGCGAAATATGGGGCCGATGGATATTCCATCGCCAATCTAACCCCGAGCCTTCCCTCCTATGCAACGGTTGCAGTTCAGAATCAGCTGAACTACGTCTGGGCTTCCACCACAGGCAGTGTGACGGCTCTGTCGACTGGCTCCGGCTCGGCGCGGACGGCGACGACCTGGTACAACTCCCCCTCCTTTAATCTGGACATCAACCTCACGGATGGC
>DATLST010000273.1:0-28987 GCA_035534055.1 Candidatus Acidiferrales bacterium | reverse complement strand
GGGTCACAAGGGACGCTCTGGTGGCGCTGGCAGGCGGATCCAATCTCTCGGCATCCCTATGAAATCACTGAAACCGCTTGAATTGCCTATTGTTCCTCATCCGTTCTTTTAAACCAGTGCTTGTTCAGAGGTTCCCTAGGCGCACTGACATGAGCTTTCGAGCGACTCACAGCATCAGCAACGAATTGCGCACTTTGCGTAGCAATCAGCACATCGATGTTCTTATAGACGCTTGGCAGAATGCGAAGGCTCGGATCGGTTTCCGACTCCAGCGTGATCACAAAGTGCAATATCCCCCCTTCGGCGGGGGACATGACGAAAGATTGGATACTGGCGTTCAGTTTGTGGAACAGCATTACCAATCTTGCGAGTACAGCCGTCACAAAATTCCGTGTACAACTTGCATGCGGGTGGTTGATGGAGCGCTCCTTACATGTAAGTGCCTTCTTTGAAATGGCCTCAAAGGAATTTCCTTGTAGATAGTTAGTCCAAGTTTCCGAATATAAGTGCACGTCTCTTCAAGGATAAAAATATGCCGAAAAAAAGTCTAGGTTGGGTGGCTGCCGTTGGATTTTTCCTTGCGTTTGTAGGCGCCTCGACCGTTCGCGCGCAGTACACAACGGGCACGGTCCAGGGCACCGTTTTTGATCCAAACGGAGGAGTGGTGGCAGGCGCCACGGTTACGCTCCGTAATCTCAACACGAACGTAGCTCAGACGTTTAAGACGGGTACTGACGGCGTTTATCTTTTTGCAGCAGTGCTCCCAGGCCCGTACGAGGTCAGCGCGGAGGCGACGGGATTCAGCAAAGTCGCCAGCCAGTTCACCGCGGCTGCAAGCAAAACGACTACGCAGGACTTGAGGATGACAATTCAATCGCAAACCGCCACGGTTGTTGTTAGCGCCGAGGCAGCAGCGGAATTGAATACGAGCGATCCACAGCTCAGCACCATTCGCAACTCCCTCGAGATGAATAGTCTTCCCACAGGGCACAGCGCTACTGGCCTTATCGCGACTGCTCCCGGCGTGCAGCCAATGTACAATCCTCGGGGGGGCAGCCTCGTAAAGCTTACTGGCGCCCAAACGGGGCAGATTTCGGCAAACGGAGGTCGCGCCGAGTATAACTCGACCGAGCTAGACTTCACGGATGCCAATGATTGGGAGTTCGGCGGCATCGCCGGCGGAACGACGCCCTATCCGGACTTCGTCGAGCAGTTTAACGTGCTGACTTCAAACGTTTCAGCCGCGTATGGAATCAAGTCTAGCGGTATCGTCGAGATAGTCACCAAGAGCGGCACGAACAACTGGCACGGCGAAGCCAACGATTACATCCAAAACGATTTCTTCAACGCGCGAAATTATAACGATAAAAGTGGCAAGCCAACCCGCACCGACGTGAACACGTATGGCTTTGCAATGGGTGGACCCGCCATCAAGGATAAACTCTGGCTTTTCGGGGGCTATAATCGCAATAAGCAAATCGGTACGGGCGGAACGTACGATGCTCCGGTGCCTACAGCCGCGGAGGATTCCACCGCAACCGATCCTGGCGTGATCTCGATTATCAAGCAGTATCTGCCAGCACCGACGGTGCCCATTCCGGGCAGTACGACCGAGGGCTTCTATCCCGTGAACTATAGCAGCCCCTCAACCGCCTACCAGTTCCTGCTACGCGGGGATTATCGTGTTTCAGACAACAATACGGTCGGAGCGCGCTATTTCCAAAGTACCGGCACAAGCGTGCTTCCGTACGTTGGATCGCTGGTGGCGTTTGCGAATGAAGGCGCCTTCTACGAGCCGCACGGCCGGAACATAGAACTTTTTGATTCTTGGACCGCTAATTCTACAACTGTCAACCAAGTTCGCGTGGCCTATGCCAGATCCCTTGCAAGCTTGCCTGCCCAGATGACAAACCCAGGGCCATACTTCTCGATTACAGGTCTGACAGCCTTTGGTGAATATGGCGGATTTCCCCAAGGCCGGCTCTTCAACGTCTATCAGGGAAACGACATCCTGAGCAAAGTAGAAGGGAAGCATCTATTGAAGTTTGGTTTTGATGCTCGCATCATTCAAGACCATTCGTTTAATGCGGGTACCACGGGGTCTTTTACTCGTGGATTTTTTTCGTTTTCCTCCATTCAAAACTTCCTGAATGCGGAGCCAAGCGAATATGAGCAATTGTTTGGCCCCTCGGTAGAGCCGTTCCGAACAAAAGTGTTCAGCACATTCGCGCAAGACGATATCCGAGTGCTTCCTTCCTTGACGGTCAATGTCGGCCTGCGATGGGAATATCAGGGCGCGATCAATGTCGCGGGCGGACAATACTCGCTATTAGACACGCAGCTACCGGGCAACATTGGTGTAGCCGGTACCGGCGTGTTGGGTTCTTTCAAAGTAGGCAACCCGGTGGTGCGCTCCAACCCATTTAATTTCGGCCCGCGGCTTGGTTTTGCCTGGAATCCGGGAAATGGCCCATTGGTCGTGCGCGGCGGCTATGGAATTTACTATGACGCTTTCTTTTTCACGCCGCTTGCGGATGAAGGCCGCACGAGCCCCCCGGTCGCGGTCAATGGCCTGCTCACGAGCTTCACGGGCGGGAACACATTGGATGCGTTATTGGCCGGAACCGCGCCGTATGAGCAGCAACTGCTCGCACAAGTAGCATCGGGTAGTTTCGGCACAGCGACGAACTTTGGTTCGATCACAACCACAAATCCGAACCTGCGCAATCCTTATATGCAACAGTACGATCTTCTCTTGGACTACAAAGTTTCGCCTTCATTAGTAGTGAGTGCCGGCTATGTGGGATCGAAAGGCACGCACCTCGCGGCCTTCATACCAGTCAATAACTTTGTACCCTCAAAGTTGGCATCGACGGGCGCATATCCGGCAACCAGCGTCGCCGACGAAACCGCACGTCTCTCGACTTTTCAAGCTGTTTCAGCGCAGGAAGGAGTTGGCACACTTCGTGACGATGGGCGCTTCGATCAGGTAAATCTCATCACGGACGCTGCGGACTCCAATTTCAATTCCTTGCAGATAAACGTCCAAAAAGCGATGTCGCACGGACTGTTGCTCCAAGCCTCTTACACTTGGTCGAAGTCGATTGATGATGCCTCAACCGCTTACCCGCAGCAGGATTATCTTGGGGACGGCGTCCCTCAAAATGTATACAACCTGAAGAGCGCCAGGGCAGTATCGAATTTTGATATTCCTCAACGGATACTGGTCACCGGGATCTATCAGTTGCCGTTTTTCAGGAACACCACCGGTTGGAAAGAACGCATCGTACAAGGCTGGGAATTTGAATCTGTCAATACCTGGCAATCGGGCGTTCCGGTCAATATATTTTCGGGCCCGGTGCTCGGCATCGCGGATGTGAATCTGGATGGAAATACCGCCAATGGCGGAAACGCGTCAGACAATACGCTGGCGAATTGTGTGACGGGCGGCGGTGGGTTGGCGTTGCCCAATGGTTTTTCGAGCAAATATACATTCACGCAGCCCTTGCTTGGAAACAATGGCACGTGCGGCCGGAACGTCGCCCGTCAACCTGGCCTCCTCAATTTCAACTGGTCACTTATGAAGAGCTTTCAACTCGCCGAATCGGGACCTTTGGGATCGGGGCCTTGGAGTCTCCAACTGCGGATGGAAGCCTACAATGTCTTTAATACTCCATCCTTTTACGTAGCGAACGTGAGTTCCCTGTACGTGAGCAATCCAGCGACTTTTGGCGCAACTACACCGCTGTCGCAGCGCCATCTCATCATGGTTGCAAGGATCGTTTGGTAGGCCGGCACATCGTTTATCGGCTTGGCACATCCGATCTTAAGTGCTGGGATTCCTGGAGGATCGGGTCGGAGCCGTTCGCCGGAGCGTTCATCTGAATGTAAAGGTGAAGCACGTGCATCCAGTGAATCACTGGAAATGTGATAAATTAATATTGCACGTACTTTACCGCTGGCTACGATAGGCCAGCAAAACACCGCTGGTGGCGAAAAAAGTCTTTTTCAACCGTCCTGGGGCAATCTGAGCTATTTTTTCCGCAAGGTACAAGCAGCAGTGGATGAGTTTAGCGGCTTGCGCCTGAACGGCCTCGACAACCTGGGGATTGCAGTGCCCTGAGTTTACGGCAGAGATCCCCGCAAAGCAGTCGAGATAATCCCGGCCGTTGATATCCGTAACCACGGCACCACGGGCTCTTTCTACAAC
The DNA here is from genome assembly GCA_035534055.1 of Candidatus Acidiferrales bacterium. GTDB lineage: Bacteria > Acidobacteriota > Terriglobia > Acidiferrales > UBA7541 > Palsa-295. The sequence continues at coordinate 24,777 of DATLST010000273.1, read as the reverse complement.
GACGGGCTGGACGCTCGTCGTCATACTGGTAATCACATATTCGTTGTATTTTCGGATTGTTTCTTCGGCTGACGGTTGTGCCGGGTGAGCTGCTGAAAACGAGGATCCCTTTGTGGCGCTCATTATTTTCCTTTTTGCTGCGGTCTTAATCCTGCAGCACCTCCGCGAATTTGTCTCCACAGGCAATGAGCAATGGAAACTCTCAGGACGGCCTCAGCCAGCCGCGGGCGAAATATCGCGACGCGATGCCATTCGCCTTTCGAGACCCATTAGTCTTCTGCGTTTTTCCAGGAGCATTGTGTAGCGACGGAAAGAACGGTGAATTTTGAACCGTTGTTCCGCGCTTGACGCTGCTCATGGTGGGCTCCAACAAATCCGACGATCGTTACCGAGTGCAAGTTAGGACATGAAAATGTCTCCTTTTTCTGCCCCATTTTTCTGGGGCACCCAAAAGCGACGGCTCCTGCTTCCAAAGCAAGCGGCTGCTTTATGGGAAAGAACCTAATGGTGTAAGGGCGGAACCGGGAAAGCAGAAGCCGCGAAGCTGCCGGACGCAGGAATTAGCCTGAAGCAGTGCCCAGAAAAAATGAGCGGCAGAAAAGGCTGGCCTACTGAACTGGGAAGATCGGCATCACGTTAGCCGTCGGGCACAGCCAAAGCCACCGTTGAGAGAGAGCAGACTGCTTCCATGAGATGTGCGGCAAAGCAGGCGGCGGCCCCAACAAGGCTCAGTAACCCAGATGGCGAAGGGCCATCTGGGCGGTCCGCTTGAGTTCCGCCTTCGTCGAACCATTGGCTGCCTGGATGGATAGACCGGCGAGGATCGTGAATGACTCCGAAAGACCGCGGATTTGCGAGCGGCCTGCCGCTGGCCGGAGGAGGATTGGGAGGGCGATCGCGCCGCCTTTGATCGCATGGATCATGTTGCGTTACGGTTGGAGACAATCATTCCATGCATCCGCAGTGATTGGTATCGCGGCGGCCATCCTGTGGTACGTGTTTGCGCGGAATACGCCAGAGAAACATCCGTGGGTGAATGCCGCGGAGTTGCGCGCCATCCATAGCGGTCAGCCGAGTAAGTCTGAACGGGTGCTCTTGCCACAGTATTCGCTGATCGAAGCGCGAAAGCCGGTGAGAACGTCTTGGCGCGCCATTTGCACGAACAGGAATGTGTGGCTGTTGTTTTGCAGCGCTGCAACGTGCGGCTATCTGGTCTAAATCTATATGTCGTGGTTCTACGTCTACCTGGTGGAGGCGCGAGGATTGTCGAAAATGGAAGGCGCGTATTATACCGTCGGTCCGTACATTGCCATCGTGATCCTGACGCCGCTGGGCGGTTTGTGGGGAGACCGCGTCGCTCGCCGGTTTGGGAAAACCACGGGCCGCCGCCTGGTTTCAATGACTGGTATGTTTGTCGCCGGGTTTGCAGTCTTTGGAGGAGGATTGGTTTCTAATATTCACATCGCTATCTACGGCCTTTCAATCGGCGGCGGCGCAATCTATTTTGCGCTGAGCTCTCATTGGGCCACAACGATTGATATTTCCAAGGAGCATACAGGCACCGTATCCGGCGTTATGAATTTGAGTGGGAATGTTGGAGGAGTCATGTCGCCGATTTTGACTCCCATTTTGGCTCACAAACTCGGATGGACTCCCGCATTTGAGATCGCCGGCGTGATTATTCTGGCCGGAGGTCCGCTGTGGTTCTTCGTTCAACCGGAGCGACCGCTTTGCCCGGGGGAAACACCGTAGCGAAATCCTACTTCTGTAGGTCGCTGTAGCTGAGGAGGCCTCCGGCGCCTTCCGCTTGCGTGATGGCGCGCACGATGGCTTGAGCCATGACATCCGCCGCGAGAGCGCCGATCATCCCGGTATCCACCCGCGCTGCAAGCGTGCCCGTTGCAAGAGAAAAAATCGTGTCGCCGTCCGCGGGAGTATGCGTAGGATTGATGGCTCGCGCGTATCCGTCGTGCGCCATCTGCGCGACTTTGGTCGCTTGATCTTTGTCCAGCTTTGCATTTGTAGCCACCACGCCAATCGTCGTGTTGGTGCCACTTTCAGGCATTACAACCCGATAGCCGCGGCGGATCTGGTCCATGGCATTTCGAAAGCCCTTACCGTCTTCCGTACGCGCACCTGCGATGATTTGCGCGGTATGCGGGTCATAAATGTCCCCCACTGCGTTGACCGCCACCATCGCGGCAACCACCACCCCTGTGTTATCGATGTGAATGCTGGCTGTACCGAGTCCGCCCTTCATGGCGTACTTGGGACCAAACAGCTTTCCGATCGTCGCTCCAGCGCCGGCTCCAATGTTCCCTTCCGCAATCTTTCCGGTAGTCGCCGCCTGGCAGGCCTGATAGCCGGATTCTGCGGTTGGGCGGATTTTCCAATCGCCGCCGAAGCCAAGATCAAACAGAATGGCTGCGGGAACGATCGGCACGACCATCGAGGGACCTACGTGATAGCCGATCTCTTTTTCATCGAGGTAGCGCATCACGCCGGAAGCGGTGTCCAGGCCAAAGGCGCTGCCGCCGCTCAGCGACAAGCCAAAGATTTGCTGCACCGTATTGACAGGGCGCAACAGGTCCGTTTCACGAGTTCCCGGAGCGCCGCCACGCACATCCACGCCGCCCGTTGCGCCTTTCTCACACAACACCACGGTGCAGCCAGTGGGCCTTCGCTGATCCGTAAAGTTGCCGACTTTTAAGCCTTCCACATCGGTGAGACCGCCCGCATCAGCAGCATCGGCGGAAACAGCACGGGGTGCGGCATCGGCGGGTTTTGTCTCTTGTGCATTTACTGAAACGTCAGAAAGTAGCGCGCCACCCGCAACAGCCATTAAATTTCGATTGAAATCTCGTCGGTTCATTGAATTCACCCTAAGTATTGTCGCCCCAACGGTTTTTTCCTTGTATCCATGGCCTCAATTCTGAATCTCGCCTATATCCTGGCGAAGAACCTTCGTGCCTTCTCAAGCCCTCTCATCCATAGTTGCTTTGGCAGGTAGCACTCGAACGTGCGGAGCCGCCAAGCTAACCACGATCGCTGCGACTAGCCCGACCAGAATGCCCACGGACGCCGGCGAGAGCAAACCGATTCCGTGGCTTGGGGTCCCGTATTGGACGATGAGGTCCGCCAGAATGGCCGTGAAGATACTTGCCAGCGCTGCTGGAGTACTCATGCGTGACCAGTAAAGTCCCAGGACAAAGGGTATAAATAACGCGACAGCAAGTAAGCCATAAAAAATGGATACGGCGGAAATCACGGAAGGAAGCGCGATCGACAAGCCGATGCCGGCAAGGCCCGCCACAACTGTTGTAAGGCGGCTCACCGCCAATAGTCTCTTCTGCGGCACGTCTGGATAGATAAACGCCTTGTAGAGATCGACCGCGAGCGAGGTCGAGAGCATGAAAAGAATAGCATCGGTGGCGCTTAGTTCCGCCGAGAATATCGAAGCCAGAGACCAAAGCCCCAGCCAAGGAGGCACCAGTTTCACTAGTACCGTGGGCAGCGCAAGTTCGGGATTACCCAGATGGGCAAAATGCGCCAGTGCGACCATGCCAAATATCGCTGGAACCACGGCAAAACAGAGCTGCCCGATCGAATTGAGTCCAACGCCCCATCGCACCGCTTTTGCATCCCGCGCGCCGTATAATTTCTGCGCCAGTCCCGGCGAACAGATAAATGAGGGGACCAGGATTGAAACGTACGCAAAAATCTGTTTTGATCCAGCGCCGGTAAATGTGGTCCAATGCGGGGCGCTCGCACCCATCTGTCTCACCAATGCCGCGTCCAACCCCGACCATCCCCCGAGCGCATGGAGGGAATAGAGTGCGGAAACCACTAGCCCCGGCATCGTAACGGCCAGTTCAAGAATATTGACAATCGCCGAGGATGCAAGCCCGCCCGCCGTGCAATAAGTGATGGCGACAATTCCGCCAGCCAGACATCCCACCCACTTCGGCAATCCCGCGACCACATTGAGAATCCACGAAATGGCCATGAGCTGGCCAGCAAGAATCGCCAGGGTCCCAAACCAGAGGATAGCCGCTATGACTCCTCTGACGGACTTGTTATAGCGCAGCTCAAGGTAATCGCCCATTGTGTGCATCCCATGAGCTTTTGCCATGCGCCACAGCCGAGGGCCGATCAATTGAGAAAGAACGATCGTGCCGAGGCCGGCTGAGCCAACCCACCACCACGCCGAAAGACCAAACCGATAGCCGAGGCCGCTTGCGCCGACAGTTGATCCAGCTCCGATGTTGGCCGCGAGAAATGTGGCGAAGATAACCCCCGGCCCAAATCTTCGCCCCGCAACCAGAAAATCGGAAGCATTCTTCACCTTTCGCGCGGCGAACAAGCCGACCGCAATCAACAGGAAGGAATACCCGATCAGCGTGAGCAGGTAGATGTTCATGTACGTAGCCCGTCAGTTATGCCCACCAATCGAAGCGCGGATAACGCCATGACTTGCGCGCCGTGAACAAGATCTTCCACCGAGCAGTATTCATCGGGCAAATGGGAAAGTTCCAGTCGGCCCGGCCCGTATGCGATGCATTGGTCCACGTGCCCGATACGCATGACGTGTTTTTGATCGTAAGTTCCCGGGCTGGCGATCAGGGGAGCCTTCTTTCCCAGAACCTCGCGAATCGCGCCTGAAACGGCGGTGACCAGAGGAGCTTCCGGATTCGTCTGTACCGGAAGCACGATCATCTGGTCCTCAAAAAAGTAGTCGAACTGCGGATTTTCTTTCTTCAATCGATCGAGAATTTCAATAATTTCAGTACGTACACTCTCAAGAGACTCCTCAATCAAAAAGCGGCGGTCCAAAATCGCCACGCAACGATCCGCTACACAGGGAGTTTGCGGCCCATGCTCCGGCTGCCCTCCATGCGCAGCGTTGACGTTAATCGTCGCGTATCGCGCTCCCGGAGGCTCAACAGGCATCGCTGAGCGGCGTTGCGTCAGCTTCGGTTTCAATTCATTTACCAGGATATCGAGAAACTCCGCCATATGGTCAATCGCGCTGACTCCGAGAAATGGCATGCTGCCGTGGCCGATGCGGCCTTTCGTGGTCACTCGAGACCAATAAACGCCGCGATGGCCCAGACAGATGCGGTCCACCTTGAGCGGCTCCGTGATAATTACATAGTCGGTGCGATCGCGGTGCACCAATGCTTTTTGCGCAAGATAGGCCATGCCGGCGAATCCACCGCTCTCTTCATCTACCACTCCGCTTTGCTCGATCGTACCCGCCAGCTTGATTCCAGACCGGCGAATGGCCTCAACCGCAAAAAAAGAGGCGGCGATACCCGACTTCTGATCCGCACTGCCGCGGCCAAAGATTTTGCCTTCAGCACGCTCACCACCAAATGGATCACGCGTCCAGCCCTCCCCCACGGGGACCACATCAAAATGTCCGTTGAAATGCAGAAGGGGTCTGGCTGTCGAGCCAGGAAGGCGGCCGATCACGTTAACACGAGGATACTCTTGCGTGTGTTCCGGACGCTCCTCCGCGGCGACATATTCGACCTGATAACCGAATTCTTCGAGCTTGTTACCCTGGAATTGCGCGCACGCTGGATAGTTCTCGCCCGGAGGGTTCACTGTGGGAATTCGAATTAACTCGGAAAGAAAAGCGCACATTTCATCGGTCATGGACTCGATGCGGCGAAGCACAGCGTCTTCGCTGGCCGATTGTACTGAAAAATATTTCCCTTCTTTCACCACGCGAGCTTTGCCGATCGGAACAACGTAATCCTCTTCCGGCACAGTGAGTCTGAGTTCAGGAGAAAGGCTCTCAGGCTTCCATCGATGGAATATTTTATATTCGAGGAATAGAACGGGATTGTTATCCCTAATCTCGGCTTTTAGCAACCCCTTAGCGTCAGCTGCCGTAATCGTCGCCATAATTTTGAGCCCCGGTGTCGATGCAAACCACGACTCCGGATTAACAGAGTGATAAATGGAGGTATTTGGCGCCCATCCCGAAGGCAAACGAAACACGATTGGCAATAGCCCCATACCGCGAACTGTCTCAAAGTATTACCCGCCGACACCGTGTCTCGGATCAAAAAAAGACATTGCCAGCGAATTCCATGTCGGACAGCTAAAGTCTGAAACGATAAGGTTCAAGCAGCGCCTTTGTACCGACTTTAGAAACGTTGATCGCAAGTCGGTCTGAGTCGACACTGGCAAGAGCTATGTGCCAATACGACTTTTCACCCTTCTCGGTCACTAAGATTCTTCTTGTTCTCCGTGACCCAAGAAAACGGTACTGCGTAAGCTTCGTCTCGGTCCATGCACGGCAAAATGAAAAAACCTTCCTTGCCTTGCCCTAAAAAATCATCCCATTTCGGATGGTACGCATATCAGTACGGCTGATAATCACCCTCATATCTTTTGGAGACAGCGCAGCACACCCGTAATTCCTGGTCGGCACTCCAGTAGAGCGTCCTGGAACCTGCAGAGGAGTATCCGGTGGTTTGGGGCCGGGACGATACTTCTTCAGTGAAACGGGCCCGACGTGATGACGATGAAAGATCTTCAGGATGGTCGTCGGTGACACGTAGGCATGATAGTGCCGTTGAAGATAGAGGCTGACTCGAACCGCACCGTAACGATGCTCTTCTCGAATGCGAAGGATTAGCGACACAATCTCGGGTGGAATACGAAAGCGGATCTTGTGCGGTCTCCGGGGCAAGTCCCGGAGACCAGCTACTCCGTGCTTCTCATAGCGCTCTTTCCCGATGTAAAAAAGCGCCCGCGATACCCCAAAGAACCGGCAGGTCTGGCTGACGTTGCCGCTGATGCGCTGCGCATGCTGCAGCATGCGCAGCCTGGCTTTCCCCTTCCTTGCTTGGATCTGCTCGTACGCTGGATTCTTCATCCCGAACCTCCTGCGGTGGCCTGTGAGAATACCCCACCTGTCCGGGTTGTCTATTAGCAGCTACACGTGAAATCCTATCGATAACTCGTTTTGTCGCCGAGAATGATGAAACGCAACGAAGGTTGTTTTTTGATCCTGCACACCACTGAAGGAATCGAAGCATCGGACGACCCGCTTATCCCGGCACGCTCGGAACCCCACGCGTATCTTTTCAGCGCCGGGATTCGCAGCCATGACGGCACATCCGGGCATGGATTCAGCATGTTTCTGGGTTTACCGTCGAACGACACGCACTCGCCAGGCTTTATATTCAAGTGTGATTCAACGCGTTCGTCTCTTTTTATTGCCGCCGATGCTCGGAGCGGTTGTTTGATAAGACTCGTCTATTCAAAGAAGCTGTTGCCGCACAGCCTGCATAACTGCCTCCAGGCGATTATGCGTGCCTAGCTTCTGATTGACGTGATGCAGGTGATTGCGCAATGTTTGCAGCGTGATGCCGAGATGCCGGGCGATTGTCGTCGAATTCTTCCCCTCCGCGAACAACCGCAAGATCTCTGTCTCCTGTTCTGACATCGGTGAAATGCAATTAGTCTCCGCGCCTTCCGTCAACATCGAATGGATGCGCTTCGAAGCGTGCACCATCTGGCGAAGGACGCGCTCGTCGCGTTTTCTTTCCGCGATATCGCGAGCCATGTGTACGATGAGATGGCGCCCGTTCAGGGGATTTTCATACACCAGGGTTGATAGACTTACCCACACACGTCGTCCCGAACGAATCTTTCCCTCCAAATCGAAGGTCGGAATTTCTGCATTCTTGGCGACACACTCACGGACTGGGCAGTTCTCCGTGCAAGTCAACACACCCAGAGTGTCGCGTCCCTCAAGCAATTTGTAGCAAGATTTGTGCAACACATCGGATTGCCGGTAACCGAAAAGCCTCTCGGCAGCCGCGTTCCAGGAACAGATCTCCCCTCGTTCAGTGACGACAAATGCAGCGTCCGAAGCTCCCTCGAAGAGAGCAAACAATTCTCGCTCCGACATCATTCTGCGGGGAATGGCCTTCTTCGCGGGGCTCTCAGCCGGAGAAGATTGGCCGTGATCTGCCATCATAGTTGTTATCGCCTGAATTAAAATCCGAAGCACAATCCCTTCAACGGAACCAACTGTTCGGATAGATGTAAACTGCCCGCGGATCACCGTGCGCCGAACTCGTCCTAGGCGACGTTCCACAGTCTGAAGCGGGCAAAACAACTGGTCTGTTCAAAAGAGAACACTAGGGGAAAGTCTCCGGAGGAAAGGGTGGGAGACGCGATTAGCCGCGAGGAACATGGACACGTGGCTGGCTGGGTGCGTGCATCTACATCGAAGCGGCCGGCCAAGCATCATCGAATCGACAGAAGACTAGAAACTGTTGCATAACCTCGTGAAACCTGCTGATTCTTAGGAATCTAGCCCTTTGCAAACTTTCTAGCTCGGGGGTTATCAGCTAAGCCTTTTATTTTCAGAAAGGTTCAATCAAGAGTTGCAATGTGTGATTCAACTTAGACCGCTATTTTCAATAGATTACGGCAGGTCGTGCAACAGCTTCCAGCTGATTATCGTGCCACTTCCGAAGCAATCGCTTCGCCGAGATCCTTGGTCCGTGCGTTGCCTCCAATGTCCGGCGTGCGAGGACCGTCACCGGCAAGCACGGATGCAATGGCCTGTTCGATTGCGTCGGCCGCATCCATTTCTCCGAAGTGGCGCAGCATCATCGCCCCGGACCAGATTTGTCCAATGGGATTCGCAATGCCTTTGCCGGCAATGTCCGGCGCGGAACCGTGGACGGGCTCGAACATCGAAGGAAATTCCCGCTCCGGATTCAAATTTCCGGATGCCGCGATGCCGATCGACCCGACAATCGCCGGTCCCAGATCGGAGAGGATATCGCCAAAGAGATTCGACCCCACGACCACGTCGAACCAGTCCGGGTGTCGCACAAAGTGCGCGGTCAGAATATCGATATGGTATTGATCGGTACGAATGCCGGGGTATTCTTTTGCGATGGCCGCGAAACGTTCATCCCAGAATGGCATCGTGTAGATGATGCCGTTGGATTTCGTTGCCGACGTTACGTGTTTTCTGCGAGTCTTGGCCAGTTCGAATGCATAGCGCATCACGCGGTCGCAGCCACGCCGCGTAAATACTGTTTCTTGAATGGCCATCTCATCTTCTGAGCCGCCATGGAGCCTTCCGCCGATCTGCGAGTACTCGCCTTCGGTGTTCTCACGCACGACTTGGAAGTCAATTTCGCCCGGAGGAAAATTTCTTATGGCCGACTCGACGCCCTTGAGCAACCGCACCGGACGAAGATTCACATACTGCCGGAAGCCGCGGCGGATCGGGATCAGCAGGCCCCAGAGAGAAACGTGGTCCGGCACGCCCGGATACCCGACCGCTCCCAGAAAAACCGCATCGTGGGATCGGAGCTGATCGAGGCCGTCTTCGGGCATCATGCGGCCGGTCTTCAGGTAGGTTTCGCAGCTCCAATCGAACGTCTTCCACGAGAGCGAAAAGCCGAAGCGGCGCCCCGCCGCCTCGATCACGCGGATGCCTTCCGGTACCACTTCCTTCCCGATCCCGTCGCCCGGAATAGTGGCTATGCTGTATTTTCTGGCACCCTGTGTATTCATGTGCGCGCGTCTTAGCTGGTCAATGCCGCAGTCAGGCTGCGGACGTCCGGTGCGCGCTCGAGCGATTTTACAGTTTGGATAATCGACTCCCCCTTCGCTTTCGGCCACTTCGCGAAGTCGGCGCAGCCTCTGAATTTATCCGCCACTTCGTCGTAGGACATGGGATTCGCGGGGTTTCCTTTTGCATACTGCGCCTCTCCCGAAATCGTCTTGCCATCCTTGAGATGGATTTTGATGATGCTCGTCATCTTGTCCAGCCCGGCCTGTTCAGCCTTCGGATCCACATAGAAATTCACCCGCCGGATCATCTCCTGCACATCGGGGCGCTGCACGACGGCATCGGTGAACTCTCCCAGGCCCGCTTTACGCCGCAGAATCAGGATGGCGATGCAGAATTCCATGCTGAATTTGCCCTGCAAGCCCGTAGTCGGATGGTGGTCCAGCAACGTGGTCACCATGCTGTGATTGCCGCCCACGTCTACTTTTTCGATTTGGTCGGGCTTGATATCGTTCTTAAGGATCAGGTCGAGCATCTCTCCCATCGCCGGGTGATTGAGAGATCCGCAGGGAAATGGCTTAATGGAAACGCCGGGAGATGCGAACGTCCAGGGTTTGCCGAGGCGATCGACGATCGCATTCGGGTCGAACCCGCCGCCCTCCGCCTGGAAAAATCCCAGCGGCGCTTCCAGGATATTGTCGGCCGCCGTCCAGCCAAGCGCCGCGAGATCGACAGCTACCGTTCCGTTTTCTCCTGCGTGCCCTGCATGGAACGGCTTGGTCATGGTTCCGAAATTGTCACGCAGTCCTGCCCCCTCCGATGCCGCAATGCCCAGCGCATAGGCCGTCTGTTTCGCATTCAGGCCGTGCAGCTTGGCGCAGGCCGCTGCGCTGCCGAAGGATCCGATCGTGCCCGTGGTATGGAAGCCATCGTTGTAGTGGCGCGGGGAAATGGCTTCGGCAATCTTGCACTCGACCTCGACGCCCACCTGATAGGCCAGCACAAGATCCTTGCCCGTGCGGCCCCCCTCTTCGCAGAGCGCGAACCCTGGCGGTAGAACGGGCACCGTCGGGTGCGTGAGAAGCCCATAGACGCGATCTTTCGCCGCCGACAGCTGCGTGTCGTCAAAGTCGTCGGCATGGATCGAAATCCCGTTTGCAAACGCCGCGAAGCGTGGCGGCAGTTTGATTCCCGTTCCGATGACACTGGCTTTGCCATCGCGGAATCCGAGCGACTGCAGGTACTCCCGCACCAGCGGACCCATCACCGAAACCGATCCCGCCAGAGCCAGGCCAAAACCGTCCAGCATCGACTTCTTGCCCAGTTCGAGGACTTCTTCCGGGATGTCGTCGTATTGGGTGTTCACGATAAATTCCGACACGTATTTTGTCAGCCCCGGTGCCTTGGGAAACGGAGCCTCCGAACATGGCGCGGCGGACAACTGCCCGCCGGCCATTCCCCATGCGGCCATTGCAAGTGATCCCTTGAAAAAATCGCGTCGTATCATCTCAAATCGCCTCCGGACTTCGAATTCACTGTTTCGCAACGTCATTCTGCTCAATGCATGCGCTCTATAGAAACAAACAATATAGTCGAAGTTCCGCCGGATTCCCACTTCGGTCTTCGTGCTGCCTTTCCTGACTTGCCGTAGCTCCTAGCTTCGGAGCTAGGCTTTTGTAGCGGCTCTCGCCATAAGACAAAAATTGAATTTCAGATGGAACGCGCCGAAAACTGTTGTGGTCTCTAATGGTGCGGTTATGGTATTAACGATGGGTCATACCCTGTGTATCGACGGAGGGATCATCGATGGTCAAATTTTGGGTCGGTTTGATCGTAGGCGTAATCCTTATTCCCGTGGTTGTAGCAATTTATCTTTCGCTCGGGCTTGCCCCAGCCGCTGCCACTGCCTCCCCTATGCCCTTTGAAAGATTCATTGCTGGGACGGCCCTGCACAATCGGATTCACCGGGAAGCTCCGACGCGGGACGTTTCAGGGTTTACCACCGCGCAACTCATGGATGGAGCTGACGTATACAAGAAAAACTGCGCTCAGTGCCATGGCAACCTTGGCCAGCCTGCTCCAGTGATAGCGAGGGCGATGTTCCCTCGGGTGCCGCAGCTCATGACGCCTCGCGGCAGCGTGTCGGACGATCCTGCCGGTGTAACTTACTGGAAAGTGCAGAACGGAATTCGGCTCAGCGGCATGCCGAGCTTCGGCACGGCGCTCACAGAGGATCAGAAGTGGGACGTATCCGCTCTTCTCGCTCGTTCCGATAAGCTTCCTTCCGAAGTTCAGGACGCACTTAAGCTGGCGCCGGAATCTTCCGCGGCCTCGCTCGTTGCTCCAGAGACGTCCCCAGCCAGGAAAAGGTGAACTCGGGCACAATCCGCGGAAAATTTCACCAGGGAAGAAGTGGTGTTGGTTGCTATTTCTCGTTCTTCGACACAATCGAAGCCCCATCAACGCGGATCGCCAGGCACTCCCGCGTGTACTCGTCGGGAAACAGCACATCAAAAATGATCCCATTGCACCGCGAATGATGCGTTCAAGAGGAAACTCCCTGTCTTCCCCGGAAGTTCCGGCCCCGCAAATGAGTGTTACACCGTGATGAACTTGCGAAGCGGAGCTATTTCGTTAGTCGTGGTTTAAAACCGTCAGATTCAAGATTCTGGCGTGCGGTTTCCGCCTCATCGTCAGTGCGATAAGGCCCGACGATTACATGATATGAGTTCATCCAGAGATGGCCTTTGTGTAGCACGACAGTGTCGAATCCGAGCTTCTTCAATGTCTCGGTAGCTTCGTCAGCCCATGCCGCATCCTTAAAATTACCCACGTCGAAATATTTCTCGACGCTTCCCGATTCCTCGGCGCCTTGAACGGAGGCCGTGTTCGAAAGAGCTGTGCCGGCCTGCGGAACATTCATGCTTTCCGGCGTTTGACCTTGCGCCGATGCCTTCAGTGGCGCTGTTGAGGAAGGCGCCAGAGCCGTGCTTGAAAGCGGTAATGCTGGCTGTACGGGCTTCGAGGACGAATGCAATTGACCAGGCTTCGTTGCGGAACGAAGTCGAAGCTTCTCGGCATGACGATGGACTGGCTGGGATGGCGCATCGGCCTCACTCGCGGAATCGTCGTCCAGTTCGGCTTCCGAAGCGGGCGTAGTCGATAAATTTGAATCCAGTGCAATGAATGGTATCTCGTGCGCCGCTGGGCCGGGAGTAATCCCGGCAGGTTTTGTGGTTTGGGAGGCTGGGACATTCGCAGCGATGGGAATCGAATGCAACGATTTCCCGGAACTGGCAATGAAGGTCTTGTTTGAGTGGCCGAATACGGCCCACCCCATAATTGGAGCGAGCAAAAGCAAGCTGCCGAATATCAATACGCGCGTGGCCTCAGTTCGCCGGTCGAAAAAGGAAAAGTGGGTCGGCACTTTGACCGCTAGGGCCCTGGAGACAATCGCGGCCCATCGGTCCCAAGCCGCTCCAACGCGGAGATTGCCCACGTATTGTTCAACCTGATGCGCCAAGTTCAAACTGGCTTTCTTCATCCCTTGTCTGGTTGAAATTTGGCGCGGACGCTCGGTGGCATGCTCGATATTTTCGAGTATATCCTCCAGTTCCATGACGGACTGGAAGCGCCTTGATGGCTTTTTTTCAAGACATTTCAGAATAACCGTTTCGATGTGCCTGGGCAGGGTGGGCACGAGGTCGCGTGGCGAGCGCGGAGCTTCTGTCACCTGCTTCAAGGCAATCGTAACCGAAGTATCGCCGCTGAAAGCGGCGGTCCCCGTAATCATTTCATAAAAAATAAGACCGAGCGCGTAGATATCGGCGCGCGCATCCACAGGCTTCCCTTCCGCTTGCTCGGGCGACATATATGCGGGCGTTCCGACGATCGCGGCCGTGTGGCTAACGTCTGTTTGCATCAGCCGGGCGATCCCGAAATCCATGATCTTGATGATCCCGTTCCGATCGACCATTACATTGGCGGGTTTAAGGTCTCGATGTACCACTCCCTGTGCATGGGCTTCGCGCAATCCAGCGCACATCTGCCTTAAGATTTCCAATGTTTTGCCGATTTGCAGTTTGCCTTCGCGATTCAGAACTTTAAGAAGGGTTTCGCCTTCGATGTACTCCATCGATGCATAGGCGATCCCGTCGTTGCGATAAAGATCGTAAATTCGACAGACATTCCTGTGTGTGATCTTCCGGGCTAAACAAAGTTCTTTATTGAAGTTCGCCTGCACCACTGGATCGGACGCCGCTTCCGTCTTCAGGACTTTCAGAGCCAGAACTTCTCCCGTCTCCAGATCGCGGGCTTTATAAACGATGCCCACGCCACCCTGGCCGACTTTCTCCAGCACTTCGTACCGGGCGGGCAGCTTGGCGGTACACGAAGCTTCCGTCGTATGTGAGTGATGAACGGAGTGAGATAAAGCTGCTTTACGGCGGAGGTCGGTGTACGCGGCCAGATCGGTCCATATTACTTCGAATATGTCTTCCTTTTCGTTCCGGCCATCAATCGTGCATTTATCGAGCCAACGGCAAGCGATATCGGATTCCGCCGCGATTGCCTCTTGCACGGTGTGTGAAATCAGGATCTGAGCCGCCTCGGTCCGCTTGGTAATGCGCGCCGCCAGGTTGACAACGTCTCCAAAAACATCGGCGCCTTTTCGGAATCCCATCCCGGAATGAATTCCGATCCGTAATTCCATCCGGCGGTGGTCCGGAAGCTCGGAATTCAACTCGATCAGACGGCGTTGCATCTCAATGGCAGCCTTGACGGCCGATTTAGGTTCGGGGAAATCGGCCATAATCGAGTCGCCGATTGTCTTAACGATTGTTCCTCCAAAATCACCGATCACATTGGTTCCGAGCTCGGAGTTGAGGTGAACCATTGCAAGCCCGGCGGTATCGCCGAAACGGTCGAAATAGCTCGTTGAGCCCACTATATCGGTGAACAAGACCGTCAGCAGGTTTTTATGCCGCCTCAATTGCTCGTCTATTTCGGCCCGGGCGTTCAGTAGTTCTTCAACTTGGTTCCGTGCCATGGCACTAAGTTAGGCTGCGGTAAAGCAAGTACCAATAGTACGGACGGACTAAAAACGCAGGCATGTTAACTAAATGAAGATTTATCTGGCGGGGTTATCCTCGGTCTGTAACGGGTGGAGATTCTCGGGATAGGCTGGAGCTGGCATTTTTCAAGCTGCCAGTTTGTTGTTGCGTTTCATTCCGGCGCCATGCCGGCCGAAAGCGGCCCGAGTGCACGATTCGCCCCGATCCGCGATCTGCCCAGAAGATGGATCGCGGCGCTTCCGCACACTGCGGGAATGGCTGCGGCGAGAAAAATTTCCGCCAGCGGCCAATGCAAAGCCAGCATGGCCCCTCCGATGATCGGACCGATGATGGATCCAATGCGGCCGATCCCCAGAGCCCACCCGACCCCCGTGGAGCGTATGAACGTCGGGTAGATCGACGCCGCCACCACATTTGCTCCGGTCTGTCCGCCGATAATTCCAATCCCGGCACAAAATGTGCATCCCATGATCGCGACGATCGAATGCGACGCACCGAGCAATGCGATAAAAACGGCGCCTAGCAGATATGTCAGCGACAAGACGCGATAGGCGCCGAATCGGTCGACGAACCACCCCAGCGCCAGTGTGCCCGCCACACCGCCGCCCTGGAACAGCGCTGTTGCGATTACGGACAGCGATAAGCTGATCCCAGCGTTATGAAACAGAGTGGGAAGCCAGTTCGCAAGCAGAAACAGGTCCAATAAGCTGGAGAAGAACACCACCCACAACAGCAGGGTCGCCATGGCGCGGTGCTGCCGGAACAGGTGGCCCACGGCGATGCCCGGTGTGCTCTCCTCGTGAACCACGAAGTTTGTTGCACTCTCAAAAACGAAGCGAGGGTTGATGCGATTCAAAAGCTCCGCGATCTTCTCGGATTTGTTGCCTTGTAATACCAGATAGCGGATCGATTCAGGCAGCATGAAAATCAACGCTGGGAGTAGAAGAAACGGTAAAATCCCCCCGAGGATAAAAACCGCCCTCCAACCATGGGCCGGGATAATGGGTGCCGCCGCAAAACCTCCGATCGTGGCGCCGATGGGAAACCCGCAGAACATCATCATGACCATCGTCCCGCGGCTGCGTTCAGGGCAAAATTCCGCGGTGAGCGCGATGGCATTCGGCATCACGCCGCCGAGTCCCAGGCCCGTGATGAATCGCAGGATAGTCAGGCTGGCGACTGAATTTGCCGCCGCCGTAGCCAGCGCTAACGCGCCGAAAAGCGCGGTGCAGAGGATAATAATCCGTCTGCGCCCGAACCGGTCCGCGACCGGGCCTAGCGTCAACGCACCAATCATCAGGCCGATCAGGCTCGCGACGAACACATGAGAAAGGGCCACGGGACCCAGATGCAAGTCGCGCGCCACGGCGGGCGCCACGTAGCCGATCGCTTGCGTGTCGAAACCGTCCAACATGACCGCCAGCGCGCACAACAGAACGACGCGAATCTGAAACGAGCTGACCTTCTGTCCGTCCAGCAGTGCGGAAACGTCAACGATGGTTTGGGTCGTCATTCTTTGTCGGCAAGTGAAACCGAGGACATCTCGGCACTCGAAAGTTCATCGGTCAATGATCCCTTCCGCGAACCGTCGGGTTCGCGGGGATCATAACACTTCCAACGGACTCAACCGCCGCGGACTCACCATGTATTGTCTGTTCAACAACGCCCATTTGCGGAGTCCTTCCTCGCGCTATATTGGTTTCGCGGCGTGCGGCGGTGTATATTACTGGCGAAAATCGGACCCGCATCCGATCTCGCGGCTTTCTACTTGGCGGAATCTTGGCCGCTGCCTTTGAACGCGAACGGCGCGGCCAGTATAGGGCTCGTGCGGTATGCGAGCGTTGCCGAAAGTTATCATCCCCACGCTCGAATAGGAGAGATCCGATGACAACGATCACACGGCGGGGATTCGTGAAAGGCGCGGCCTTGGCGCCCTTCGCTCTCTCGCCTTTGCCCGCCATCGCTCAAGCGCCGGCAGCGCAGGCCGTCAAGACCGACCGATTCGACATTGTCGTCGCGGGTGCGGGACACAACAGCCTCATTGCAACGGCCTATCTGGCCAAGGCCGGCTATCGGTGCCTCGTGCTCGAGGTGCGGCCCGTTGTCGGCGGCGGTGTGATGACCCAGGAAGTAACGCTGCCGGGGTTTAAGCACGATACTTGCTCCACCGCGCACAGCGCCATTCAAGGAAATCCCCTGCTCCGCAATAACGAGCTCAATCTGAGCGACTACGGGCTCGAATATATCGATCCCGATCCGATCATGCATATGCCGTTTGCCGACGGCACTTACATCACCCAGTGGCGCGACGTGGACCGCACCTGTGCTGAATTTGCCAAGTTCTCCAAGAAAGACGCGTCCGCGTACCGGCGCATGATGAATGAATACGCGTCCGTCAGCTCTATTCTCAATGCGGTTACGTTCACGCCCATCGGCTTCGGAAAATCGCTGAACGAACGCCTGGCCGCCCATCCCCAAGGAAAGATTTGGCAGCGCCGCCTCGCCATGTCGCAGTGGGAAGTGATTCGCGACAATTTCGAGGACGACCATAGCCGCGCGTTTTTGATGGGCACGCCATGGAGCATGGAACCGATTCAGTATCCGGCTACAGGCCGCAGCGCTTACTTGTCGATCCGGACACGGCGGCCCATTCCCAAGGGAGGATCGGGCCGGCTCACGCAGGCCCTCGCGGCTTTCATCGAGGCGCACAACGGCGTGATCCTGACCAATAAAACCGTTGAGCGGCTCGTCATCGAAAATGGAAAATGCACGGGAGTGGAATGCGCCGACGGCAGCACCTACCTTGCCGATAAGGCGGTGCTCTCCACCATGCATATCAAACACCTGGTCAATATGGCGCCGCACGAACTGTGGGGCGAGGATTTCATTTTCGGCGTGGATACCTGGGAGGGTGAAATCTCCGAGGTCGTGGCCCACTACGCCGTCAAAGAGCCGCCCAAGTATCCGATCCAGGGCGGGGCCATGATCTCTCCGGCGGAGTCAGCGATCGTCGCTTCCCCGGACCGGTTGCTGCGCTTTGCCTACGACGATGAGCGCGACGAGCCGGATCTGAATGATCCGCCTATTTCCGTCTTCTGCAGCACGGTGGCCGATCCCACGCGCGCGCCGGCGGGCATGCACACCTTGAAGATTCTTGGCTTTCATCCCTACGCTCTTAAGGAGGGCCCCGAGCATTGGGACGCCATTAAAAACAAGGTTTCCGACGTGCAATTGAATTATCTGCGAAAGTTCTCGCCCAACCTGACCGACGATAAGATCCTGGGGCGTTTCGTCGAAAGCCCGCTCGACTTGGAGCGCAGAAATCCCAGCTTTTGGCGCGGGAGCATCCACGGTGGTTCATCCGACCTGTCGCAAAGCGGCGCGATGCGCCCCATGCCCGGCTGGGCTCAATATCGAATGCCCATCCCCGGCTTGTATCAAACGGGAGACACCACGTATCCCGGCGGCTCTGTCACGGGCGCGCCCGGACGCAACGCGGCCGTGGTGATGCTCAAGGATTTCGGCACCAGCATTGAGGAAGTCGTCGCCAAGAAAACGTAGGCTGGCGTCCGCCGGCTACGCTATTTGGCGGTCGGCGCTGGTTCGCCTTGGCCCGTATAGCGGAGGACGAATAGTCCCCACTGTTTGTCTGTGATGTAGATGTTGCCCCGCGTATCCACCAGAACGTCCTCGGTTTGGTTCACCAGTTTGTCGTATGGCAGCGGCCCGTAGCGTTTCACCGGCGTGGGAGGAATAAACCAACCGGCCTCCTTCGGCAGTCGTGGGTCTTTGATGTCAAAGATTCGGAGTCCGGCGTTGAAGTAGGTTAAGTACACCAGATCGCCCTGCTTCTCCACGTCCGGCAGATGGTATTCGAGGTTCGTATTGTGAGGGCCGAATCGGCCGCCCTTGTCGCAGAAGTCGGTGTAGGGCGCATCCTTCGGCGGCACAGGAGTCGGAAAAGTGGAGATCAACTTTGGCTTGGTCGGATCCTTGATATCGACCAGACCGACCAGATACAGCGGAGAGGTGCAGCCGGTTGGTCCATTCGGCGAATCGCCTCCACCGGTTCCTTCGGCGTGCACGAATAGAAGCGACTTCCCCGGAATCGGCAGCACGTCATGCGCCGGCAGACCGCCGAACGGTGGACTGATGGTAAGCTCACCGATCGGTTTCGGGTGCGCGATATCGCTGATATCCAGGACCACTACAGCCGGCCCATACCCCAGGTAAGCGGTTTTGCCGTCGGCGCTGATGATCGCTGGACCGTGAAAGGAAATCGGGCGAGGCGGTGGTGGCTCGCCGTCTTTTTGTCCTGGCATCCACCAGCGGCCGGCCTCTTTCGGATGCGCCGGATCGCTAATGTCGAGAAAAACCAATATTTGTCCCTTGAAGCCCGGCATGTTGGCAGCCAGGTTTGCGTACTTTCCGCCGGGATAACCGTCACGATGGGTGCCCGTACTTCCCGTCTTCCAGTGCGAAAGCAGTTTCGGGTTCACTGGATCGCTGATGTCCCAGATCAGCACGCCTTCGTCATACGGCTTCGAGGGATCCCCGCCCCAATTCGGTGGCATCTTCTGAAGAGCGGTCAGCATGATGTTGCCATGAAGCTCCATCTGGAGCGTCCAAGTATTGGGAGGGCCTGGGATGAATTTCACGTATTTTGGATTTGCAGGATCGGTGACGTCGAGGATGGACCAGCCATTCACCCAGAAATGCGCGAGGTAAAGATACCAATGATTGTTTGCGTGCTTAATTGCGATCTTGAACGCGCCGCCTCTGTCATCCAGATTGCTGTACCCGATCGGCTTCATGTTGCTCGCTTCCCAACCCTTGGGAATCTGGTCGGCATAGCTGCGCCGTGCACCCATCGTGGCAATGCCAATCACCGCCATCGCCGCGATGAACCACCAGTTGAGTTTCGTTCTCGATCGTTTCACACAACCTCCAGAATCGGCAGAATTGGGTTTCATTGAAAAACACCTGCTCCCGCCGCCGCAAGGCGGCCGAGCCCGCTTTCCATACCACGGAATCATTTGCTTTGTAAACACACAGGGAACGTTTTTGCGTTAGTTCCATGGTAATCGATCTGGATTTCAGTACGCGTACGCGTGCGGAGCGTGACCCGCGATGGGCCGTTTACGCGGAGGGTGCGGAGGTCACAGAATCTGGACGACGGGAGCGCCGGAAGCGGCGTTGACTGCTGATACGCGCGCGGCTACGTTGCGCGCCACGGTGTAGATGCTCTTGCCGCCAGGGGCGTCTTCGCCCAACGCAGCCACCGGCTTGCCGGTGTCGCCGCCGATGCGGATTTGTGGATCGATCTCGATCTCGCCAAGAAACGACAAGCCGAACGCCTTGGCCATGCGCTCGCCTTCGCCATGTCCAAACACGTCGATGCGGCCCTTGCAGTGCGGGCAGGCGAAGTAGCTCATGTTCTCGACCACGCCCAGTACTTCGACGCTGACCTGGCGGAACATTTCGATGGCGCGGCGCACGTCGGCTAGGGCGACGATGGATGGCGTGGTGACGACAACAGCGCCAGTGACGGAAACAGTCTGGATAAGCGAGAGCTGCACGTCGCCCGTGCCGGGCGGCAAATCAATAACCAGATAATCGAGCTGCCCCCAGCGCACGCTGCGGAGGAACTGCTGCATCACGCTGTGTAGCATCGGACCGCGCCAAACGAGCGGTTTGTCGCCGGGATTCAGCAAGCCCATGGAGATCATTTTGACGCCGTAAGCCTCCACGGGAATAATGGTGCGGTCCTCGAGAGCGCGGGGCTGCTCGCTGGTGCCGAGCATCACCGGGACGTTCGGGCCGTAGACATCAGCGTCGAGCAAACCGACCGTGGCGCCGAGATTTTTCAAGGCGATGGAAAGATTGACGGCGACCGTCGTCTTCCCCACCCCGCCCTTCCCGCTGGCAACGGCAATGAGATTCTTCACGCCCTCGATGGGCGATTTTGCGGCGGCGGGTCCCGGCGGCGCTCCTGGCGGCATGCACGTCCTTTCCAGAGAAGGAGTTGAGGCTGATCGTAGTGCAACCTTTATCATAGACCCGCCTCACACCAGCAGCAAGCCGCGACGACGCCTGCCTTTGCAGGAAATGGCGGGAGCAGCTACAATGAAGCGGTTAGATGGCCTGAGCGACGTGCCTAAGCGATGTACTTGAGCGACCTACCTGAGCAAAGTTTTGGAGCCGGCGGATGGGCCCTCGTTCCGCTCGGGATGGCAACGGGAACAAGTTGCGGAGAACGTATCGCCCGCATGTGAGCAGACTTCGCGGTCCAGTCAGCCGCAGACGGCGCAAGCCGCTGCAGGCGCACAAGCTCTGAGGGAATCGAAAGCCCACAATATGGACGTGGAAAAGATCATAGATGATGTCGTAGCGCGTTTTATCGGCACCAAGCACGAGCGCGACATCAAGAAAATCCAGCCCCTCGTGGCGGGGATCAATGAGCTTGAGCCGGAAATGAAGAAGCTTTCCGACGCGCAGCTCGGCGAGCGAACCATGGTGCTCAAGAAAGAAGTGCAGGAGCGCATGGAGGGCTTGGAGAGAGACGACCCGGACTACAAGCGGAAGATGCGGGAGGCGCTCGAACCCGCGATCGTGCCTGCATTCGCCACGGCGCGAGAGGCCGGGCGCCGCACGATGGGGATGCGGCATTTCGACGTGCAGCTCATCGGCGGAATCGTGCTGCATCACGGAAAAATCGCGGAGATGAAGACGGGCGAAGGAAAAACGCTGGTGGCGACGCTGGCCGCCTATCTGAACGCGCTGGCGGGCAAGGGCGTTCACATTATCACGGTGAACGACTACCTGGCGCGCCGCGACGCGGAATGGATGTCGCCGATCTATAAGATTTTAGGACTGACGGTCGGTGTGATCGTGCACGACCTGGACGATCAACAGCGCCGGGCCGCCTATGGGGCGGACATCACTTACGGAACCAACAACGAGTTTGGATTCGATTATCTGCGCGACAACATGAAGTACGATTTGAAGGACTGCGTGCAGAGGGACCACCAGTTCGCCATCGTGGACGAAGTAGACTCGATCCTGATCGACGAGGCGCGCACGCCGCTGATTATTTCGGGCCCGGCGGAGGAATCGACGGACAAGTACTATCGCATCGATAAGATCATTCCGAAACTGATCCTCGACATCGACTATACGCTCGATGAAAAAATGCGCACGGCGACCCTCACCGAGGAAGGCGTGTCGAAATGCGAGCGCCTGCTGAACCTGGGCAACATGTTCGATCCCTCGAACATGGAGCTCATCCACCACGTGTATCAGGGGCTGCGCGCGCACGCGCTGTTTGAACGGGACGTGGATTACGTGATCAAGGACGGCGAGGTGGTGATCGTCGATGAATTCACCGGGCGGCAGATGCCCGGACGCCGGTGGTCCGACGGGCTGCACCAGGCGGTGGAAGCAAAAGAGGGCGTGAAGATCGAGCGGGAGAATCAGACGCTGGCGACCATCACGTTCCAGAACTATTTCCGCATGTATAAGAAGCTCTCCGGCATGACCGGAACGGCGGAGACCGAAGCGGCCGAGTTCAACAAGATTTACGGGTTGGACGTAGTCCTGATTCCCACGAACAAAACGCTGATCCGCATCGAACACCGGGACGTGGTGTACCGGACAGAGCCGGAGAAATTCGACGCGACCGTGAACGGCATCGTCCAGGAAGACGGCACCCGGGTGGGCGGGGTGCGTCAATATTACGAGAGCGGCCAGCCGGTGCTGGTGGGCAGCATCTCGATCGAGAAATCCGAGAAAATCGCGGAGCTTTTGAGGAAGGCGGGCATCCCGCACCAGGTGCTGAACGCCAAGCAGCACGAGCGCGAGGCCACCATCATCGCGCAGGCTGGGCGCAAAGGCGCCGTCACCGTGTCGACGAACATGGCCGGCCGCGGAACCGATATCCTGCTCGGCGGCAACCCCGAGGCCATGACGCGGGACTACTGCCTGAAAAACAAGCTCGCGATTCCCTATGCGCCGGCGGCTGCGGTCATCGGCGCGAATCCGGATGCCGAAACTCCAGCGCAGGCGGATGCCGCCCATGCTCCTGTGCAAGCGGCTCCCGGCGGATCCAATGGCGCCTCGGGCCCGGCAATGGTGCTCTTTCAGGTGGAGGGCAAGATTTTCCAGGTACCCGCCGATCAATGGAAGCCGATCTACGATAAGTACGCGGAGCAGTGCCGCGCGGAACACGACGAAGTGGTGGCGATGGGAGGGCTGCACATTCTGGGCACGGAACGGCACGAGGCGCGCCGCATCGACAATCAGTTGCGAGGGCGCGCGGGCCGGCAGGGCGACCCCGGCTCATCGCGCTTCTTTCTTTCGCTCGAGGACGACTTGCTGCGTATTTTCGGAGGCGAGCGAGTGAAGGCGCTGATGTACCGCCTGGGGATGACGGAGGGCGTGCCGATCGAATCGCGCCTGATCAGCAAGCGCATCGAGAGCGCGCAGGAGGCCGTCGAAGCGCAGAACTTCGAAGCCCGCAAGCACCTAATCGAATACGACGACGTAATGAACAAGCAGCGCGAAACCGTCTATTCGCTGCGCCGGTCGTTTTTGGAAGGGCGCGACCAGAAAGAGTTCGTGCTGGAGCGCGCCGAGGCCATCGCGAATTCCCTGGCGGAAACCTACTGCCCGAACACGCAGCATCCCGACCAATGGAACGTCACGCAATTGGGGAATGAACTGCTGAATCAGTTCGGGCTCGATCTGAAAACCGCGGGGGTGGAGATCGCCGAGCTGAATCACAACCAGCTCGCCGACACCCTGCTGGAGAAGGTGAAGGGGCGCTACGAGGAGAAAGAAATTCTCTTTGGTGAGCAGATGCTGCGCTGGCTCGAACGCCACATCCTGCTCGATATTGTGGACGCGCAGTGGAAAGACCACCTCCTCACGCTGGACCATTTGAAGGAAGGAATCGGCCTGCGCGGCTATGGGCAATTAGACCCACTGGTCGAATTCAAGAAGGAAGCCTTCACCCTCTTCGAAGATATGATGGACCGGATCGACACCGAGGCGGTGCGGTTCCTGTTCCTGATGCAGCCTGCACGCCCGGA
This sequence comes from Candidatus Acidiferrales bacterium, assembly GCA_035534055.1. GTDB lineage: Bacteria > Acidobacteriota > Terriglobia > Acidiferrales > UBA7541 > Palsa-295. Next base: position 1,054 of record DATLST010000273.1, on the reverse strand, counting down.
AGAACAGGCAAAACAGATCGAGCGCCGCCAGCAACAGCAGCAAAAGGGTTTGCAGTTCCAGGCAGGTCCAGCCCAGGCGGAAGCCCCCAAACCAATCCGCGCAGCCGCCAAAATCGGGCGCAACGATCCCTGCCCCTGCGGCTCCGGAAAGAAATACAAGAAGTGCCACGGCGCAGCAGCCTGAAAGACCATCCATTCCATTATCTAAGTTATTATATTTGTTATACTTAGAAACCCCATAAGGCTGCACCCCCCTTACTCGTTGGACACCCGCGCCCAGGAATGGCGTCATTCCTCAAGCCGAGAGGTGATAACATCACCTCGCTTCAGAGTAGTTCTACAGGGGTTTACAATCAAAGTAGAAGCAATGGACAGGTAAATCGCGGTAAGTAATTTAAATTTAGACACTTGAAAGGGGATTCTGCATGAAGAAGTGGGTGTTACTGTGTGGTGTCACATTGCTGTTCTCCCTGGCCGCATCGGCCCAGGATAACCCGAAGGTAGAGGCCTTCGGCGGCTACTCGTACGTGCATACCAGCGATCAGGGCTCCAGCGCAAACTTCAACGGGGGGAGCGGATCTGTCTCGTTGAATCTGAACAATTGGCTGGGAGGCGTTGCCGATTTCGGCGGTTACCATACAAGCACGAATGGCGCGGACGCAACCGTGGTCACGTACTTGTTCGGTCCGAAAATCGCATTTCGCCGCAGCGACCGAATCACGCCGTTTGCCCAGGTATTGTTCGGAGGAGCGCACGCGAGTGCCGGAGCATTCGGTTCAGCCAACGCTTTCGCGATGACATTGGGTGGCGGAGTCGACGTCAATGCTACGAAGCACATTGCCGTTCGCGTCATCCAGGCGGAGTATCTGATGACCAAGTTTCAAGACGGCGGGTCTGACCGGCAAGACAGCGCTCGCATCTCGGCAGGCGTTGTGTTTCGCTTCTAACCTGCTGCATTCCATCCGAGGTACAACATCCAAGGGTCGACGGATTCCGCCGGCCCTTTTTTATTTTATGAGGGGGCGACCGACTGGCCCGGTGAGTTTCATTTCGG